>CAZRDY010000001.1:0-4426 GCA_964599395.1 uncultured Gammaproteobacteria bacterium
TAACTTTATAATACCATTAATCAGGCTTTTGAGTAAATAAAAAGACGGATACTAGATTCAGTATCCGTCAAAATGAATTTAATGATTTGATGAACTATAAATAATAACCAGGTGTCACTCTGACAAGCACTTTTCCTCTTTTCCCAGCACCCTTGATGATAGCTGGATTCTCACTAGTACATCTGTGATCAGCATAGTCGCTAATCGTATGCCACTGGTATTTTCCCTTCACTTTGAAGTCGGTAGTAGGTACACAATACTCTACTCTGTCTCCGATCTTCATATCGATAGGCACCCTAACTTCTCCGTCAGCTGGAAATTCAACCTCTACTTCTTGATAACTTCGTACATTACGGGAATTTTCAGATGATGAATAGCTGACATTTTTTACTTTGTCCCTATTCAATGTTTCATCCTCTATTTTTTTCAAAGTATCCTGACGATCTTTGAATCGTGTAGTTTCCTGACGGTAAAGATTATAGCTCCCCTGAACGTCATGGTTTTTTAATTTTTCCCTGACACTATTCCCGGTGAACTGATCCATGCCGTTATCATATTCGCTAAACGCCTTGCGTGTTTCTGCGAATGGCTCATTTATCTCCTTTGCAGCATCAAGTTCAGATTGAACTTCTCTATTGCCTAAGGCATGACTGAGTACCGGATAACGATTATTCAGAATCGGAAGAAGGATTACTATTAGCACCGCTGTTAAAATAAGCGTTGATAATGTAGCGTAGCCTTTCCCCATTTCTTTCATGACCGTCAAAGCTGTGATACCTACCACGGCAACTGAAAGCCAGAACCATGCATATGGGAATATCCCATTAAGTATGTATCCAATAACTAATGCGCATGCTATGCCAAGTAAGCCATAGCCAATGTACTTAAATAATTTCTTAAACATTTATAATGTCCCCTATTTTTTATTTTATTTTTTTATTGGTGTAAGGGTGCGTGGTTTTATTAGCCACGCACGATTTTTGTGAATGCCTTTGAGATAAAATCAAAAGCGAATTCTGCAGCCATATCTGAAGCGAACATCTGTCCGATACTCACTCCGATCGAAGCTTTTTTATTACTGGGAACCGCAACTGCGCCTCCGGAAACGGCGGTCAGATCAGGTTTTGCATGATTACGGGCAGAAGAAACTTCTCCGGCCATTTCAAGTAATCTTTCAAAAAACGGATCGTTTGCCGTGCCTTTGTGTTTGTTCCTGAGCTTTTTAGCAGAATCAATCCAGATAGCTTTTAATTCTTCACGCATTGCTGCAACGGTGTAAACCGGGCAAGCAACCCAGGTGAAAAAGAATGAGCTTAACCACACGTACTTCTGCCAGTGTTCTCCATCAGCTCCGAAAGAACCGAAGCCAATTTTGATACAGTATATCCAAGAAGCAACAGCCATTATCCAGAAGAATCTGGCACGCTTATTGTTAGTAGATAAACCAGCCCAGCGTATAAATGGCTTGCTGAAGAACTTATCAGCTTTGCTTTTTTTAACGCGTTTTGCAGCTGCACGGCTTACCTGAATTGAGCATGTTTCCGGAACGCCAGAAAGCTTACCGTATAAATCGATTACCTCGCCTTTTTTAAGTTTGCGAGGAAAAAGAAATATTACGCCACCTTCATCGTCTGTTTCTACCTCGTGATAAGGCAAATTGTGAGAAGGCGGAAGAGTGTTAGTGGGGTTTGTCGGAACAGGTGGGAATAAACAATCGGGGTCCTGAATAAAGAATCTAACCTTGCGTTTGCTTAATCCGTTGCCGTGTTCATCATTTACCTGACAGTCAATACATGCCTGTCCGGTTTTTTCATCCGTATAACTGAATAATGACAAGTTATGCGGATCAGTTTTTGTTGCCTGAACGATGTCCGGTAAAGTAACCATAAAGAACTTTTCTACCGGTTCGTTAATAAGCTGCGCACCAATTTCAACAATTTCTTTGGCACGTGAAGCATCGAACTCAAATACATATCGTGCCGTGCCGCTGGGGTCAGTTAAGAATGCTTTAAGGTTGGTCATCCCTTCCTTAAATACAAGACTTTCTCCAGCTTTCGGTGTACGGCCATCAAAGACGCGTACTTCAACAGGAATTTGAATTTTCTGCTGATTTTTGGGGATCGACGATCTCCCAATTTTAACAACTAATTTAATTGCCATTTCACGGCCCTTTCTTGTTTTTTTTATTTTTTCAATTCAATTTTCAATGTAGTGTAACTATCATATTATATCATATATACCATTTTTTGTCAATATAGACCAGGAATACTAAAAAAGCCCTAAAATAGGGCTTAAATATAACCTTTTCTGCCTTTATTCCAAATGCGCTCGTTCTTCCCATTCCCCCAGCTCTTGCCGCAATTGCTGGCTCTTTGAAAGATTTGGATCGACTTCTAAGACTTGTAAGGCCGCTTCCCTCGCCTTTTTAATCATTTCGACATCGTAAAAATTAGCCATCTTTAATTCTGGGAAACCTTTTTGTACAAGACCATATACTTCCCCTGGTCCACGGAATTTCAAATCAACATTCGCTAAATCAAAGCCGCTATCAAATTTCACCATCGCCTCTAAGCGATGATTAGCCTGCTTCTCCCCCGCCTGCGTCATTAAGAAACAAAACGATTGCGCCTCGCGACGACCGACGCGACCACGATATTGATGTAACTGCGCTAGACCGAAACGATCCGCGTCCTCAACCATCATAACCGTCGCGTTCGGAATATCAATCCCAATTTCAATAATCGAAGTCGCAACTAAGACTTTAATTTTATTAGCAACGAAATCCGCCATTACTTGTTCTCGTTCTTTTGTTTTCATTCGTCCATGCAATAAAGCAACCGGATAATTCTTAAAAACATTTTTATCAAGTCGTTCAAATTCCGCTTTAACTGATGTAACACCAAGCATATCCGATTCATCAATCAAAGGACAAATTACAAAGGCCTGATTATTCGCGGCTAATTCTTTTGCGATAAACTCATAGGCATCAGCCCGGCGATCTTCCGACACAATTTTTGTCACAATCTTTTTACGACCAACCGGCATTTCCTTAATAAGCGAAACATCAAGATCCCCGTAAATCGCGAGCGCGAGACTACGCGGGATCGGCGTCGCGGTCATAGATAATAAATGCGGCGCTGTTCCCGCTACTACTTTTTCCGTAAGGAGTTTACGTTGTTCAACGCCGAAGCGATGTTGTTCATCAACCGTTACAAAAGCTAATTCGCTAAATTCTAGATCTTTTTGAATAAGCGCCTGCGTCCCGATAATAATATCAATCTCCCCCGCTTTTAGTTTAGCCTGAATCTCTTTTTTAGAACTTTCACTAACTTCACTTTTTTCAGCGATCATATGATAACCACTCGTCAGAAGCGCAATTTTAATAGGCTCACCACTAAACAAACGAGTTAAGGTTTCAAAATGCTGAGCCGCTAAAATTTCCGTCGGGACCATTAGGGCCGATTGACGCTTCGCACGCGCAACATTAAGCATCGCTAGAGCCGCGACGACGGTTTTACCAGAACCAACATCTCCCTGTAAAAGCCGCAACATTGGCTTATCACTCCCTAGATTTTTAATAATTTCCCAGGCCGACCGTTTCTGATCGGTAGTTAGATCAAAGGGCAGAGCTTTAACAAAATTCTTAGTTGCATCTTCGTCAAAAGGAATTGAAGACGCCTTAAGTTTAGCAAACGCTTGGCGCTGGCGCTGAGCACTCAACTGTAATAAAAATAGTTCATTAAAACCGAGTCGCTCTTTAGCGCGCTCGAGCTCCGCTTCTGTTTTTGGAAAGTGGATCTGCTCAATCGCTTTTGCAAAATATTCAAGTTTAAAATTTCTAACAATACCTTCAGGCAACCAATCAATTAACTGATCGGCAAAACTAACAACTTTTTTTAAAACAGAGCGTAATCCTTTTTGCGTTAAGGCACCAGTCAGATGATATACAGGTACAATGCCCTGAGTATGTATCCCTTGTCCTCCGGAGCTCGAAGAGCGGCGGAGGATCTCGTATTGCGGCGAAGTCATAACGAGACCACCAAAATCTTCCGTAACTCGTCCGGCTAACGATAGTTCATCGCCGGGTTTTAGGTTCCGAGTTAAAAATGGTTGATTAAACCAGATAACACGCAGACTATCAGTCCCGTCATTAACTAAAGCCTCGGTAATGTACATCCGGCGCTTTGGACTGCGTTTGTTTTGGATAAGCTCGATCGTCGCCGTAATATTCGCAGTCTGTCCCGCGGTCAAATTTTCAATATGAGTACGTTCGCTAAAATCCTCATAACGAAAAGGAAAATGCAACAACAAATCCCCGATCGTATAAAGATCGAGTTTTTTCAGATTTCTGGCCGTGACGCTGCCGATGCCCGGCACTGATTCAACCGGCGTGGAAAGAAGCATAGGATGTACTTGCAAACCGAAG
>CAZRDY010000001.1:4549-354942 GCA_964599395.1 uncultured Gammaproteobacteria bacterium
ATCCATTGAACGACAAGAGCCAATGCGTCTAAGAGTACAAAAAAACCGCTAAAATTGCAAGGGTTCAGATTATAGTCCGCCGTAACTGGGTCGGAATATGAACGACTATCTCGTAGGGAATAGTCTCGCACAGCTTAGCCATATTCTCAATTGAATTGAGAGCTTTAGGATCACGACTAATAACAATGACCTCCTCACCAATAGAAAGCTCAGCTAAGTCACTGACATCAACCGTCGCGATATTCATACTAATACGACCAACAATCGGGCACATCTTCCCCTGAATCAAAACGCTGCCTTTGTTGATAAACGGCGATCCAACCCTTCAGCATAACCAACCGGAATTGACGCGACTCGTCGTTTTTCACTCGCGGTATAGGTTGCGTTATAGCCAACGCTTTCCCCGGCATCGATCTCGCGCAGCGATGTAATACTCGTCCGCATTTCTAGAACCGGCTTAAGCGGAAGTTGCCGTACACCCACATTAACTCCGTATAAGCCCCGCCCCAAACGAATAACATTGCCGCGAATCTTATCAGCAAAGGCAACGCCGGCCGTCGCCGCGCAATGAATATATTTCAAATCCGGTAACTGAGTTTGATATCGTTCTACTAAGTGATTCCAATACGCGATTTGTTTTTCAGCATGTTGCGAGTTAGGGGTGTCAGCGTCAGCTAAGTGCGTATACATTCCTTCAATACGAATAAAGGGATTCGCCTTCGCTAACTCAATAATCTTTTTAAATTCTTCTTCCTTAACGCCATGCCGATTCATACCTGTGTCTAGCTCATTTTTAAAAATTTTTTCTTTCTTAATAAGATTGTATAATTTGCGGTTTTCTTCAAAGCAAACGACTCCAAAAGCAACATTCGCTAAATTATTATTAAGAATATTTTCCAAGATTGTTTTGCCCAACATTAAAATCGGCTGACTAACGCCTTCGTTACGTAAAATTAACACTTCGAAAAAAGAATCAACACACATAAACGGCATTGATTCATTTTTTAAGATCGTGGCGATTGGCACAAGCCCGTGACCGTAAGCATTACTTTTTAACACTGGTGCTACATCTTTCCCGGAAAACTGCTTGAAGGTATTAAAATTATGAAGCAAGGCGGCGCGATCAATAAAGACCTCGATTAACGGTGTGTAGAAAAAACGCGCTTTGCGCAAGCGACGTAACCAAGCGCGCATCAATCGAGTAATAAGTTTCATACTATGCGGAGAGAGAGGGATTCGAACCCTCGAGACTCGTTAAAGTCTAACACCTTAGCAGGGTGCCCCTTTCAACCACTCAGGCATCTCTCCATTTGAATTGTTAATAATGCGGAGGGGGCGAGATTCGAACTCGCGAGCCGCTTTCACGGCTGACAGTTTTCAAGACTGTTCCATTCAACCACTCTGGCACCCCTCCAAAACTTTTTAAAACTTCATACGATGTTCCATTTCCGCCAAAGGCGGACCAGCCTCTGGCTGGCAACCACTCCCTGCCTACCGGCAGGCAGGTGGCACCCCTCCAGTTAATATATAAAACAATGAAAGTCCTGATTTTATGGAATTTTCAGGGCTCGTATGCTACAATAAAGATACAATAATGATACCTTATTGTCAATCAATGTATGGACGAAAATCAAGATCAAAATACGGGGATAGCTGAAATTATCAGCTGGGATATTCCCGAATATGAAAAGCATGCACGCGGCAAAGCATGGTATTTGCTGTTTGCTTTAGTCGCCCTGGCTATGCTCGTCTATGCTTTAATGACCGGAAACTTTCTATTTGCCGTAATTGTTATTATCGGAGGCTTTGTTTTAATCATGAATGATGCCCGTCATCCTCAAAATGTTAATATTTCATTAACGACAGAAGGAATCTTTGTGGGACGCAAATTTTACGATTATGATGAGATTGATAATTTCTCAATCGTATATAAACCAACGGATAATTTAAAAAAGATTTATTTTGAATTTAAAAGCAAAACAAGACATCGCCTCTCTATTTTTTTGTCAGACGTCAATCCTGTTTTTGTCAGAGATAATCTCCTCCCCTACCTTTCCGAAAATATCGAACGCACAGATGAATCTATTTCAGAAGCTCTTGCTAAAGCTTTAAAACTATAACGAACTCTCAATTTAAAAAATTGATTTGGAATTATTACCGCGCTTATGGGCGCGTTTTTCCGTGGCGCCTAACTATGGATCCTTATAAGATTTTAGTTTCAGAAATAATGTTGCAACAAACGCAAGCGCCCAGAGTGGTTGAAAAATATAAACAATTTTTAAAAAAATTCCCAAGCCTAAAAAGTCTAGCTCAAGCGCCTTTGAAAAAAGTCTTAATTGCGTGGCTTGGTTTAGGTTATAATCGCCGCGCGGTTAATCTACAAAAAGCTGCGCAAGTTATTATTAAAGATCATAAAGGCAAATTTCCAAAGAACAGAAAAGATCTAGAAGCGCTTCCCGGCGTCGGTCCCGCTACTGCGGGAGACATCCTCGCTTTCGCTTATAATATTGCCGTGCCTTTAATAGAAACAAATATCAGAAGTGTTTATATTCACTGCTTTTTTAATGATGAAAAAAATATTAGTGATGCTGATATTATGTCACTCATTGAAAAAACCTTAGATAAGAAAAACCCTCGGGACTGGTATTACGCTTTAATGGATTACGGTGCAATGCTAAAAGCAACTCGTGTTAATCCGAGCCGGCGTTCAAAACATTACGTGAAACAATCATCCTTCAGGGGATCTAATCGTGAAATCCGTTCAAAGATTCTTAAATATACACTTTTATATGGAAAGCATTCTAATAAAATTATAGCTGAAGCCTTAGGTGTTAATATAGATTTAATTGAGAAAAATATTAAAACGATGAAAAAAGAGGGGTTATTAAAATAACAATCTTTTCTCCTGTCTGAACCACTGATAGCCCTGAAAAAAACTGAACTTCACTGAAGCTTCAGTGTTATTCATGTGTCCTCAGGGCTATCAGTGGTTCAGACAATGATGAATCGTTAACCTTTCGCTATCGTTAAGACTGTGATATATTGTGCTCCCGCTTGCTTTAAAATTTTTGCGCATTCGTTAATTGTTGCACCGGTTGTTATCACATCATCCACAAGTATTGCAGTTTTAGGAACAGCGCCAACAATCTCAAAACAATCTTTCATATTTTGTATACGCTCGGCTTCAGACAATTTTGCCTGAGCTTTTTTATGTTTTACTCTCTTTAAACAACAGTTGATTTGCATATGCCTTTTCAAAGCAACAACGTGTGCTATCTCTTCCACTTGATTAAAGCCGCGCCAGGCCATACGACGCTTACTTAAGGGCACCGGAACAATAACTCCGTCTAATTTTTTCAGCTCTATTTCCCGAGTTAATAATTCACCTAAATCTCCGCACAACTCTTTTACAAATTTATATTTGCAAGCCTTAATTAATTCGCCGAGCATCTTATCTTCATAATCCCCCACACAATATATTTCATCAAAATATTTCTCTCCAATCAAAGATAGATTATTATTCCAATCTTTAATTGGAAGTTTTTTGCAGTTTACGCACCAATACGAACCTTCAACGTCGCAGTTCAAGCAATGCTTTGGATACATTGTATCTAAAAAGCATTGGGTCAAAAAAGACGCAATGCTCCTTAGCCCTCCTCTCATATATGTAATTATTTATTTCCAAGTCGCCTGATCAACCTTCCATTCGCTTCCTACTTTCTTCAAGACAATGGCCAAATCCTGATCTTTTGCACTGACCTTAGCCTCGGCGTCCGTCTCCTGTCGTTTAGTCTTCACTATTCCTTCGGCTGTGCCGTTCGCTTCACTAAAAGTAACGAAATCAGCCAGTATGGCTTGCGTCACTACGGATTGATACTCGGGAGCTCCATTCACCTTTTTGCGCTCAGCTACAACAAAAGCACGCGTACGATCACGCATTGCATCCGTCATAAAGATTTCCAATTCGGTTAAATTGCTAAAATCAGCCTGAGTTGATGAGGTGCCGTAACGCTCAGTGAAGTAGATAGCCAACTGACTGGCAGAATCGCGACTTTGTTCTTCGGCGCTGCGCGGTGTTGGATTTGCAGTGCTTGGATTAGTCTTTGAAATTACAGGTTCGGCCGTTGTATTCTCGCCTGGTGTCTCATCGATATTTTCTTCTGTCTTATTGAAATTATAAAAAAAGATGAAATAAATGATGAGAGCCAAGATGACAAGTCCGCCGGCAATCAAGGCGAGTGCTTTTTTGTTCATATGTTTAAGAAGTTAATGATTTAATGCTAGTCGGCTGAGACAGTTGATCAGCCATTTGTTTTTTTGCTTCTTCGATTTCAAGCAATTGACGAGGGTCAGACGTAATCAACTGATCTTCGACATACGATGCAACAACCTTGATTGCAGCGTGCTTATTACCGGCAAAGAAAATACCTTCTCCAACTCCGCATTCCAGTAAGAGATATTTTTCGCTTTCCGTTAAAATAAAGGTTTTCTGAATCAGGTCGATCGACGCCGGAGATTGTTTTAAAAGAATCTGCAGTGAAGAGTTAGTGACAATCGCTTGTCCGTACGGACTGCGCAAAAAATCGTTAACGTCCTGAGTAATTGTCGTAACTCCCAAATAATATTTACGGCAACGTTTAACGAGCGCATAAATAAATTTCGCACTGTCTTCCTGTTGCATCATCCACCACGCTTCATCAATAACCAGAATACGTTTGCGAACCTGAGAACGCACTTCATTCCAGATATAATTGATAATAGTATAAATTGCCATTGGTCTGAGTTCATCTTCCAAATCACGAACTGAAAAGCATACCAACTGATTATCCATTTCAACGTTGGTTGTACTGTTGAACAAACCGGCAAAAGTTCCTTCCGTATACTTTTTCATACGTGTGGCCAAGCTGGCTCCGCCTTCCATGCCTTCCAGAATTTCTTCAAAATCTTGCATAATTGGCGGCTCGGCTCTCGTTAAGTCAACGTCAGGTGTAATATCTTTTCTGGCGTATGTTTCAAGCAAGGCGCGATCAACAATCGAATCATCTTCATAACTTAATTGTCCGATCATTAAACGAACTAAACCTTTTAGAGTGATAACCGCACTGCGAATAATATCTTCAACTTTGGTCTGATCCCCGACTGCTTTTGGCAAATCGAACGGATTGATTTTGCTCTGACTGGCAAGCGAAATATTAATATAGGTTCCGCCAACAGCTTCAGCCAAATGTTTATATTCATATTCCGGGTCAATAACAATCACTTCAGTGCCCATCATTAAACTGCGCAGAATTTCCAATTTAATAGCGTAGCTTTTACCGGCACCGGATGTAGCAAACACAACGCTGTTGGCATTTTGCAAACTAAAACGATCAAAAAGAATTAAACTGTTATTGTGACGGTTAATACCGTATAAAATTCCGTTATCAGATGTCAGTTCGCTTGAAACAAACGGGAAACTTGAAGCAACCGGCGATGAGTTCATGTTAAAAGCGATATACAGCTCATCGTTATTTAACGGTAGAGTCGAATTAAAACCCTGTTCGGCTTGATAATAAACACGTTTTGAATATACCAAGCGCGCACCGAACATATCTTCTACAACGTCAGACAAACGATCGAGTTCTTCTATCGAATCAGCGTATAACGTGACATATAGAGCAAATTGAAAAAACTTTTCTGTTCCCTGAGTTAGAGAATCACGTAAATTTTCAATATCCCGTAAAGCTGTTTCGCGAAGCGGATCACGCGGCGAACCTTTTTCCGCATCGCCGATAATCTGCGCTTCAAGCGCTCCAACTTTCTTTTTTAATTGTTTTAAAATGATTGCACTTTTAACCGGATAAAAATACATCGCGATATCAAAAGTAGAATTCAAATTAATCACCGGCGCAAACCAACCGACACTGATATAACGAGGATATGACACAACAAACACCGTACGCAAAAATCGTCCGCCCAATTTAAGATAATGCGGCGTAATTTCCATGCTTTCCGGCGCCAACAACTCATTAATAGAAAGCAAACCGCGTCGAAAGGTCTTTTCTTCAGAAACTATATCTTCGGCCGTTTTTGCTTCAGTATCAAAACGTTCAATGTCTCCGGCCGGCGCACTTAAAATTCCGTTTTTCTCAGAAGTTTCTGCTTCGAGATCTTCGGATTTTGTTTTTTTCTTAAATAATAATTCGAAAAATTTTGACATATAATCTTAATCTTCTAAGCGCAGTTTTTCAACTTCAGCCAAATGCTCATTGGCAGCTGTTACCGGATTATAAGTATTATAATACAACTCGATTAAACTCTGCGTATCGAGTTCTATGGTATTTAAGCCGATAGAACTTAAACCGGAAATAACGGTATCGACTCTTCGTCCGAGCTCTTTTCGTAATCTCATAAACTTTTCCTCTTTCATCTTAATAAGCGAAGTCGGGCTGAAAGTCTCGGTTAAACGAGAAATAAAACCTTTTTTCTTATCGGACATCGGATCGTAAGGTACTATTACAAAGAAACGCTTATTCATGATTTTCGACAAAGAAACCAATTCCTTAACATAACTGATATACTCCCCTATCTGCATTTTCAAAAGCTCATTAGTTTGTTCTTTTTCTTTCTGCTTAAGCTGCGCCATGTACGCTTCAATATTCAATTCGCGAGACTGAATAACGATCTGCAAAGGAAAACTGATATTGTTTAAAAAACTGACATAGGCGGAGATGATGGCGTTCTGTTCATCTTCATTCTTCAAAGCAAAGTTGATGCTTGATACCATAATAACCGACCGCAAATTGCCGTCTTTCATAATTACCGTATCCTGTCGGATTCCAGCGATGTCCAAATATTTTAATGTTGAAGGCCGACTCGCGCCGGCAGCTTTTTTAACCATACAATATTATGAAAAATCAGGCGGAAGGTCCTTGTGAAGTTGTATTACAACGTCATCGGAACTTTCTCCCTGATATGATCCTTGAGTGTCTACAATCAACGACAATTCATTCAGGCGACTGACGCTATATTGCCGATTAGAAGCTGCAATAGCGACGGGAGCGGTCACTGTATCGAACTCAAGTCCCACGCTCAGTGTATCATCTTTGCGCCAAATGCGCAGCCCCGGCTTCTTCAATGTTTGCACTAAATTAAGCACAAAAAAATGAAATGGCGCTCCATTAATTTTAACAAAGGCAAAGGTCGTACCGATGGTGAAAAGAAAAAGTCCCAGCACGATAAAAAGGCTAAAATCAAATAAACGGTAACAAACTGCAATTAAAAGAGCTGTCACCAATTCAATAACAAACTGTCTGACCGTAATAGGTCCGAAAATCTTATCTTCCACATCAATAAATTGCGGAACGGTGAATTGCATCATAACTAAAATTTAAGATCTTGGTTCAAAGCGATTATGGCGGATACCTCTTCATTCTTCAAAGCATTGGGATCGCGCTTTCGCTCTTCACTCAAAATTTCAGTCACAGGCTTGCCTTCTTCCATGGCTCGCCGACAACATTGCAGATACAAATTACTTAAAGGACTGGAATGCCATGCAACAATTCCGTCAATCTTTTTAGCATAATCCTCTGCTCCTAACAGTTCCAGTTTCTCTTTAATCTTCTCCGTCGCCTTAGCCGGATTAGGATTAAGGCGTCTGAATTGCTTAAGATTCATATAGCGCAACTCGTCAATCGGCCCAACCACTTGCGGCGTAAAACGAATATCATCCATTCGTATGCGACCACTGTCAGAAGTTGAAAAATTAACTATTGGTTTTGGAACACTGTCCGCCGCGCGACGCAAACTTACTTTATCGACCGGCTTCCCCGAAATCGCTTCCTTAACAATTTTTCTCACCGGTTGCGGAGTTGCAACAACTTCTTTAACAATAGCGGGGGTTGGCGGTGCAATTTCATGCGATACATCAAGTTTAGTTACTACAGGTGTTTCCTTAACAATCGGAGCAATATTTTTATTAGCAATTTCCGTTTCTAAATTATACTCCGCCTGCGCTAAAGCTACGGCGGACAAGTCAGCCACTTTTTTAAATGGTGAAATTTTAGAGTTTGAAATATCTTCAGGCACTGCAATCAACGGTTTAGTTGGAGTTGTTACAGTCTTAGACATCATATTTAATTCTAAAGTTGCGGCGCCAAGAGCTCGTTCGGCTGCGTCGCGACTTAATGCCACTCCTCCTAATTCGCTTGCTTTAGTTAGAGCTTCAAGCGTATAGTTTCTATCACGAGTTCCGCGCAAAAAAGTTTTAACAACTTGACGAAATTTTCCACCAACAAGTGGATCAGTCATCCCGATATGAGACTTTTCAACAATGCGTTCAAGTGCTTCTTCAATCGCTTGATCATAATTCACAGTTGAGTTGGTTTGAGCCGCCTCTTTTACTTCTTTCTCGTCACTTTCCGCAAAAACCAATTTCGGCGCATCCGTCGGCAATAAAATATATTCAATCACCGGTGCAAAAACAATTTTTCTTAAATCTTTTTCCAAAGCTTTTGCTGTATCCGCTGTCATTCCCAATTGATTTACCAAATAAGCACCTAATGTATCGAGCTTACATTCTCTTGTAACAACTTTCATAACAACCGAAGCCAGCTCAACCTTATATTGAGAACCAAGTGCTGCGATACGCGCCGCTGCCTCAGGTGAAGCAACGGCGTCTTTAACATTTTTCGGTAAACTATTGAATTTTTGCAAATAAGAAAGCATGGGCGCTGACAAGCTAATTTTATTGTAAGTGTTTAATTTCTTCTTCGATGGCGGAGCGCTCAAGACTACCAACCGCGTATTGATCGCGCATTTTTTCAAGTTCTATTAATTCAGCGCTTTTTGGTCCAGGGCTTGTCGTATCTTTCACAACTGGTACTGCTGTAGATTGCGGCACGCTCCATTTGGGTTGTTTTATTGCCGGAGCTTTTGTTTCTATCGTTCTTTTTTCAAGCGTTTTAGTTTCAGGGATTGCCGCTGTCGTTCTGGCCCCGGGAATAATTTCCCATTTATCAACCGGGATAGCGGTGAAAGGTGTTGGGAAGAAATGAATATTATGATACAGAGTTAAAAATCTACGCAACTTAGTCTGCTCTTCTTCTGATAATTTTTTAGCGTTGGCAGACGAGATAATATATTTGGCAATACTGAGCGTATCAAATGAGTCAGCACCGGCCACACTAAAAAATTCCTTCAACCAATTTGCGGCCGTCGGAGCCAAAGGTCTTTCCTCAAACACAATATTATCAGTTCCAATTTTAAAAAGTCCGGAAGATAATTTTTCTTTTAAATTCTTTTGTAATTCAGGATGATCCGGTAAAAGTACAATAAGCTCATCATTTAATTCTTCAAGTAGTTCCCCTGAGGGTAAATCAAGAGCATCGGCAATACCTTCGGTAAAAAAATTCTCTAAACGAGCCATTCTCTGCTCCTCGGGTAACAAATCATCAGAATCAAACTGGCTGAGTGTCGGGTCAGCTTCTTTCTCTGTAATTTTTGGTTTCTCAATAAACGGATATAAATAAGAATCATGATCATAGGTTCCTGCTTTTTCCTCAGCAATCGCTTTCTTCATCGTTTGCGCATTATTTTTATACTCTTCAGTAATTCCACCCCGAGCATTTAAAAAGACTTCAATATCTTGACCCTGTTGTTTAAAGAATGGTGTAGCAATATACAATCGTAATCCAATAATATCAGATGCTAATTTTTTAATATCTATATTTTTTGTTGTAATATTTTTTTGCAACAAAACCTCCAAATCGGAAATCTTAACTTTTCCTAAAAATAAATCTTCAACGGTATTTTCAATAAAAGCTTTTTCTTCAAAACTCAAATGATAAGCCCGGCGAATCTTTGCTGAAAGAACGCGCTGATATTCCGCCAGAACAATATCTTGAATTGGCGCCGGAAGATTTGAAATTGTCGTCTGTTCATCAGGCATAAAATATTTTATTGATTCTGATTATCATCATCATCGTCATCGTCATCATCATCTCCCGGTGTTTCAGGTGCCGGGTTTTGTGCAGCTGCGGTAGCTTGAAACGGTGGGATAGGTGCATTAGCGAAAGGATTATTTCTTTGATCTACATTATCGTTATTTCTATTTCTCGCGTAATATTCTCTAAACAACTCAACCATAGCTTTCTTTGTTTTGGCTTTACCATTAGGGTTGGTTTGCATCTTATGAAGTTGTTCTTTTGTAAACGATGACTGAAGCGACTCAACCAAATTATCTTTATACATCGTCTGACTTTCGGGCGTTGTAAACAATTTCGTATCAGGTTTAAAGGATGCGACATCAAGTTTAACCACATCTTGTGAAGACATGTCTTCAACCATAAGATTAAGAATTTTCTGAACTTCCGCAGGATTATTCGCATGAGCTCGCAAGCCATCATTGGTATTTTTAGTGACGTGTTTAATGGCTTTAATTGTTTTATCCAACTCATCGTCTTCATCATAAGCAGGAGTATGGGTATCAAGATATGATCTAAATCCTGCCTTTTGCGACTCATCGTGCTTTGAAGATGTGTTACTAACACGACGCGTATAATTCATAAACTCATCCTCTGTCATTGAATCAGATAAGGCCTTAACAACATTCTCATCTTTGTATGCGCCGTCTTGCAAAACGTCAAACTTACCGTCCTGACGACGTTTAGCAAACTTACGGCGTTCAGTTTCGTCGCTCAAATCAAAGTTTAGATGAGCCTGTTTCTTATCAACTGTATCATTGAAGTCTTTCATTAGGCCTGTGTTCTTCGTATCCTTCATCAAGGTTTGAGCAATTCCTATATCTTCCTTGCTCTTGAATCCTTCTTTAACAGCCAGCGTCATAGCTGCAGCCATTCTCTGAGTTGAATCTGCCGTAGCATCTCGCAGGGTTGTTTGTAACTGTCCGATAGTGAAGCCCGCATCTTCCATCTTTTTCTGCTCTTTCTTTATATTTTCCGTCTCCTTAGGGTTGCTATAGGCTCGTGCGTCCTTCATTGAATTGTTCCATGCGTTCAAAGCACCAAATTGAGACTTGGACATTTTTTCAACTCTATGACCATTACGAGTTGCTTCCTCATATCGCTGATTTCCGAATGGATCAACTAAGTCATTGCCTTCGGCATCTTTCATCTTACGAACATAGGTTTTACTCATGCTGCCATCCGGATTTCGATATTCTCTTTCTTCATCAAATTTTTCACCTCTTTCGTTGGTGTACACGCCCGTAGTATATGCTTCCTGTAAACGATTACGATAGGCGGTTTGCTCTTCACGCGCCTTGACCTTAAACGCTTTCTTTTCTTGACGCTTTTGTTGATATTCAGCTACACCTGCTTTAAATCCTTGAATACCTCGTCCAAGAGATCTTGAGCCAGCTGATTGAGATTGAACAAGTTTATTCGCTAAACGATCAGTAGCCTCACCGGCTAAGCCTTTCATCCCGGCAACAGCTCCCTTTCCTACTCCTTTTATTCCGCCTTTAACATTCGAATAAGTACTAAAGGCTTGTTCACCAAATTTCTGTACTTTAGCTTTTCGTACCGCCTCTCTCTGACCCTGGAAAGCTTGCCAACGTTCTCGAACCGGACGTGTCGCGAGACTACGTACTCCTTTAGCCGCGCCCTTTATTTTATCAAAAGCTCCTCCGGCAACTGCTCCAACCGCACCGCCCAACTCTTTCGTAATCATTAAGCCACCCATCAACAAACCAATAGAAATAATAAATTTAAGCATGCTGTCAGAACTACCTGATTGTGAAATACCGGCTTCAGGAGCACCGGCACCACTTGATTCAAAACCTTTTAATTTAGTTGTTTCGTTTTCTCCTGAATTTGGCACGGTTGCACCGTTAATCAACGAAGCGCCGGTTGAATCAGGCTGAACACTTGCAAACGACAACCAAATAAAGAAAGCAAGAATCGGTCCTGAAGCGACATTTTTAGTAAAATCATCCCACCACTTACTGGCATACTTTTCAGTCGCCGGCAAAATAGATAAAAGATAAGGCATTGGTGAGAGCACGACATAAATCCAAATCATTACCATGCGAACTACAAGAACGAATACCATTGTTCCGACAACGACAGTAGCGATGATTGAATATAGCAATGCCAAAATATAGGTACCGACAATCGTTAGTGTATCTAAACGCTGATCAGAATCTGCGTTCATCGATAAATATCCGCTTATACCAAGCATATCCGCGAGGTTACCGCCGCCAATATCTCGAAAGCCGTTTACAAAGGTAAGCATGATTACCTGAGCAAAGTCTATAATAATACCGCAGATAAGTCGTGAGAAGTTGATTAAAATCGCCGCAATAATAAACTTAGGCAACAGTTTTTTCATCGCGTAATTTTCCCGATTAAGAACAGTCGCAAAAGCAATTACAAGCAATATCAATACAAAAAACATGTTACACACATCACGCAAAATCACCCAACCGTTAGTAACAGCGGGAGAATTAATGAAGTCATTGTATGATGCTATCCAAAGCAATAAATACATCAATACAACCATAATTTGCCCGAGGGTCCACACTAAAGCAACTACAATCCAACCAACAATTGAGGTTACTACATTTTTTGTGCTCGTTGCGGGCGGCTGCTGATTTTGTTGCTGATCAGTAGTGGGTGGAGGTGGAGGTGTAGTGGTTGGCGGTTCCTCCGCATACGCAAACTGAGGTGTTGCTAAAAATCCACCACCCACACAGAGTGCGAGGACTAAAGTCAAAACTGCAATTTTTTTCTTTAAGAAGATATTCATGAAAAAATTTAATCTATCATTTTCCACTCAAATTCCACGCCACTTTTACCATTTTCCAAAATTCACCGAATCCAAGTTCCCACAGCGCGTCTTTCGGGTTCTCGATCATCCACGCAACGAGAACAATAAACGCAACATTAATTAACACCAAACCAAGAACAATTGCGTCTACGCTCACAAGGATGCCTCCTTCTAACATACCGGCACCCTTTTTAGGAACTCCCAAGATTGCTTCCGATCCCGTATTCTTGACACCCGGCTTTGTTGGCATGCCTGATTGAAACCATTCATCTCCTAAAGGGCAGAAAAACTTATCACCTAAAATTTTATTTAAACCCCAATGCAGATTCACGTATAAAATAGAGAGACCGTAAGTATTAGGCGCAGCCATCCACATTTTTTGGAGAAATTGGCTCGTACCGCGATTGACGGCTGTTGCCGCCATATCAGTCGCTCGTCCAAGTACTCCTGCAACTGGTCCGGCTTGAGCGTTCTCTTTCGAACTTTGACGTCCCTGTCTTAACATTGCGCCGTGCGGTAAATAGGATTGGGCTCCTTGCGGAGCAATTCTCCCGCCTCTATCAGGAATAAGATTTGCATTTGATGAGCGATCGCGACGCAAAGCGGAAGCAGCCGCAGCCTCTTGGCTTGGCCCTGATAAAGTCGGTCTATATAAAATATCTACATCAGAAGCAACTGCCATAGTAATATGACTATAGTATACCATAAATCTCAATCCATTAACAAAAAAATCAGCTTTATTAAGCTGATTTTATCTCTACATTGTCAATAGCTTTATTCCGGACGCATGATCGGGAAAAACATCACTTCCCGAATTGAGGATTGGTTGGTATACAACATGACCAAGCGATCAATACCAATGCCGATTCCGCCCAAAGGAGGCAGGGCATATTCAAGAGCTTCCAAAAAGTCTTCATCCATTGGGTGAGATTCCTCATTTCCCGCACGCATTGCCGCTTGTTCGTTCTCAAAACGGGCACGCTGCACTCTCGGATCAATAATTTCCGACCAACCGTCGCCGATTTCTTTGCCGTTGACATAACATTCAAAACGCTCAACCAAATCCGGATTTGAACGATGCGTACGCGAGAGTGGTGACACTTCTTTCGGGTAATCAATTATCCACACCGGACTAATCAATTGTTCGGTTACCAACTTTTCAAAAATATTCATAATCATCTGACCCCGAGTCGCCTCTCCTCTGCTTTCGATATTATTTTGCTCGCACACTTTTTGCAATTCGCCTTCATTCATGTCTGCAACTTTAATGTTGGCAAATTTCTCAATAGCATCAACCATGGTGATACGCGGCCACGCAGCACTGATATCGAGCCAACCGGCGTCAACCGGTAATTTTGCTTCGCCGAACAAACGTTCAGCAATAAATTTATACATTGCTTCAGCGTTATCCATCATCGTTTGATAATCAACATACGCTTCATACCATTCAATCATGGTAAATTCAGGATTATGCGTTTGATCAGCACCCTCGTTACGGAAATTTTTTGCTATTTCATACACTTTTTCATATCCGCCAACGACCAAGCGCTTCAAATATAATTCAGGCGCAACACGCAAATACATATCCATGTCATAGGCATTGATATGCGTCGTAAACGGACGAGCGTTTGTTCCGCCGTACAAAGTTTGCAAAACTGGTGTTTCAACTTCAATAAAATCTCGACTGTTTAAAAATTCTCTCACTAAACCAATAATTTTAGAACGCATTTTAAAACGCTCAAAAACTTCTCGGTCAGTAATCAAATCAAGAAAACGTTTACGAAAACGAGTTTCCTTATCTTTAAGTCCGTGAAACTTATCGGGTAAAGGGCGCAAAGCCTTACTCAGTAATTTCCAGGTATTTACTAAAATAGATTCTTCACCTCGCTCGGTTTTAAAACGAATTCCGCTGGCTTCAATAAAATCTCCCGAATCTACCATTTTTGAAAATAATTTAAAATTTTCAGCGCCGAGCTCATCGCTTTTTAAAATGACCTGAATCCCGCCACTCATATCTTGAGCAACAGCAAAAATAATTTTACCGACAACGCGTTTAGAGACAATACGTCCGGCAATCGACACTTTCGCATCTAATTTTTCTGCAAGAGCCTCGGTCACTAAATGTGTACGCTCAGAAACTAATTGGTACGGCAAAATACCTTGTTCCTCAAGAATACCAAGCTTTTGCAAGCGTATTGCGCGCTCGTCTTCAATATTTTCGTATTGCGGTTTATCAGTCATATAAGAATATTATACAGTTATTTCAAGTTTCAAGCCATCTTCATTTGTAATAGCTTGACTAAATGTTACTTCATTAATATGCAGCAATGATTTAAATAAAGGAACAAAAGTTTCTAATAATTGTGACTGCTCGGAAGAACAACTAATAGTTAGAATCTTAATGTCACTATTTAAAGCCATAGCATTTTTGCTCTTAAATCCTCGAACAAAAGTAATAACATTAAGTACATCTTTAAAATCGTTTTCAAGTTTTGTGTCAATCAAAGACTCATCGGCGTCAGCTAATTTCGCAACATGAATACTGATATCGTCGTTATACTGTTTAAAATATCCTTGATAAATTTCTTCTGAGATAAACGGCATTAACGGAGCATATAAAGTTATAACTTTAAGTAAACAAGAATAAAGCGTAGCCTGCGCTGCCGGACGAGTTAGATCATCTTGCGCATAGGTTCGTGCTTTAACCATTTCTAAATAATTATCACACAGCGCATTCCAGAAGAATTGATTCAAAACTTCCTTGGCTTTTGAATAATCATACTCGTCGAAAGCTTTAATATATTCTTTCGTCATTGAATGAAGCTGCGACAAAATCCAACGATCACTTGCCTCTAATTCTCCTATCTTTTGTTTTGGGTCATAACCTTCCAAGCTTGAAATAATAAATTTAGAAGCGTTCCAAAGTTTAGTAATCGTGCGCTGTCCAACTTTTATTTCATCTTCGTTATAGCGTAGGTTTTGTCCAAGCGTAGCACCGGCCGACCAAAAACGTACGGCATCAGCCGAATATTTTTTAATAATAGTTTCAGGATCAACAAAGTTACCTAATGACTTACTGATTTTTCTACCTTGCTCATCTAATCCCCAACCGGAAATCATCACATCTTTCCACGGAATTGTATTCAAATGATATTCGGCTTTAACAATGGAATAAAACAACCAGGTTCTAATAATTTCAAACGCTTGAACACGTACACTCATAGGAAAAACCGTATGCATTGTATCATCTGACATACCCCAGTGTCCGTTAATCATTGGCGTTAAAGAAGAAGTCATCCAGGTATCCATAACATCATTTTCAGGCCTCATATCGCCTGATTTACACTTTGGACACTGAGTTAGCGGCGGTTTTGTTTCGCGCGGATCTAGTGGTAAATCTTTTTCCTCAGCGACAATAATTTCTTTGCAGTTCTCACAATGCCAAAGCGGAAACGGTACACCATAAAAACGTTGACGAGAAATACACCAATCCCATTTTAAACCCTCAACCCACGAATCATAAATTTGTTTCATGTAGGGCGGGTTCCAATTAAGCTCGGCGCCGCGCTGAGCCCAGATCTTCTTATTATCAACCACTTTAATAAACCATTGCGGAGCCAACACAAATTCAAAAGGTTTGCCGCAACGTTCATGCACATTCATTACATTTTTAATCGGATCTTTTTTAACTAAAATTCCGGCTGCCTCTAAGTCAGTCAGTATTGCGGCTCGAGCATCAGTCGTATTTAGCGCGGCATATTTTCCGGCTACTTCGGTTAGCTTTCCGCTTTGTCCGATAAGTTCAATCGTTTCTAAATTATCTCTTTTCCAACGCGCAACGTCTTCAGAATCGCCCCAGGTGCAAACCATCATCAAACCGGTGCCGAAGTCAATTTCAACATCATCGTCGGCCATAACCGGAACCATTCGATCAACTAAAGGGAGCTTTGCCTTCTTACCGATATATTGTGCAAAACGCGGATCCTTTGAATTTGTGTATAGGGCGACACAAGCCGGAATTAATTCGGGACGAGTGGTTGCGATAGGAGCTACTTGTCCGTCTTCGAATTCAAAATTAATATAATTTAAAAAGGTGTCTTGCTCAGCATCATCAAGATCAGCTTGAGACAAAGCAGTACGACAAAACGGGCACCAGATAACCGGTTCTTTTCTATAATCAATTAAACCTTTTTTATATAAATCTAAAAATGAACGCTGTGCGACGGATTGCGAGCGCGGATCAATTGTTGAATAGAGAAGCGACCAATCAACACTGATTCCGAGACTTGAGAAAAAATCTTTATAAACTTTAGCACCGGCTTCAGTTTCTTCAAGACACAGTTTAATAAATTCGGATCGAGTAATCTTTGCTTTATCAATTTTATGTTTCTTTTCTACGAAACGCTCAGTCGGTAAACCGTTATCATCAAATCCCATTGGATAAAAAACATTAAAGCCGCGCATGCGCTTATAGCGGATAACAAACTCAGCCTGCGTATAGCTCATGACATGTCCGGCATGCAAATGCGCCGCAGAAATGTACGGCGGAGGGGTATCAACAGAAAAAACCTCGCCGGAAGCGCTAGGTTTATAGGTATAAATCCCCGTTTCTTCCCAGAAAGCGCGCCACTTGGCTTCGCGTTCCTCGGGGTTATATTTTTGGTCTAAACTTGGCATAATATGAGCTAATCCTAACAAAATAAGGCTAAAAAGTAAAGAATTAGGTATTAAAAAACCCCTTCGCTATAAAAGCGAAGGGGAAAATATTATTTTTTTATAACCGATATTCCTAATTCATCTTTTTGCTTATCAGATATCTCACCCGGGGCATCCATCATTAAATCCCTGCTGTCACCCGTTTTCGCAAAAGGAATTACTTCTCTGATATTTGGCTCATTCTCTAAAATCATTATTAATCTATCAAAACCCCAAGCAATGCCACCATGCGGTGGTGCGCCAAATTCAAAGGCTTTTATCATGTGTCCAAAATTTGTATCAATTCTCTCTTCACTGTATCCCATTATTTCAAAAGTTTTGCGTAAAGCTGCTGGCTTGTGATTTCTGATACTTCCGCCGCCAATTTCAAAACCGTTCAAAGTAATATCGTACTGAGTACTTAAAATTTCTCCAACGTCTTTCATTTCCATAAATTTGTCAAAATCATGGTCCTTCGGTTTTGAAAAAGGGTTGTGGGTGAATGTCCAATCACCTGTTGCGTCAACCGTATCTTCATTAGTTTTTTCAAACATTGGAAAATCAACAATCCACAGAAACGCCAAAAGATTTGGGTCATTTTTATCAGTACGTATATCCGGTCTATCGGTTCCGTATTTTTCAATGGCTTCTTTGTATGACATTCGAGGAAATGGCAATTCTTGTATTCTTTTTTCAGGATACAATTTTTCTACAATATCAATCAAAAGCTTTTCATTTAAAGCCATGACATCTTCTTCGTCAACAAAAGACATTTCGATATCAAGTTGAGTAAATTCCGGCTGACGATCACCGCGTGTATCCTCGTCTCGCAAGCAACGAGCAAATTGAAAGTATTTCTCAAAACCCGCCACCATCAAAAGTTGTTTATATTGCTGAGGAGATTGAGGGAGTGAGAAAAAATTTCCTTTCCAAACTCTGCTCGGCACAACATACGATCGCGCTCCTTCAGGAGTTGGCGCTGACAACAGAGGTGTTTCAATTTCTAAAAATTTTTCTTGTTCGAGAAAATTTCTGATGTAATTCTGAAGCTTAAAACGATTAGAAACATTTTTTTGCATTCTGACACTGCGTAAATCAAGATAACGATGTTGCAATCGAATCGCCTCATTAATTTCACGGGTATCACCATCAATCGGAAAGGGCAGGACTGCACACTCATTTAAAATATTAATTTCTAAAATCTCTAATTCAATAGTTCCGTTTAAAATATCTGTTTTCTGATCCTTTTCTGGTCTCGGGTTCACCTTACCTGTAATCTCAACCACAAATTCTTCTCGTAACAATTTACCGTTTTCCATCGCTTCGCTCTTCGGTAAAATAATACCTTGGACGATGCCGCTACTGTCACGCAAATCAAGAAAAATCATTTTCCCCTGATCGCGACGAGAATTTACCCAACCCTTGATAGTCACAGTTGAATCTTGTTTATCTGATAGCTCATTTATATAAACTCTATTTTCCATATGGTTATAATATGTACTTATCTTAGCTGTTTTGTGGGCTTTGTCAAACTATATAATTTTTTAGGTATCAAAAAACCCTCTTGCTTTAAAAGCCAAGAGGGTTTATTAGAAGGAGAAAAAATTCTCTTACTATTTTACCAAAACCATTTTTTTGGTCTCGGTGAAGGTACTTGTTATCATTCTGTAAAGATAGATGCCGCTTGTCAGCTTTGAGGCGTTGAAATCAACTTTATAGATTCCAGGTCTCATTACTTCGTTAACAAGTATGGCTACTTCTTTTCCAGTAATGTCATAAACTGCGATTTTAACGTTGCCAACTTCTTTTACATTGATATTAATGTTAGTTGTCGGGTTGAAGGGATTGGGATAATTCTGTCCCAAGTTGAAGTTTTGAGGAACTTCAGTTGAGATAGGAGTAATCCTGATTGGATTAGTTCCTTTAAGAATCAAGCCGTTATTACCAATAATAAAGGTGTTAGATGCAGTGGTTGTTATTCCATTCAAACTAACTGTGCCTGTTCCATATGCCGGCTGCACTATCCATGTAATTCCTCCATCAGTCGATCTTGCGATGTAGCCCTTGTTTCCGTTAATAGGATCATTCACATATCTACCGATAACAGTAATAATATGAGAATAATTTGGAACAACGGCAACTGATTTTAAAGCTGCTGATCCCGGTAAGTCTGGTTCAAACCAGGTTGTACCATTATCAGTGCTCTTAAAGAATATAGGAACAGTGCTATCTCCAAAATTTTCACTACCCACTATATAAATAGTATTACCCGCTACAGTCATTCCAAAGGTAAATGGTGAACCAGAGCGAGTTTTACTATCTGACCAATTAATTCCGCCGTTAGTAGAAGCGATTAAATTAGTTGGTCCATCAAGACCGATAAATACTTTAGCTGGAGTACATACCACTGAACGATAAAAATCATCAATTGAATTAGTAGTTAATACTGTCCAATTTAATCCACCGTTAGTTGTTTTAATGGCCGTTGAAAATGAACCAACGGCATAGCCTGTTAAAGCATCAGCAAAACAAACTGCTAAAAGATCTGTGGATACGGGTACTGAACCTATCCAGTTACTTCCTGCGTTGGTAGTCTTTAACACTAATCCGCTCAATCCAACAGCATAGCCTGTATTGGAATTAACAAAAGTAATGGCTCTTAAGGTAGTGAAATATCCGGTTGGCATATGTGTCCAATTGTTTCCACCATCGTCGGTTACCACTACTTCCCCATTACTTCCAACCGCATAACCTCTTAAATCAGAGGTCATGCAAACGCCGAACAAATTTTCAGTTGTCCCACTGCTTACTACCTGCTGAAATTCAGCAGTTAACGCTTTTGACCCCACGATAAAAATTATCAGGAGGCCTAACAACAATTTTGTTGTTCTCATCTTAACAGCTCCTTTTTTAGGCCATCATGAGGCCAATTGATTTATATTATTTTTTTAAAAATCTTTCCTTTTCTTTCCCTAATAATAGCACTTTTATACTTATGTAGTAACACATTAACAAAAAAATGTCAATATATACACGAAAAAGCCCCTTATTGGGGCTTTTTCACGATTATCTTAGATCCAAACGGAACATCTTCTATCATCCTACCCCAATTATCGTAAATGCTAACTTTTGGAGTGATATGACAACAAGAAGAGGTCGAGCTACCACAATGCACCGCATCATTTGAATAGCATATCTGTTCACCATCACCAGCTTTAACAATAAAATAATCATATCGATGAGTAATTTGTCTTGGATTTACGTCAGCCATGTTGCCACTAAGCTGGTGCTCTTTTGGACCGACTCCATCACTGTATCCCCAGTTAATAATAATTTTTCTCAATGGCAACTGCTCTGGATCTGTTTGAGTATCAAAGGACAATGTTAGATCCTGTGAACCATTAACGGTAATATCACTTGTCAAACCGTTTACTTTAATATTATTAATTTTTGGAATTATATAACAATAGTCAGTATTATTTCCGTAGGTCGCACTCTTATACGGTCGTACACCGTTTGGACAAGGAGTTAGATTATAAGGCACGACTGGTGCGGTAGATTGTTCCGTATATGTGCCTGCTACCCACTCATAAATTCTCCAGGCGTTTTGGCAGGTACCGTTAGTTGCCGTCGGGGAACAATCGTTATCATTATTACAAGTATTACCGGAAATACTACACTTATTAATCACCGGATAAAGTCTTCTTAATGCATCCAAGGCTCGCTGAACACCCGTTTGCGGTGGATTCGGATCTTTTTTCGCAATACTAAATTCTTTTGTACGGTTATAGCAGTAAAAACTACAACCCGTATCATCCGTATTCGCTTGTATGTCTGCATTTTTACCGGTCCACATACCATTACTGACCTCTGTCCAACAGTGGGTTGCCCAGGTCTCCTCATCATCATTCTCATCCTTTGCTTTGCATTCCCAGGATTCTATACCGCAGTTCGTTGTTCCCCAAACGGATTTTTGATTCCGCCACTTACAAGTATCACTATTATTTTCGCAAGGTGGATCATCATATTTATAATCCAAATCTGCAGCAAATACCGCCGCACAAAAATCCCACTCTCCCAAGTTACGAGTTGTTGTCGTTTCGTCACCTTTAGAATTTCCTAAATAATATGCATCATCATCTAATGAAGGTGGAGAATCTGATGGGCATTTAAGCTTATTGCTTACTCCATAATAAGGAATGAAGGAGCTAATACTGCTGCCGTTTAACACCATCGGCTGGTAATTTCCTAACCAACCAGTTTCACTATCAGGCCTATACGAGCCAAAGTATCCATCACCGTATCCCCAAAGCATACCCGGTAATTCAACTTTTGGACCACCAACTCCACCAAAATCAATTTTCATTTGGTTTGTTGGATACACCGGATAAAAGAGCGGATCTGCCGGGAAAATGTGAGGACCATCGACGCAGGGTCGATTGGCTGCAGGGCACCCAGCGTCACTCGTACAAAGGGTTGTAGAGTTAGTACAATGTTTATACGCAGGCGCTTCATTGGGGAACTTAAAGCTTGAGCCTTGAGATATTCTTCGATTCCAATAATAATTCGTATCAATTTTCACAAATTTATTGCAGTAAAAACCAGGAATTTTATTATTCTCTCCACCGCAGGCATCAACCGCATCGATACAATAATAGGTACCAAATCCTTCAAAATTAACATTGGAACCTTCCTCGCTCGTATCGCCGGCAATTCGACTAACCGGATACCAAAGTAAGCAGGTTGCAGGATTTTTCGGATCGTTTTCCAAACAATAACCGCGAATACCTTTATTGATCACGTTGTCTTTATCAGTATACACACATGACAGTGCATTTTCGTTTGCATACAAACGGCAACTTGAAGATGTAAACTGCGGACGAGCAGTCGGCTGAATACAGGTTCTGTCACTCGGTGATGACGGACAATCGGAATTCTTAAAGCAGGCCTGAGTTGCCAGGTTACTGCAGTGACCGACCTGAGGATACATAATACATTCTTGACCGCCCGGACAGTCTGAATTCTTTTGGCAATTCTTTTCAGGATTTGTCAAAACACTACAATGTCCTTTTGGCTCAACACAACTATTAGGGTCGTTTGGATTGGCTGGCGGATTTACACCATTCGCATCCGTACAACGAGTATTGAGAGCCGCATCAATGCGAACATCGTCAGCATACGCATCCCCGCCGCCCGTTTTTTCAATAACAATCTTATAAGAGCTGGAGGCTGCTTTAAAACCAAGCGACTGTTTAACCCACTGATTTTGTGGATCCAAATCCGAGACGGAAAGTAGGGTAACATCTAGAGAGTGGTTATCTTCATTAACCAATTTGACCTTTAGGCCTCCGCCCTTGCTATAAGTATAGAGGCTTAGTACATATCGGCTTCCTGAACTAAAACTAACTTTTTCTCTTTGTGTCGCTGATGAGTCGTTCGGAATCTTAAGGAATCCTCTGCCTTCCGGTGCGATAAAGTCAGTTGACTCTTGTCCCTTAACAGGCTGAAACTCCGTCAGATTTTCTTTACTGATTTGACCCGGCTGCGATAAGAAGTTAATTTCTTTTCCCGAAGGAGCAACCCAACCCCTACCCTTAGACTCAAAGTTACCGTTAACAACAGCAATATTTTGACCCACCTGAGTCATATTCGCAAAGTTATAATAATCCTGCATCGTTCTATAAACCTGGCTACCGACATTAGAAGCAAATCCAACCTTACTATAACCAGTCATGTTAGCAATGATATCCAATGAATTGATATTTTTATTTGGAGGAGTAATAAAGTTACTGCAACCGCCATTGGAATCCAGTGCGTCACACAAGCTGACATTCAAACAGGTCTTACGATTAGGGTCGCTTGGGTCCGGCAAATATGTCGTACAAGAAAGCCATTGTGAACACACTCGATCAGGTTTAACCTGCAGAATAACATTGGCGTTTCGCGGAGTGGTATTTTGCGGTGATGCTCCGGTACTTGGAAGTGTGTTATAAGTTGCGTCAGCATTAAATGTAAGTGCTGCTTTCTTCCTACCCTGCTGAGTTCGCTCGTTAAAGAGCACGGCGCCCTTCTCATTATTTACTAAACCGTTATGAGAACTTCTATCAAGATTTTGCGATAACTGATAATCAACAATCGCCCGTCTTAAGAAAACCGAAACTTTATTTGATTGATACGGTGGGGTTACGTTTGAGTTTGTACGAGTTATTGTACATGTCACTGTACCATTTTCATTGGGATTGCCCACGGCTGAATTACGCTGCACGTAAAACATAATACTTTTATCAAGACCGAGTGTGTAATCCGAAGTATTAGCAGCTTCGCACGGACTTTCATTCTCCGGATCAGCTTGATTGCAAAGTGTAAAATCATTATCAGCGCCAAGAATGCGTAAACCTTCTCCGTTGGCGAGCTGACCGACCGTGTCTACACAGGAAATTTTAACAGAGACCGCCGGATTCGGATTAACTCGTATATCCCCTTTCAAAATATAAATCGTTTGAGTGTTAAGTATGATATCTTGTTTGGCGCTATTTGCAGGGGTAGCAGAAGGCAACCAGTTTTCAATGCTCGGATCAGTGTCCAAATTTTCAAAGCTGGCATTTAAGAGTAGATTTTCATTAATCTTAGAAAGCGGTTCAATATATTCCGTACAGCCTGATTGTGCTGCCGTACAAGCTCCCGCCCATTGCGTCGTTTGACGAGCACCCGGCGATGGCTGAGTAACGCGTCCAGTTGAACCACCAACTCCAATTGTTTTCATAGTACTTGCATCACAGGGATCATCAAAATTATGGAGTGTACAAGTCTGTCCCGTGTTACAATCGCTATTTTCTGAGCATAGTTCACCGTTTGCAGTCCCGCCACAACGATTAACTTGTTTCTTAAACCAACCGTACTCACCATTGGTTTGATTTTTAATGCGCCATTCACACACTTCATTACCCGGATCCTTAAAGTACAGGGTTCCCCCGTTTTGATCAGTGTATTGGCTGCAACCCACCGCATCTTTCAAGCAAATCGTCGTAGAATAATTGTCCGGATTATTGCTCTTAAAGACATCAGTAAAGGTGACAGAATTGTCATACTTGTTCATTTGGCCTAAGCGCGAGCAGCCCTTCTGCCCGGATTCGCAGAATTTATTTTTATCATACACAACGTTAATCATCGTATCAGCCGCTACCTCGACACAGCTAGTTTCACCCGTGTCACATGTTCCGTTGCTATTGGTATCATTAAACAAACGCTTTCGGTTATCTCGTGAATTTTTTGTGTCAATCATTTGTTCACATCCCGCCGCGGAATCCTGGCACAACTGACTGAAACTATGAAGATTAACCGTACGGCTATCAATGTCTTTATACTGACTGCAGCCCAACATGAAACGAGGAGCAAATGCACCGTTCATATCTTGATCGCATTCATCCGGTGTCTGCCACGAATCCTTTATCAGATAATAACGATTCGGTACTTCGGTCAACCTTATATTATCAACAAACACAGGAGCATTGAATCTGATGCGCAATTTTTCGCCAACCTGCGTAGCACCAGGCCCAGCGTCACCAGAGCCGCTTCCCGTCGGCGTAACTTCATGATCCAAATTAGATAGGTTAAATGTGTAGAGTCTCCATTCAGAGTTTGTTATACTCGAACCGCTCGTATCAAATACGGCAGTCTGATCATCTTTGTTTACAAAATTAATAGAATTTACACTGGTAGTATTGGTCTGAGCCTTTGCCAAAAAGCTCACTGTATAAGAAAGATTGCGTTCAACGTCAGCACCGACATTTTTTGATAAGGTCACGTCTTGGAGTGTTTGTAACGAGTGTCCGCCTAAATTAAGTGCGTTATTGCTATGATTTGCTCCGGACCATCCTTCAGTCGGATTTGTTGTTGCTTCAAATCCATTAACAAAAATTGTACGGACATTACCGGCAACGTTACCGGTATATTCCTGACAACCGACTTGAGGAGCACTGCAGGTTGTTCCTTCGGATGGAACTGCATAATGCAAGCATCGTCCACCCTGGGCGGAGTCCCAGGTTCCCCCACCGGCAGTACAACGGTCTGACGAGGTAACTTCACGTCGATACGGATGACAATCATCAGAGCAACTTATTGTTTTACTGTAGAGATGGTAAGACACCCTTCCGTCTCGCGCGTAAAATTCGCGACAATCATAATTAAAGCCTGGCTCTGAAGGGAGTTTTTTGAAAACTTCTGCATTACATAATACTGATTCCTCGCCTGCTGCCATGGTACTGGCTGGTTCTGAACCATTTTTCTTCAAAGAGAAGGTTCTCAATTGATAACCTGAATCGTCCGAACCCTCCCAAGTATAAAACTGATCACAAGACAGAGCATCAGGTTTCAAACAACTTCTCATGTAAGTGAAATATTCAACAGCTTCGCCGCCTTCAGCTAATTTATCAAGATTAGTAAACGCCGTACAACCAACTGCTTGTGCGCTACAAGCGCGTGCGGTATTCGGAATAAAATACTCGCTCTGCAGAGCATTAAAGTTATTGGCTTGTTGGACAAACATATTATACCCAATACAAGAATCAGGGCAAAAATCCTTAGGTTTTGTCTTGGCGGTTACTTCAATACCACTGAGCGAAGAGATAAACTTCTTACAACCTACTTCATCAGCATTGCACTTACGAGCAAATTCAGAACAAACCGGTGGAGCATTAGCTTTTAATTTAAAATCAGAACCCGGAGTTTGATAACAAGTAAGTTCCAAATACGGAGGCAATAATTTTTGGTAGATTAAATTAGCTGTAGCATATTCATTGTAAGATGTGATTGACTCACCAACAGTTAACTTGACGCTGTCAATATAAAATTTAGCGCTGGCGTCCGTTCCTTGAATATAAATATTATCAGGAATATTAGTTAGCGGCGCATAGAAATTAACAACTAAATTTTGCCATGAATCAACTACCGTTGATTCAGCAAACTGTCCATTGCTCGCTCCCAAACCGAAGCCAAGGCGAACCTTGCCGGCTGTCGGCCTGACCATGGCGCTTAAAGTGTAAAATCGTTCCGACTCTAGGGTAAAGCCACGCGGTAACAATTGGGCTGAAGCTCCCATGTTTGAATATAATCCGCCGTTTCCTTCAATATATAAACTATTCTTGAGATTATCCGCAAAATCATTGGCAATACCCGCTTTGACAGACCCACTGGAAACATTAATATACCAACGGCTGTTTGGTGTCGGCAAATAACCCGAGGCTGACATAGTCGTCAAAATACAACCTGAAGCAAGCTGAGCATTGGCTGATTTCACTAAAGAGTTAGTATCGCCTGGTAATCTTGATTCGGATCCTCCCTCAGGCTCGACACAAAGAGAAGATTCAAAGCTGCCATCAGCAATCAAGTTGGTGTCTAAATTATCTGAACTACGAATGAAACCATGACAAGCTTCGGAACCCGCATCACAATCGGTCATTTTTTGATTAAAATAACGTTGGTTATTATCCCCGTCCCAGGTAACTTTAGCAGTTGGTGTAACAGTGTAGGTGCCCGTTGTCGCATATTGCTTGCAACCTACTTGATTCGCTCCGCAATTATCAAAATTCAACGTATTCTCAAGGTAAGCCACTTCTGCACCCGTTTCAGAACGGAATGATTGGCAGGTATTATTACGAGCATCGCAGGCATTGTCTTGCGCTTCGTTGAAAACCCAACGTCGTTTTTCTTGTGTACAATAGCCGTAATACGCACAACTGCCATTCGCGTTTTCTTTAATACAAGATTGCTCATCGGCACAATATGAATTATTACGTCCCAGCTCAACTTCACGACCGATACTGAAATTACATTGCTGATAAATCGGTTCTTGCGTACAATCAGCGTCGCTTGAGCACGGCACGTAGTCCGTAGCGCAACCATTACCTTGTTCAGAACCACTGCATGAAGCTTTCGACTCCAATGCACAAAAACCAGAACTCGAAACTGTCTTGAATGCACTTAGCAATTCAGTCCCATACCCTTCCATTCCACAAAACATTTTTGGAAGTTTTAAAGTCCAAGTCGGATCAATTAATCCGCGGCACCACGGCTCTTTATAGCCCGGGTATACTTCTTCGTCGACATCAGAATAGCAAGCAACCAAATCATTAAGTGTTACATCCTTAGTTGTTTGAGGATTTTCTTTTATATATTGCGCGGCAATTTCCCAGCCAACAGGTAAAATTCTATATTTGCGCAAAATAATTAACGAACGGTAGGGATAACCGTCTCTATAACTCATTTCATTTCCTTGTTCGTCATACCCTATACGTTTATTCCCGTCCAATAAACCTCCATTTCTACTGCCATTTCCTCCCAAAGCTTCACCAACGGTAATACCTTTTTCAATTGCCTGCGCAAATTGTTGCGTAATAACGCAGGTATTCGGGCTCGGCTTTTCTTCGTCCTCGCAGGAAGCAAGCTGCGCTAGAATATTATAATCAGCTCGTTCATTGAATCGAGCTTGCAGCACTGAACTGGCTCGTTGTTCAAGCTCCGTTACTCCGCCCGTGTTTCCTTGTGCCGTAAAACTAGTTCCGGTATTGAGACCATCTTGACCGGAATCTTCACCTAAGGTTTCTAATAGTTTATTAAAAGCGGTTAAAGCCAATTGATTTAAGAAAATATTAGCCGCGTCAGCAGCAAGATTACCGCTTTGTTTGCCAAAATTGTCAGTGATTAAATTACTTGCTGTAGTAACTCTGTTTCTTACTGTGTCTGGAGGAGCTATTTTAATGCCAGAAATTTTTCCAACAATATCATTCCAGCCAGCACTCTCAGTACGATCTTGCTGAGCCGACTGCTTTTCCGCCGTAATACTATCGCCGAATAAACCGAATAAGTTAAAGGCAGCACCAATTTCAGTAGTACTAGGATCCGTAGTAAGAGCTAGATTTTTAAAATATTCTTGACGTTTTTTTAAAGCTTCCGGTCCTGAGGCATAAAATTCATTCCAACGATCACCTGTATCTTTATATACTTTTGAAAGATTACATCGTGATTCCGCCAATCCCCCGCCATTACTAGAAAAATCTGCCAAGCCTAAACTGATTTTAGCGCCAATCATAAGGTCAGGCGCACACATATCATATTTGGTAAAGATTTTATCAATCCAACCTACTTGACCGCTCTGAAGACCCTCAACCTGTTCAGTGCGAGTTTTTACAAACTCTTCAATAAAGCTACCGCCGGCATTGCTACCCTGCTGCCTGATCCATTCTCCAAATTTTACAGTATAGAATAACGGAACCTGTCCTTCGCCCGCTGATCCGAGATAAGTTGCCGTTTCAAAAGCGACTTGATTAATAACGGAACGCGCAGCATTAAGCAAACTAACCTGCGCTGCACTCCAGAGCGAATCCCAAATAGTATCCTTAGTTTCTGAGATAGTTCTAGGAAGGTCCGTGCCCGTTAGAGTAGTAAATTGAGCAGAAACGCTTTTGACGCTTGCGAAGCTGAAGAAAAAAATAATAATAACAGCGAGTGTTATATATTTTTTCTTATGAGTCAGATTAATATATGTGCGCATACGTTTTATTTCAGCAAGTTGTTGAGAGTTTCAATAATGACTTGATCGCTTAAAGCACCGAGACTGTTTTGATCCATTCCCATTTGCGCTAACAATGCTCTGATAGCTGTCGGATCATTTATTTTATCACCCAAAGATTCACGCAGTGCATTTTTTTCTTCAGCGCTGAGTTGCGAAGTTGACGGCGACGTTGTTCCGCTTACCGATAAGCCAACGGTGCCGGTTGGAATCAGTAAACTATTTTCCAACAGTGATCCGCTCGAAAGTTGAGTATCAGTTTCTCCGCTCTGCGTAGAATTCAAAAAACAATTTTCACCCTTCGGACAATTCGGATCGTTACCGGATTCAATTTCCGCTTTATCGGTAAATGAATCAGAATCAGAGTCAGCGAGGTACGGAGAAGTTTTATATAAATTTAATTCATCCCAATCATTTAAACCGTCAGTATCAGTATCACGAGACTTTAAATCAGCTTCCTCGCCCGTTGGCGTTTGTGTTTGTTGCAATTTTGAATCAGCCAACTGCTGTAAAAGTTTTGGACTGACACCGCCGTGCAGAGGATAAATAATATTTTTGCGCATTTGAATAATCCAAAATACCAATACAAAAATTGCAATCGCCGCAATGACAAGAAACGCCTTTTTATGGCGTCTATCAAAATCATCAAGATCGAAGCGGTCCGCTATTCGATCAAAAATTCCGGGTCGGTTGTTATCAGACATGAAATGGGGCTAATAATGCTTTTATTATAACAGCCTAGTTTAAAAACGGCAATAATCTGAGCCAGTCTCTTAAGGATAATTCCTGCGCTCGAACACTTTCTTTGATATCAGAAGCTTGAAAATACTCGATAATTTTGTCAACCGGGATTGTATAGCCGGCCGAGAGGTTAGCCTTTAACATTTTTCTTTTGGCACTAAAACCGATGCGTACTAAGCGCATCAATTGCTCATCGTTATTACCCTGAAGCTCTAATTGATCAAGCCAACGATTATTTCGTGTAAGTTCAATAATGGCACTATCAACCAAAGGTGCCGGCCAAAACATTTTTCTTGAAACTGTTTTAACAATCCGCACGTCGCAATATAATTGTACTGAAATCGCTAACTTACTGAGCTGTCCGGCAGAAGCAGCAATACGCTCGGCCACTTCTTTTTGCAACATTAAAACAAAACGCTTTGGTAGAATGTGTGCAATATTTCCACCAACAAAATAACGCAAAAAAATTGACGTAATAGTATAAGGAAGATTTGCAACAACAACTAAATTATTATTTTGAATTTGCGAAACTTTTTTTGCCCAGGGCAAAGAGAAATTCATGATATCAGCGTTTTCAGAAATAACATTTTTTATTTTTTCAATGTGTAATCTGTTTTGCAAAGCAGCAAAAAGTTTTTTATCAAGCTCAACCGTAAAAACTTTTTTTGCGACGCGAGATAAATGCATTGTTAAAAACCCGAGACCAGGTCCGACTTCCAAAATTGTTTCGTCATCAGTAATTTGTGCAGCGCCAATAATATCTTGATACGTCGCTTCGTCAATTAAAAAATTTTGCCCGCGATTACTCGTGGGCTTAACACCGTATAATTTTGATAAACTGATTGTCTCTTCAAGGAGTGACATTTAAATTACAATATTAATAACTTTGCCTTTCACGACAATTATTTTTTTTATTTCATTATCCCCTATCCATTTTTTTGTAGTCGGTCGTTCAAGTGCCGCCGCTTGAATTTCTTCTATGCTTGAATCAAAAGCAATATCAAAAGTATCACGCATGCGTCCGTTGATTTGCACGGCGATGGTAACGTTTTTATTTACTAAATACTTTTCATCAAACAGCGGCCAAGTCGATTGAAATATAGAATTTGTATTTCCCAATTCTTGCCATAGCTCTTCAGCAAAATGCGGAGCCATTGGCGCCAGCAGTTGTACTAACACAGAAAATGATTGTTTAGAAATATCTTCTTCGTCGCCCAAAGCATTCGCATAAATCATTAAGCATGAAACAGCCGTATTAAAGCGAAAATCTCTAATATCATCTCCAACTTTTTTAATAGTCTGATGCATCAGTCCTTTAATCTTGTCAGAGTCAGTGCTATCAGCGGTCATTTTCTCTGCTAACAACCCGATTCTATTAAGAAAAGACTTCGCTGCGGCCACGCCATTTTCTAAAAATGCCGCCGGCTGAGCAAAGGGACCAATAAACATCATATATATACGAAGGGCATCAGCGCCGTATTTAGCCGTCATTTCATCCGGATTTACGACATTCCCCCATCGTTTACTCATCTTTCTGCCGTCACCCGCCAGTATTAAACCAACGGTACGAAGCTCTATAAAGGGCTCAGAAGTGGAAACTGCTCCAATATCAAATAAGAACTTATGCCAAAAACGAGCGTAAATCAGGTGACGCGTTATATGTTCATTTCCTCCAATATACATATCAACCGGCATCCATTGCTTTTCTTTCACTGGATCTACTAACACTTCATTATTATTCGGATCAATATAACGAAGATAATACCAACTTGATCCCGCCCATTGGGGCATCGTATTAGTTTCTCGTTTTCCCACTCCGCCACATTTCGGACAATCGACATTCACCCATTCGACAACATCAGCGAGCGGTGACTCGCCCGTTCCCGTCGGTTCATAGCTTTCAATGTCGGGTAACTCAACTGGTAAATCTTTTTCCGGTACCGCAACAACACCACATTTTTCACAATGAATTACCGGAATTGGTTCACCCCAATATCTCTGCCTCGAAAAAACCCAATCACGAAGTTTATAACTGGTTTTCGCTTTACCGAATTTTTCAGTATTTTCTTTTTTAATTTCTTCTGAAGTTTCAACTTCTTTAAAAGGTAAATTATATTTTTTTGCAAACTCAGCATCGCGTTCGTCATGTTCAGGAACAGCCATCACGGCAGCGGTGCCATAATCCCCTAAAACATAATCTGCAATATATATAGGAAGCTCTTCACTGTTTGCAGGATTGATTGCAAAAATTCCTTCAAGTTTAACGCCCGTTTTTTCTTTGCCTTCCGAAGTTCTATCTATTTCAGTTTTCTTTGCCGCTTCTTCAATGTATTCTTTTACATCTGAAATATTTTTAATCTTGTCTTCGTGTTTATGAATAAACTCATGTTCCGGCGCAAGCACAACATAAGTAGCTCCGAATAAAGTATCAGCTCTTGTCGTGAAGACCGTAATTGAATCTGTGCCATCTGTGGTTTGAAATTGAATTTCCGCGCCTTCTGATTTTCCAATCCAATTCTTCTGAGATTCTTTTGCGGAATCAGTCCATTTCAACGGTTCTAAATCAGCTAATAGTCGTTCCGCATAATCAGTTATGCGAAGCACCCATTGTCTCATTGGCTTTTTCTCAACTACAGAGCCGCAGCGTTCGCAACGTCCGTCTTCCAGATCTTCATTAGCTAAACCGGTTTTACAGGACGGGCACCAATTAATCGGCTCAAATGATTCATACGCCAAGCCCTTTTCAAACATCTTAATAAAGGCCCATTGAGTCCATTTATAGAATTTCGAATCAGTCGTATTAATTTCCCGCTCCCAATCGTAAGAAAACGCCAAGCTTTTCATCTGTTCCTTAAAGCGCTTGGTATTGGTTTCAACGGCCAGTCTCGGATGAGTTTTATTTTTTATCGCATATTGCTCAGCCGGTAAACCGAAGGCATCCCAACCGGTCGTATGCAAAACGGTAAAATTATTCATCTTTTTGTAACGCGCAAAAACATCGCTCGCTGTATAAATACGCGCATGTCCCATATGCAAACCTTCACCCGAAGGATAGGAAAACATATCAAGTGAATAATACTTTTGTTTGGTACCGGGCTCCTCGGTCAAATCGATCTTGTTTTCTTCCCAGAATGTTTGCCACTTTTTTTCAATTGTTTCAAATTCGTATTTCATAGATGTCATCCTGAACTTGATTCAGGACCTAATTCAATATAAAGCGAAGAATAATATCCCACAGTAAAGCCAAACCGGAAACTACAAAAATCACAATGTAATTCCATTTCGCTTTTGATGATTCTAAGCTATGTAAAGTTTTTACTAAGACTTCGCGATCATCATTTGATAATGCATTTCCCTTAGAAACTTTTTCTTCCAAATTTCTTTCTTTAATAATTAACCAACGATTTTCTTCGATATTATATCGATGCGCAAAATACCAAATAAAACCGATTGTTCCGACATACCAGGCAATATCGGCCCAGAAATGATTTGGCAAACGATTAAGAAAAATAATAATACGATACACAATAGTCGCGATTACGCCAACATAAAAAACTAATTCGCGGTAAAACTTATGATGAGCTTTAAATTCAGTCATACGTATTTATTCTATTTCAATGCCAACTGGGCAATGGTCCGAACCCATCGCCTTATCAAGGATAAAGGCTTTTTTCACGGACTTGATTATTTTAGTTGATACCAGGAAATAGTCAATGCGCCAACCGACGTTTCGAGCACGGGCGTTCATACGTTGACTCCACCAAGTATATTGAACTTTATCAGGGAAAAAATGTCGATAGGTATCGATCAAACCGGCTTCAATATACTTTCTGCCCCAAGCTCGTTCCTCGGCAGAAAAACCCGGACTGAATTCATTTTCTTTGGGTCTTGCCAAATCGATCTCTTCACGCGCAACGTTAAAGTCCCCACAAATAATAACCGGCTTTGATTTTTCAAGTTTTTTTATATACTTGAGCATGGCCGCATTAAAATCGCTCTTGTAATCAAGTCTCGCTAATTCCGGTCGAGCGTTAGGGAAATAGGTGTTGATTAGATAAAATTTTGAAAATTCAAGCGTCTGCGCTCGACCTTCAAGATCAAACTGAGTGATTCCAAAACCGTTGCGTATGCTTATTGGTTTAATTTTTGTTAAAATTGCCGTTCCGCTATAGCCCGGACGCTTAGCCGGATGCCATATTTCCTCATAACCCTTAAAATCAAAAGCTTCCTTAGCGCGACGTGCATCATCAATCTTTATTTCCTGTAACGCAATAATATCGGGCTTGGCGGACACTAAAAAATCGCCAAAACCTTTTCGGATCGCGGCGCGTATGCCATTGACATTCCATGAGATTAATTTCATAAGATTGTATCACCCTAAATATCAGTGTATAATAAAGTATATCTGACTCACACATTATCCGCAATAAAATGCTTCCGACCGAGACAATTAACCCCGCCCGTACGGGCGGGGCAAGACATCATAGAATCAAAAAAATTATCATTGGAATAATTACTGTTCCAATAGCTCTTTTTCTAATGCTTTTAATAGTAGGCTTTGTCGCCAATGTCCTGGATCGGAGTCAAAAAATCAGTCAGGGTGATTATTCATCAGGCAGCACGGCGGCAAGCACAGCTACTGAATATAGTGGCGAATATAAAATCTTGGTTGAAGGAGTGGGCTCTCAATCAATCGGCACCACAGAGCCAAAGCTGACAATCGTGCAATTTGCCGATTTTGCTTGTCCATTTTGTCTCTCGTCTTTCCCCGCCTTGCGCCAAGCCAGCGTCAAATATAAAGATAATGTCAAAATTATTTTTAGAGATTGGCCAGGACATACACATTCTATTTCCTTAGCATTAAGCGCGTATTGCGCCGGAGAACAAGGGAAGTTTTGGGAAATGCACGACAAACTCTATCAAAAACAATCCGATACTTTTGGGGCTGACAAAAATGATTTAGCGCAACTTGCCTCTGAACTAGGTATATATAATGAACAATTCCAACAGTGTTTTGACAGTCAAAAATATTTGTCGCTCATCAAGAAGAATGTTTCAGATTCACAAACCTTGCAAGTTGAAGGAACACCGACCTGGTTCTTTAACGGAAAAAAATATGAAGGTGCCGTTACTGCGAGCAACTTAGAGGCAATCATTAACGAGTTTTTAAAATAGTATGAAGAAATTTCTTCGTTATCTTATTTCCTGCAGCTTATTATTTATTATAAGCTTATCTTTTGTTAATACTTCAGTAGCTATAGAAAAAGGAGGCTGCAAGAGCTACTATCCGAGTGGCAGACCGAGTAGTGAGTGCTGTATGTTTAAAGATGGCGTTCCTGATTTAAAAGTGTGGGGCTTGAACGATAAACCCTATCAAAATGCACAGGGTGAGGATCAATGGTGGTGCGGAGGACCTCCGGCGTCAGCCTATGAATGTTACTGCCAAAGAATAAAAAATGATTCATCTACAGGAGTTGACGCTGAAGCTAAAGAAGCAATAAAGGAGTCGGATCCGCTAACCTACACTCCGGAAGTCAGTATTCCCGGAGAAGGTTCACCGATTACAGCAGGTAAAACCGTAACTGTCCCGGCTAATACTCAGCTTTTAGCTGATTATATCATTGCTATTTTTAAATATTCGACGGGCATTGTAGGCATTATTGCCGCGATTGTTATTATGATGGGCGGAGTTCGTTGGCTTACTGCCGCGGGGGGCGCCGGAGTTAGTGAGGCTAAAACTATGATTATTAGCGGAATTTCAGGCCTGGCTCTAACCCTCGGCTCATTCCTACTTCTCTCAACAATCAATACCAGCCTTGTTAACTTTAAGGTTCAACCAGTCAAGCAAATCACGAAGATTGATTTATTCCAATTTGGCTGTTGTGAAAAAATTAACAGTGATGATTCTGTAACGACGGAAAATTTAAAAGATATTGATTGTCGCGCACTCAAGGGATTTAAAGCTACAACATTTAGATATGGCTACAAAGCGGATGCTAATGAATGCAAGCCTGATGAGAAGAAACAAGCATGTTGTGAATTCGGTTGGTATAAAGAAAATACACTATTGAACGACAATGGACCTCAAGTCTGCATAAATGAATTAATGGCATCCGATACAGCTTTAGCTGACTTCCGAGCAAAATGTACCGAGGAAGCCAGCAAATTAGATGACAGCAAATATAATACTACACAGATCAGTATTAAGGAGGGCAAGAAATGCCATCCCCGATTATCGCAGTGTGAATAAGATATGAAAAATATACTTACAACAATTTTCATACTAACAAGTGTCTTTGTTTTATTTTTTGCTGTTCAAGTAAATGCACAAGCGGTTGAAGGGTGCGCCTGGAGCTTTATGAAGGATGCAAATTATTGTTCAGATGAAAGTGGTGGTAATATCCCCACTGCTGATGAAAGTAGTTGTGCGGGAGATCCACCATCAGACGAATCAGCTTGTTGTTGTACAACTGCAGGATGGCTCAAAATTAATTCACAGTATGACAATAACGGAAACAAGATTGGAACGACCAGCAATGAGCCCGCAAAACCTCGGGAAATTATCATGTCTAATTTAAGCGTTTCAATTCCGGGTCTCACGAAATTCAGTAAAGTAGTGTGTGATGAAAAAAATCCAACCTGTTCAATTCCCTGGATCGCAGAATATATTGGAGCAATTTTTGAATATAGTATGTTGGCGGTGGGTATACTGGGCGTTATTGTGATGATGATTGGCGGAATAATTTGGCTCAGTGCCGGAGCAAGTTCAAGTAGGATCAGCCAAGCAAAGGACTTTATAAAAAATGGTTTATTGGGAACCGTTTTGGCTCTTTGTTCATATCTGGCACTTTTCTTAATTAATCCGAATTTAACAATCCTGCCACCTATAAATGTTAGCTACCTTGAATTGATCGATGTAGAAGATACCTCTGAGCCGGTTCCCATGTCTCGAATCACTAACAATCCAAACAAAGAAGCAATAGAAGTTGATAGCAGCAAATGGATTGCGGTTCCTAATGATAAATCGGGACTTGGTATTACTTCTGGTTCGGAAAAATCATCACCGGCTTCAGTCGAAGCACTCAAAAAAGGTGCTGAATGCTTCAAAAAACTAGATCCGCAAAACTATATTAGAATTGCGGATGCATCACGTACATCAAAGGAGCAGCAATCCCTTTATAAATCAAATTGCTGCAATGGGAAATGTAAATGTAGTCCTCCAACCTGCAACCCGTATAGCGGTGGACTTTGTCCGCATACCAGTGGTGCTGCGTTTGATGCTTGGGCATGTAAAGGCAAAGGATGCAAAGGCTCAAAGCTTCAAAAACAGCTACAACAGTGCATGATTTCCGCAGGTTTCTGCTTACTGGAAAGTGAATGTTGGCACTTTGAATACCCTCAAATTTCAAGTGCGTGCGGTAGCAGGCTACACTATACCGGAAAGTACTGTACATAAATGGTACTACAATGAAAGATATTATATGAGAAATATACTTACAACAATTTTCATACTAACAAGTGTCTTCGTATTATTTTTTGCTGTTCAAGCAAACGCACAAGTTATTGAAGGTTGTACATGGGACAAGGAAAATGAAAGTACGGGAAAATGTCCTGGAGGCTACATCTCCACAAGTGATACAACGAGTTGCGCGGGAGATTCGCCAGAGGGAAAACCTGATTGTTGTTGCAATGAAAAAGCTTGGCTCAAAATTAATTCACAGTATGATAATAACGGAAACAAGATAGGGACGATTAACAATACACCGAAGAAACCACGTAAAGTCATTTTACCAACGTTAAACGTCAACATTCCTGAGTTTATAAAATTTAGCACAGTCAAATGTGATGAAGGAAATTCGGATTGTTCAATCCCCTGGATCGCAGAATATATCGGAGCAATTTTTAAATATAGTATCTTGGCTATTACGATTCTTGCCGTTGTTGTCATGATGATGGGTGGAGCTATGTGGTTAACGGCCGCAGGCAACTCACAGAGAGTCTCAGAAGCAAAGACATGGATTATTAACAGTCTTGGAGGTTTAGTCTTATCACTGGGTTCTTTTCTTTTGCTTAATACGATCAACCCTGAGCTCACGGTTTTGAAAAGCATCAATGTTAAGTACATTAAACTTATTGATGTTCCTGAAATTCTTATTGATCCAGTAGAGGTGGAAAAAAATATGAAATCAGGTGAAAAAATACCTCTCGGAAAATATTGTGGCTGCATTGAATGGAAAAAAACCAAAGCAACTACAACCTTAACAACAGCGGCCGCTATAGACGAAGCTGTAAAAAAACTTCATTCAACCGGTCCCCTTAATGGCCTTGGGAACGTTATTCTGGCGGCTGCCAATGAAACAGGAATTGATCCAGCCTTCTTTTTAGGCAATGCAAAAAAAGACAGCGATATGGGTACATCGGGAGCCGGTAAAACCAACCTTAACCCCGGCAACATTACCTGCTACGACAAAAAACCGATGGAAGTGTGCAAAAAATATTCCAGCGGATGTAACGGTAACTGGGTTACCTCTGCTTCCTGGTCTGATGCCGTCAAATATTATTTTTGTTTTATGGCAAATAGTAAAAACATGGGTGGAGCCAAAACAATCCGCCAGATGATATCAACCTATGCTCCTCCGTGCATGGAACAAAGACCAGGCGGTGCTGTATGCGGAAATGATACGGCTTCCTATATTGATTACGTGACATCGGTTATAGCGATGTATAATACCGCCGCTACGCAAAATGACGGCTCCGAGGGAAAAAGCTGCGACTGCTTTAATCCTTGTGATCGCTGTGCTCAAGCTCGACCTCCTGAAAAATGCTGTACACCTAAGAAATAATATGCGTTTTATATTATTAAGTATCACCTTTATACTCCTGCCCTTCGTGACTTATGCTGCTGAAGAATGCCGCTGGACCCAGTTTGCAGTCGGCAGTTCGTGCGGACAAGTGCTCGATAGTGACTGGAAGGTTAAAGAATGGGCACAAGGCGCCAATAGCAAGTGTCAAAGCATGACAAAACCCTCCGCTCAAACAGACACCAATACACTTTGCTGTTGTCACAAACTGAGTTCGCAAAAAAAACCCTACACAAAAATTATCATAATAGGTTCACTCGCTGCTATTTTTGGAGTCATTACAATTATATCTTTTGCAGTAAGAAAGAATGAAAATTCATAGCATGAAAAAAACATTATACCCTTGGATCCGAAGAATAATTTTTATTCTATTCTTTGTGCTATCACCAATAATAGTCGAAGCTGCAGGATGCTGCCAGGTAAACGGAAGCACGGGACCAATTTCTGCAATGATGACCGAGGATGAGATTACCTGCAATCAAAAAAACACTGAAAACAGTGTAGCAGCATTTATGCCCGACAAAGTACCTGATCAAAAAGGAATACAATGTATCGACAAAACAACAACTGAGACGGGCTCTTCCCTACCTAAAATTTCTAATCCTCTCAGTGCGCCTAATCTCTCTGTCTCAATTCCCGGATTTACACGTTTTCAAAAGACAACCTGTACAGACTCAGAATGTTTAAGTCCATGGATCGCAAACTATATTGATGCACTCTATCGTTACGGCACGGGTGCTATAGCTATTCTTGCAGTAATGACAATGATGATTGCGGGGGTAATTTGGATTACGGCCGGCGGTAAAGAAGAACGCATCGCTGACGCAAAGCAATGGATTGGCGGAAGTCTTATGGGTCTCTTGATTGCGTTGAGTAGTTACATGATACTTAATGTCATTAATCCCGCCCTAACCACGCTCTCCCCTATCAAAATAACGTATATTAATAAAATAGACCTAGACCAAATAATACCTCCCGAAGACCTTACGCCGCAGTATACAAGTCCAAGTTTACCTTCAGTAAATTTAGGTACAGGTTTAGGAAAATATAAGCTACCAATTCTTTATCAAGGAAGATTCTCTTCACAACTTAAGAACATGGGTCCCGCCGGTTGCGGACCGACTTCCCTAACTATGGTATTAAACTATTACGGAAACAACGTATCCGCAGTTGATGTTGCCAAGGAATGTCAAAAAAATGGTTACTGGTCAGGTAACGGATGGACAGGAGGAATGCCTAATTTTAAAAAAATGCTTGAAAAAAGCAATCTTCAAACAAAATCAGTGGGACCGAGCAGTAGCATAGAAGACGCATTAGCGCTCCTACAATATGGTCCCGTTATCGCTAGTATGACATCAGCTAATGGTTGCAAATGTGTCTACCCGAGAGGAAATGCTCACTATGTTGTTTTTACCGGCTATGAAAACGGTATAGTATATGCCAATGATCCGAACGAAGCAAACCATAGCAGAAATTGGGGCGGAAAAATTATTGATACGGCGAAATTAGACCTTGCTACCATAAAAAAATGTTGCAAGATAAATGCCGGAGCAATTACGGCATATAAATAAATGCTAAAGAAAATTATAGAAATTATTATCGTCATTATTCTCGGCTACGCCGCTTTTTTAGTCACAACCGAAGACGGCGCATACTGGACACGATTTAAATTATATCGTCAGCTTTTAACAAAACCGATTGAAAAAATACGCGACGATTATTCTAAAAAAGATTGTAAGCAATATAGCGACATTGAAAAAAGTAAAGGATATTTTGAAGCTTTTATCACCGGTTATTGTAAGCCGCAAAGCGAAGCGTATGAGAGCAGAAAAGACTTTCTCTGCGCTGTGGCTCTCAACTGTTCATGCCCGATCGGTATTGATGAAAAAACACCATGCTCATCGAATTCCATGCGTTGGAACGCCTGCGCTAATTTTGATGAAAAAACCATGCTCTATTGCAACCAAACCGCGTCTAGCTTAAAACCCGAAGACGGACATGTCGCGGCCGACTGGAGTTGTTTCCCTAAAGGAACACCTTTAAAAATTGAAAATAAAGATTATCAAGTGACTGACAAAGGCGGAGTAATAAAAGGCAGACGTTTTGATATTTGGTTTAATAGTTGTTCTGCCGCACTCAAAGCCACCGGCATCTACAAAGTCGCCATTCCAAAATTATGATTTACTTTAGTAAGTACGCCGAACAAAAATTCGAGCTACTTAATGCTCATAAAGTATATATTCGCAAAGAAGAGATTGAACGCGTAATCATCTCTCCTGAAAAGCTTGGAAAAATTGGAGCTTTGGTTACCGCTCAAGCTGATAATATAAAGGTTATATATCAAAAAGAATCAAATCTTATAAAGGTAATTACCTTTTATCCCGTATGAACTACGATATAGAATCTAACATTTTAAGTTGGGAGCTTGGTTCGGGAAAGATTGTGAAAGTTCTTGAACTTGGAAATTTTATCATTCATCTCTCCGGAGCTGGAAAACCCGTATTAATCGAAATCCTCAATGCTTCAAGTTTTAAAACAAATCTGACAAATCCGAAACTGTTAAAAGAGATGAGCGAAGCCATATAAATAATTTTAAAAGGCAGTTTGCGTATTAGCAAACTGCCTTTTATGCAGCAAAGTTTTTAGTTCTTATGATAATGAATTAAATCCATAAAATCTATTTTTTGCTTCATTTTACTTTCAGTGCTTAGAGCGTGCCTATTTTCTATTATTGAAAACATAGCATGCACCCAAAACATTTTCTCAATATAATCAATTTCAACGAAAGAACGAGCTGAAAACATTTCATGAAGTTCTTTGGGGTATGAGATGCGACGCGGCCATATCGGATATGCACTGCTATCCATTCGAGCCTGCAAACGTCCAATTTCAAGGTTCAATAAATTGAGGTAGTCATCTCCGCCCAAGGAAGACAGCATCTGATTGATAATCTCGTGTGATTTCACATCTTCGCTCAAATAAAAATTAACATTGCGAAAATTACTTGTTTCAGCCACACGCGTTTGGCTGCCTTGGTAAATAAACATCAAACCCTTAATAAGATCCGAACCCAAATCTTCTTGCTTAGCCAGTAGAACATTATTAGGCAACGGAACGTAATTAACTCCAGAGTTACTGAGCGCTGCTTTATACCAACCGACAGGTGGCAGATCATCTTGCTGAAACGCAACCACAAAGCCAAGAAAGGGCTTCGACACCGAATCAATTGAACTGATGGCTCCTCCGTCTGGACGGGCCAGAGTCAAATTTTTCTTTAGAAACTCAGCAACCTGAATTGCTTCGTCAACCGAGCTTTGGCGAGCTATATCTTCAGTGGCTTTAAGGCACTGTTTCATAATACTCCTGCGCAAAGAATCAAGATTAACAATAGAGCTGTCATTAATTTTTTTCTCAATATTGCGCTTCTGCTTGATTTCTGTCTTATTAGAATCAACTATACTAGATTCTGAATAAGATCTAATATAATTATTTGATACCTGAGGTGCTGGCGATTTATTATATCTGTTTGTATTATACATATATAATAAAATCAAAAATACTAACCCCAGTATAATAAACCCTGCACGTCTGATAGTCTTATACCATATAAAACTTTTTTTCGACATTACGAATTTTCCTCCTATAATTTAATTTTTAATGTATTCCAATCCCCCTATTTAACTACATATTTATTGAAAAGTCAAGAATAAAAAAGTAGGGGCAGGTTTTAAACCTGCCCCTACTTTTTTGGAACCCGCCTTTAATTTTTTAAATCTAAGCTTCAACAATGATTCTGAAACCGGTACCGGCCGGAATCGGTCGTCCGATAATAACGTTTTCCTTCAAACCTTCAAGTCGGTCAATCTTACCGGTAATAGCGGCATCGATCAAGACTTTAGCGGTTTCTTGGAAAGAAGCGGCTGATAAGAAGCTATTGGTTGAAAGCGAGGCCTTAGTCATACCCATGAGCAATTGCTTGCCTGTGGCAATCTTCTTGTTCGCAAGTTTAGCTTTGGCATTTTCGCGATCAAACATCAATTTTTCAATAACTTCACCAACCAAGAAATCAGTTTCACCCGGATCTTGGATATACACACGGGAGAACATCTGACGCGCGATAATTTCAATATGTTTGTCGTTCAAAGGCTGACCCTGTGAAGAATAGACGTATTGAATTTCTTTTACAACATACTTTTGAGTAGCGGCGATTCCACGCAACTCATAGAGCTGTTGCAAATCAAGAGATCCGTCGGTCAACTGGTCACCGATAATAACTGAAGCGCCGTCTTTAACCCAAATGTTAAAGGTGCGGGGCACAATATATTCGCGAACTTTTTCTACCGGAGCAATAACTTTCAAATACTTTTCTTCCAACTTAACTTTACCCGGACGATTGGCTTTAATAATGACAGTTCCGACTTTAAACAACGGAGTATCTTTCTTGACCTTATCACCGTCTTCGACCAAAACCTCAACCTTAGCTTTTTTCTTCTTCACGCCTTTTTCTTTCGGGGCTTCCTCTTCTTTGTCTTTAGCCTTGGCTGACATAGTTGCTTCAGCAAAATAATACTTGTCGGTTTCTTCACCGTCATAAGCAATAGTAACCATTCTACCTTGTGAAGTTCCGCCTTCAGATTTCAATTCAGTAATTTTAACCGTACCTGCAACATCAGCGATATAAGCTTTTCGCTTTGGCTGACGTGCTTCAAAGATTTCTTCAACACGCGGCAAACCTTGCGTGATGTCGTCCTGGTCAGCTACACCTCCCGTATGGAAGGTTCTCATCGTCAACTGAGTTCCCGGCTCACCGATGGACTGTGCGGCAATAATACCAACAGCGGTTCCGATCTTAACGAGGCGGTTATAAGCCAAGTCAAATCCGTAACAGGTCTGACAAGCTCCACGATGAAGCGCACAACGCATAACAGAACGAACTTCAGCTTCCGGAATATCTTCTTTAGCGGCCGCATCAGCCATATCTTCAGTAACCAACTCGCCTTTCTTAACTAATACTTTTCCTTCAACGTTCTTCAAATCAGCAGTTAAGTAACGTCCGGTAATACGGCGGATTAACGGGCGACCCATTTCATCACTTTCATCTTTTGTCATTAACAAACCGTCTTTGGTACCGCAATCATCCGCTGAAATAACAACGTCTTGTGCAACGTCAACTAAACGACGAGTTAAGTAACCGGCGTTAGCTGTACGCAAGGCAGTATCGGACAAACCTTTACGCACACCGTGGGTAGCAATAAAGTATTCCAAGACATCAAATCCTCTCTTAAAGTTTCCTTTAACCGGCAATTCAATAATTTTTCCTGAAGGAGATGTAACAAGTCCTTTCATTCCGAGGATCTGAGTCAACTGCGCCCAAGATCCACGAGCGCCGGATTCAATCATTGAATAGACCGGACCGGTCTTATCAAGTTCGCTGGTACAGATAAAGGTAACTTCTTCTTTGACCTTAGTCCAAATTTCAATAACTTTTGAATAACGCTCTGAGTCAGTCAACAAACCTTCTTCAAAGTAACCTTGGATTTCTTCGGCTTGACGGGAAGATTCCTTAATCAAATTTTCAATCTTATCAAATTTAGGAAGATCATCCATTCCCCAAGACAAACCGGAACGAGTAATATAATCGAATGCAACTGTTTTCAAATCATCAAGCAATTTTACCGCGCGTTCTTCACCGTACAAACGGAAACATTCCTTAACTATTCCCTTAACTTTAGTTTTACCAATAACTTCGTTTACAAACTGCTGTTTTTCAGGCAGTAAGTTATTAAAGATAATACGACCAATATTCGTTTCAACAATTCCTTTACCTTCCATCATAACACCAATTTTTTCACGCAAACCGATACGTCCCAATTCATAGGCGGTATTAGCTTCAACTTTTGAATGGAAATATTTTTCAACCTTTTCCGGTCCTTCAATCGTTGTCATGTAGAAAGTTCCCCAAACAATATCTTTATCAGGTGAAACCACCGGATCACCGGTAGCGGGTTTCAATAGATTGTGAGAGGCAAGCATAATATCACGAGCTTCAGTAATCGCTTCTTCAGTCAACGGTACATGAACGGCCATTTGGTCTCCGTCAAAGTCAGCGTTAAAGGCAGTACAAACCAACGGGTGAATCTGAATAGCAAGTCCTTCGATCAAGACCGGGTGAAAAGCTTGGATACCAAGTCTGTGCAAAGTTGGCGCACGGTTTAAGAGAACAAAGGCGCCCTTAATAATTTCTTCAAGAATATCCCACACTTCATCATGTCCGGCTTCAATGTAACGAGAAGCGCTGCGAACGTTGTGAACAATTTCGCGTTGAATAAGTTTTGAGATAATAAATGGTTTGAACAATTCAATGGCCATGCGCTTTGGCAGACCGCATTGATCAAGTTTCAAATTTGGGTTAACAACGATAACGCTACGTCCGGAATAATCGATACGCTTACCGAGTAAGTTCTGACGGAAACGACCTTGCTTTCCTTTTAAGGAGTCAGCTAAAGATTTAAGCATTCTCTTTTGTCCGGTTGAAGCAACAACGGTTTTACCGTGACGGATTGAGTTATCAATCAAGGCGTCAACTGCTTCTTGCAACATACGCTTTTCGTTACGGCAAATAACTTCCGGAGCGTTTAATTCAAGCAGTTGCTTAAGTCGATTGTTGCGGTTGATAATACGACGATACAAATCATTTAAGTCTGAAGTCGCGAAACGTCCTCCGTCGAGTGCCACCATCGGACGCAAGTCAGGCGGGATAACAGGAACAACAGACATTACCATCCAGGCCGGATTGATATTGTTGGTGTGTAAATTCTTGAAGAATTTCAAACGCTTAATTACTTTATCTTTCTTTGAGTCAACAACATCAATTAATATCTTTTCTAAATTCTTAATTTCTTTTTCAAGATCAAGTCGTTCAAGTAAGCGACGAACTGCTTCTGCTCCGATGCCGGCCGAGAAAATATGTCCGTATTTCAAGCTCAAATTTTGATACAAATTTTCAGAAATAATCGCCAAAGGCTTTAATTCTTTCAGTTCCTTTTGAGCAATAGTGAAAGCGTTATCAAGCGCGGCAATCTTTTCATCGCGAGCGGCCACAAGGTGCTCAACTTCGCGTTCAACTTTATCGGTAATTTCCAACTGACTCTTACCGTCTTTAGCCATCTTAGCCTTCTGATTCTTAATCATCGTAACTTGGTTGGCATGATCGGCTTCCAAAGCTTTCTTCTTTGCTTTGTACTCGGCTTTAATCTGATCCAAAGTCGCTTGCTTTAATTCTTCATTAACTTCAGTAATAATAAAACTTGCGAAGTAAACAACTTTTTCCAAAGACTGCATAGACAAATCAAGCGCCAAACCAACCTTTGAAGAAAGTCCGCGCAAAAACCAAATGTGAGTTACCGGAGTTTCTAATTTAATATGTCCGAAACGTTCACGGCGAACCAAACTACGAGTGACTTCAACGCCGCACTTGTCACAAACAATTCCGCGATAACGAATCTTCTTATATTTTCCGCAATAACATTCCCAGTCTTTTGAGGGACCGAAAATACGTTCGCAGAACAAACCGTCTTTTTCCGGTTTCTGAGTACGGTAGTTGATAGTTTCAGGACGAGTTACTTCGCCGTATGACCAGCCTAAAATATTTTCAGGTGAAGCCAGTTTAAGCTTGATAGCTTCGAAGTCGTTTGTTTTGATTGGGTTAATCATATGTATAGTTGATTATGACGCCTTACTCAGCGACTTCTTCTGACTTAAGTTTAGGTTCTTCGGGCTCCGGAACTATGTCCGGCATAACCGAGGCTTTGGGAAGCTCAAGTTCATCGCCTGCTTTTTCAAGGTCGATTGGATGATTTTCAGCATCCAATAATTCGACATCTAACCCGAGGCCTTTCAATTCGCGGACCAAGACGTTGAAAGATTCCGGGACATTCAATTTTTTGATAGTTTCGCCTTTGATAATCGATTCATACGCTTTCGAACGACCGGCGACGTCGTCTGATTTAATCGTCAAAATTTCCTGTAAGCTGTGAGCTGCTCCGTACGCTTCCAAAGCCCACACTTCCATTTCTCCGAAACGCTGTCCACCGAACTGAGCTTTACCGCCCAAAGGCTGCTGCGTAATCAAGGAGTATGGACCGATTGAACGTTGGTGAATCTTATCTTCAACCATGTGGTTCAATTTCAACATGTACTTGTAACCGACTGAAACTTGGTTATCAAACGCTTTACCATTCTTACCGTTGGTCAAACGTACTTTTCCATTTTCCGGCAAACCTGCTTTAACCAATTCTTCACGAATCTGATCTTCAGTAATTCCGTTCAAAGGAGGAGTAGCAACTTTGTAACCTAATTTCTGTGCGGCAAAACCAAGGTGAGTTTCAAGCAACTGTCCGAGGTTCATACGAGAAACAACTCCGAGTGGAGACAAAATAATATCAATCGGTGTTCCGTCTTCTAAGAATGGCATGTCTTCAATCGGAACAATCTTTGAAATAACACCTTTGTTACCGTGACGTCCGGCCATTTTGTCACCACTTCGAATCTTACGTAAGTTAGCAACGGTTACCTGAATCGATTGAATAACGCCGGCGGAAAGCTTATCGCCTTGTTCGCGGGAGAAAATCTTTACATCAATAACTTTTCCGTGTTCACCGTGTTCAAGGTACAGTGAAGAATCACGAACGTCTTTTGCTTTGTCGCCGAAAATGGCGCGCAACAATTTTTCTTCAGCCGATAATTCGGTTTCACCTTTTGGCGTAATTTTACCTACTAAAATATCGCCGCTTGAAACTTCTGCTCCAATGCGGATAATACCGCGTTCATCCAAATTCTTTAATTTTTCTTCTGAAATGTTCGGGATGTCATTGGTAACGATTTCCGGACCGAGCTTTGTATCGCGTACGTCAATGGTGTAATTTTCAATATGAATCGAAGAATACAAATCTTCTTTAACTAAACGTTCGGAAATAATAACAGCGTCTTCATAGTTATAACCTTCCCAGGTCATAAATGCGACCAGCACATTATTACCAAGAGCGAGCTCTCCCTTATCAACCGCTGAAGCGTCAGAAATAATCTGACCTTTCTTTACTTTGTCGCCGCGATTAACAATCGGGCGTTGGTTAATACAAGTTGAAGCGTTGGATCGCAAAAATTTTGAAACAATATGAACATGATCCTTACCCATCTTATCGCGGACAATGATCTGAGTACCGTCAACCTTAAATACTTCACCGTCAACTTCAGCCAAAATTGCGTGTCCGGAATCTGAGGCGGCGCGAGCTTCAACGCCAGTTCCGACAATCGGAGCTTTCGCGGCAATCAATGGCACAGCCTGACGTTGCATGTTTGTTCCCATCAAAGCACGGATACCGTCGTCATGCTCCAAAAATGGAATCAAGGAAGTGGCAACTGAAACAATCTGGTTTGCTGCAACGCCGATTAAATCAACATTGTTCACATCTTCAATGGCCGGTTCACCGTATTTTCTTACTTCAGCTTTTTCTGAAGTGAAGTAACCATCTTTGTCAGAAGGTGTGGTAAACGCGGTAGAAATATATTTTTCTTCTTCAAAAGCGTCCAAATAAACAATCTCATTGGTAATTTGAGGACGGCCCTTAGAATCTTTTACAACTTTGCGGTACGGAGCTTCAATAAAACCATAGCTGTTTAAACGAGCATAGCTTGCAAAGTGACCGACCAATCCGATATTCGGACCTTCAGGAGTAGCAATCGGACAAATACGGCTGTAGTGAGTTGTGTGCACGTCACGAACTTCGAAACCGGCGCGTTCACGAGTAAGTCCTCCCGGACCCATAGCGGACAAACGTCGCTTGTGCTCAAGTTCAGCCAAAGGATTGGTTTGGTCCATGAACTGAGACAACTGAGAAGACATGAAAAATTCTTTAACAACGCTCATGACAGGACGAGCATTGATAAGTTTATTCGGAGTCAACGATTCAATTTCCAAAATACTCATCTTATCTTTGATAATACGTTCCATACGAGCCAAACCGATGCGGGCTTTGTTTTGAATCAATTCACCGATCGCGCGAACGCGACGATTTCCCAAATGGTCGATATCGTCTTCTTTATCTTGAGTAATATTTAAACGGATGATTTCGCCGATAATCGCCACCAAATCTTCACGGCGCAGAATACGGGTTGATTTATTATTAGGAATATCAAAACCAAAACGCTTGTTCAATTTATAACGTCCAACACGGTCAAAGTCATAACGATCAAAACGGAAGAACATTGAGTGAATCAATGACTTCGCGTTATCGGCCGTAGCTAAATCACCCGGACGGATTCTCTTATATACTTCAATCAATCCTTCGGCTTCATCTTTTGCAGTATCTTTGCCAAGGGTCGCTTCAATATAATCAAGTTCCCCAACATTAGCTTCTTTAAACAAAGCGCGAATTTCTTCATCAGCACTATAACCAAAAGCACGAAGGAGTGATGTTACCGCAACTTTACGTTTTCTATCGATACGAGCCCACATAACGCCTGAGGCATCAGTTTCAATTTCAATCCAGGCACCACGGTTCGGAATAATTTTTGCACCATAATGTTTGCGGCCGCGGATCAATTCTGCCGTAAAGATAACACCCGCGCTGCGGATAAGCTGAGAAACAATGGCACGCTCAATACCATTGATAATAAATGTTCCATTCTTAGTCATGATCGGGAAGTCGCCCAAAAAGACTTCCTGAGTCGTTTTCTGATCATTCTTCTTATTCAATAAAGTTGTTTCAACACGAAGTGATGCTTCGTAGGTTACATTCTTGGCCTTACTTTCGGCTTCATTAAACTTTGGCTCGTCAAAATAATACTTACCAAAATGCAATTCAAGATCACGACCGATAAAATCCGTGATTGGAGAAATTTCATCAAACAGGTCAGCCAGCCCCTCTTTGAGGAACCAGGCGTACGAATCCTTCTGCACTTCGATCAGGTCTGGCATCGGAATAGCGGCGTCCTGATTGGTAAAATATGTGCGGCTGTTAAGAACTTCAGCCGGAGCAAGAATGGGTTTGGACATAGGCGAAATTGAATAATACGGCAAAAATCTCAACGAGTATTGAGATCTTCAAATATAAAATAAATTTAATTGTTGGAAGGGTTGGAGCGGCGAATATGATTATAAAAAAACCCTTTAAAGACACAAAAAAACGGCCTGTTTGATACAAATCTGTGTATTGTTAGATGAGTGAATACACGCGTGGGCCGTTTACAAATAAAGCTTCGAAAAGCTTTTTTATACTAACAGCATATTTATAAGATGTCAACAGCTTGGGTGCTCTATCTGAAAAAATTGTCAAGATAGTGATTTTTTATTTAACCTAAGCTATTTATTAAGATATAGCCCTATTTTCTCTTGAGCGCCTTTTATGACTTATCCACAGTTTGTAACATGGCAGCTAATTCTTCGCGACAAACCGTTCTATCATCCCATGCTTCTTTCTTGCCATTTGCCCTGCAAATCGCCTGTTCTGAGCCTTTTCCGGTTATTAACACAACATCGCCAGGCTTAGCATGAGAAAAAGCTAAACGAATAGCTTCACGACGCGACATGAGAGTAAAAAGATCCTGATTCCGGACTTTGCCGCTTTGCTCGGCCCCGATCGCTACGGCTTCGATAATACTAAGAGGATTTTCATCATACGGGTCCTCATCAGTCACAATGGCAATATCAGCTTGTTTTCCTGCCAGTTCGCCCAGTACTGAGCGTCGAGCCTTATCTCGTCCGCCGCCGGCTGAGCCCAAGACATGAATAATCCGACCGTGCGGCATCTCGTTTATTGTTTCGTATAATTTCCCTACAGCATGCGGTTCAAAGGCATAATCAACCACTACCATAAAATCCTGACCCGCATCGATTCGTTCAAGTCGTCCGGGTACTCCTACAACATTTTCAAGCCCTGGAGCCAGAACTTGAATATCCAATCCCCTCATTAAACCAACAGAGAGCGCCGCTAACATATTATGCATATTAAATCGGCCGAGCATTTGAACTTTTATTTTTTTTCCATTAACGACTAAGGCTCTTTTTGTTTCATTCTCTACAATCGATCCGCTAATCTGTTGCACGTCATCAGGAATTGTTTCGTGCTTTTCATCCTTAATATAAAAGGCGCATTTTTCTTCCGCCCAGAAATCCATAAAATAAGACGAGTGCTTATCATTAGCATTAACAATTGCAGTCTTTTTAACGCGATGTAAACTCAATTTTTTTACGCCTTCGGCTTTAGTCACGATTCCCTTATCATCAATGTATTTAGTTTTGCAATCCTTCAAACGCGTAAAAAGCATTCCTTTAGCTTCTTTATAATGTTCAAAACTTCCGTGTGCTTCGATATGCTCAGGATACAAACCGGTAATCAATACAGTATCATAATTAATAAAACGATGACGATATTGAATAATCCCTTCACTTGAAGTTTCGACAATGGCATATTGGCAACCGTTACGCAGCATCGCGCGAAGCATTTTATGTGTGAATAAACGGCCGACCATGGTCATTTTTTTCGCGTTCAACCAATCGCGATTACCGTCCGAAAACATCGCGGTAGAAGTAAAGCCAACTTTAAATCCGGCGTCGCGCAACATTTGTGCAATTAAGTATGTAGTTGTAGTCTTGCCCGTTGTACCGGTAACACCAATAACAATTAACTTGTCAGACGGCCAACGATAGATAATATTTGCCGAAACGCCCAGTAAAAAATGATACATGGGCCAGGCCATGTTAAATAGTTTTTTCGGAATGAATTTTTTTATTTTTTGTAGTATTCTGTCCATAATTCTAAAATAATCTGCGTAAGCTACGAACTACAGTATAGCCTGTATAAGCAGCTGATTCAAGTATTAAGTCAAAAGTGCCGGGATACACAACATCGCGTCCACCAAAGCCGCGTTTAAAACGTGTAAAGCCGGGCCACTTTAATGAATCAACGCCGTGCCAATCATACCACTGAAAGCCCTGACTCTTTGCATACATCATTATTTCCCAATGCAGCGCAAACGGTGCCATCACTTCTCTTTTGTTGGAACTCGAAGCTCCGTGCAAATAAGTCATTGTATTGCCAAAAGTCGCGAAAATTCCTGCGGCCAATATTTGCTTATTGTCTTTGATGGTCGCGAGTTGCGCTGCGCCGCTTTCAATCATTGTTCGATAATATTCGCTCGAATGAGAAGTAAAATTATCGCGAGCGCTTGTTTCCTTCATTAATCTGATAAAGCCGTCGATATCACTATCTTTATATAAAAAGCCCAAACTTTTTTTAAGGCTTAAGCGGATATTGTACCTTGTCTTCGGATGCATGTTCGAGAGCAGTTCTTTTTCTTCTTGCTCAAGATCTGTATAAAATGTCCGGCTCGGTTGCAGGTCAGCGATATGTTTCGCACTTTTTTCTTGATACGTTGCATCAGGTTCAAAACGCACAAACATTATATTTTTTCCCTTGAGTAATTTTTTGAACTCTGTGAAGAATTCTTTCCAAAGTTTCGTATCCGCCAAAAACGGTCCGCGCGGAATATAATAATACTTTTTACTAAAAGGCAATGTATATTCAAAAGCGGAAAAATAAATATTTGTATCTTCAATATAAAACAAGTGCGGAATATTACCGACAGCTTCTTGAAATTTCAGCCATTTGCTTGATTGCAAAAGCTGGCAAGGCGCACAAGATTCTTGATACGCATCAAGCTTCGCCAGATTATGATCATTAATTGTTTCTTCGCGTATGGTCATCTTATTGTAAGGACATTATTTGCAGACCGGAATCAGCTGCATCTGCTTCCTTCCAAAATTTCATTTCTTTAGTTTTAGCGATATAGGTAATCCTCTTCTCTAAACTGCGTCCGCTATATTCACCGGTTGCGGGATCAAATTCCTCAAAGATAATCAAATCTCCGATATTGCATTCAAAATCATCAAGGCGGCAATCAAACGCTTTTGAACCGTCCATCAATGCTCTAAACTCTTCAGGCCAAGTTTTCTTTTTGATATTCATAAAATTTAAATATTTTTTAAGGCTTGCTTCACTCGTTCACCGCTATCAGTAATAGCGCTATCAACTTTACTTAATGCGTCTCGTGCTTGCGCTGCGCTATAGCCGAGTGATACGAGGGCTTGAATCTCATCAGAGCCACCAACTTCTCCACCAACAATAGAGATATCGCCTACTTTTGATTTAAGTTCCAATATTACGCGCTCCGCAGTTTTTCTACCAACGCCGGAAACTTGCGTCAAGGTATCAACTTCGCCGTGCGCGATTGCGCTGCGAAGACCAGCAGTTGAAGCAACACCTAATATCGCTAGCGCAGATTTAGGACCGACGCCGGAAACAGATAATAATGATTCAAATAAATCGAGCTCATCAAGCGTTTTAACGCCGTAATGTTCAATAGAATTTTCGCGAGCGGCTTCATGTAAATATAATTCAATGTCAGTATTGATTTGAGATTCAGCCAAAACGATTGGTGTAACAGTGATCCGATAACCTAAATCACCAATCTTAATAACAAGATCGTCTTTTAGTTTTGCAATGATTGTACCTTTGATGTATGAGAGCATATTTTTACAAACTTTTTAACCACTTATTTAATTCTAGACATAATTGTTTAATATCTTCTTCTTTCCTAAAAGAATGCGGCGCTCCTTGTACTATAGCAAGTTTTTTAGTTTTTGAGGGAATTGCATTAAATAATATCCTTTGATGTTCGACAGGGCAAAAATTATCGTCGCTCCCCACGATAATGATTACTGACATTGTTAATTGGTTTGCTTTTGTTAAGAGATTATGACGCAATCGTTCTTCCATGTGTGACCAGGGAAGTCGCAATGTAAGTCCTGGTTTTGAATTGCTGATTACATTTTTCCAACCAACTTTCTCCCATGCTTCAAGCTCGCTTGGATTCTGAATTGATTTATCTAACTCACCTGAGACAACTGGTGCGAATGCGATAACATTATTAACAATTAATGGATTATCTTCTGCAAATTGCACAACAGAATAGCCCCCCATTGAAAAGCCCGATAAGGCAAATGGTTCTTTGTACCATGTTTGGTTCTTTGCCCAGAAAATAACATCTTGCAAATCTTCATACGAATTCTGAAGAGTTGCGTGTTCATAACTACCATCGCTTTCGCCGATTGAATTTGTTGTATCAAATAATACTGTTGTAAAACCGTTTTGATAAAAAGTTTCGGCAACGGCTTGGATATGGGGCTGCTCTTTAAAACCACCTAAGCCATGCTCAATAAAAACCAAACCCTTAGCCTCTGGTGTTTCATTAACAGCCACGGCTATCTTTTGATCATGTCGATTTTTGATAAACAGTTTTTGCATCTTCTTATTTTCTCTTCACTCTAACTAAACCCGAAATCGGGACGACTTTAATGCCTTTCTTTTCAAGTTGATCAAGAAATAAATTCATACCAAGAGAATCCGATGACATATGTCCGGCAATTACAACATTAATATGATGCTTCGCAGCTTCCTTTCTATGCTCTTCACCCATATGCATACTAATAATTGTTCCAACACCAGCCTGAGACATTTTTTCATAAATATCTTTTGATCCGTTCGTACCGCCGGTAAATTCTGAAACCGTAATCTTTCCCGTAGAATTATCTTCTGAACCGATAAGTAAACGAGGACCGGCGCCGTGCTTCATAGAAATTTGATATTCCGGCACTTCTTTTAAGATTTTTACAATATCGCTCACTGTTTCAATCTTCGCTTTATTCTTTTCAATTAAGTTCGTGATAAAGGTGGCCGCCATATTATCTTGAATGGTATGACAACACATAAAATCCAAATTCAAAGCTTTTGCCATATCAACAACTTGATTATGATTAATAGGAGAAACGCCGCGGCGCACTTCCGCCATTCGTCCTGTCATAATCGATTCGGCAACGTTGATCGGCACTCCATTCATTGATACAAGATCAGCTTGTAGACTCATTACATCATGCAAATCCGCAAGAGCACGGCCCTGAGGATGATGAGCAATTACTAAATCAATATCGCCCATAAGTTTCGCTAGTAATAATTCCGCTCCTTCAATATCAATCCCGGCCATGACTTTCTTAATCTGCTTTTTCCCGGTGTCATTAAGAATGCGGGAATCAGTGTAAGGATTGGTTAATTTTACTTCATCAAACTCTTCTTTTTGTGCTTTACTAAGCGATGCGTATTTTTCTTTGGTGCGTGCCATTATCTTTTTAACTTTGGCAACGCCGCGCAAATCGTGTTTAATGCCGAGTTCAATTGCTAATTCTTGGATTTGTTTTAATGTCATAGATATATTTAATAATTTTTAAGACTTGGTATTCTTACCAACAATTGGCAATTCTGACAAGTTTGACTTTCCAATGGCAAAAGTCAGCGATCCTTGAAAGGGTTTATTCTGCGCCGCCATCACAGCTAAAGCAAAACAGCGATGCATTCCTTCAACAACAACAATTTTTCCGTCACCTAATTGCAAAGCTGATATAACTGACTCTTGAGGGTAGTTTTCAAGAAATTTTTTCACAGCATCATTTTCAAGAACTTGTCTGTCTAAGGCGAGTTCAGCAAAACGCTTTTCCTTGTCTCCTTTATAATAGAGATCAATCATTGTTCTAAAGGGACCGCCGTACCACTCAGAAATTACTTCGCTCGGATTCGAAATTTCATATAATCCCCACTGAGCTTTTTCACATTCAACAGGATGAGCGTAACCTTTAAGTCTCCACTCGGCCCAAGAAGCAAAGCCGCGACTCTTAGCTAAATCAATCCAATGTTGTTTATCCCCTTCGTTCTGATACCAGGTCAAAAATACTTCTTCCCAAGAGCATGGTCTAATTAATTGTATTCCTGTTTCCATATTTTATTTCATTGTCATCCCTGCGTAAGCAGGGACCCAGGGTTTAAAGGTAGTACTTTTAACTCCTGGTTTCCAGCTTTCGCTGGAATGACAGTGGGGTTAATTAATTCTTTTTCTTTTTCAGCTTTCTCTTCTTATGCGCCTCCAAAAGCCAGGAGCTGGATTGTACTTTGCCGCCATGACCAATATTAAAAATCATTTTTGTACCAAGTGCTTCACAAACCGGAACTTCGGGAATATTATCATGCGTCCGATCTCCGCCGTTGGCAAAAATGTCCGGCTTAACTTTTTTAAGCTCATTACAAATGCTCATGTCTTTAGTTCCCTTTTTATGAAAACTTAAAACTACCTTATCAACTGATTTAATATTTTCAATCAATTCTTTTCGTTCCTTATCAGGCATAAAAGCAAAACCTTTTTTAAGTTCCAACCAATTGTCATTATTTAGAATAACAACTAGTCTGTCACCCAAGGCTTTGGCTTTGGCAAACATTCTGACATGTCCGACATGCAAAGGATCAAATCCCCCGCTGACGGCTACTGTAATAATCTTCTTCTTTTTTGTTTTCATAACAATTTAAAATCAATTATTTTTATACTGGTTTCCAAACTAACTTCATCTCCGTAATACTTTCTATAACTTTCAATCATTTCTTCTTTGCTTTCAAATTTCTCATGACCATTATAATCGCTATCTTCAACATCGCCTAACGGCTTTTCTTTAATTGCAGTAATTTCCGCTTCTCCAAATTTTTCTCCTGTCTCTTTATTTATAAATTCAAGTTGATCCCTAACACTTAAATTCTTATCATCAAATAATCTCCAGGTCGAAACTTTTTCTCCGGATAAGATGAGCGGGACTAAGTACGGAGCGAATTTAAGCGTTTTCATTTTAATTCAATTCCTCTGAGAGCCGCGATACGTTCTGCTACCGGCGGATGAGTCATAAACGCTTTTGTAAAAAATCCAACTTTTTCTCCGGCATCATCCTTAAACGGTGAAGCAAAGTACAAGTGAGCAGTTGCTCGGTTCGCGGCTTCTAACGGTTCTCTGTCTCGCGCAATCTTTTCTAGAGCTGAAGCGAGACCTTCCGGAAAACGAGTGAGCATCGCTCCGTCCGCATCAGCCAAAAATTCTCTTTTTCGAGAAATTGCCAGTTGCAAAAGCGTGGCAAAAATTGGCGCGAGGATCGCAAGAATAATCGCCGCAATTGTAATAACTAATTGAATCTGTCCGGCTTCTTTATCATTAGAGCGACGATGACCGAAAATACTCCAGCGCATAAACCAGTCAGCCAGTAACACAACAATACCGACCATAATTGTCGCAACTGTCGCAACTAAAATATCTCTGTTTCCGATATGAGATAATTCGTGAGCGATCACGCCTTCAAGTTCAGTGCGCTCTAATTTAGAAATAATTCCTGTAGTCAGAGCGATAGCAGCATGCTCCGGATTTCTTCCCGTAGCAAAGGCGTTAGGCGCCGTATCGTCGATAATATAAATCTTAGGGACAGGCAATCCAGCTGTAATACACAAATTTTCTACGAGTCTATACAGCTCCCGATTCTCTTCCATTTTTAATAAATGCGCGCTCGACATTGTCAAAACAATTTTGTCGCTCCACCAATACGAAATAAAACTCGAAACTATGCTAAAGCCGACGGCAATATATAAAATTCCCGGCTCTTGCATTGCTTGGGAGAAGACCCAACCAATTACAATAACCGCAATAAAGAATATTGTCATCAACAACCAGGTTTTTCTTTTGTTAGAATCAATGTGAGTATAGAGTGATGTCATACGATTATCTGTTGATAGACGGATTAAATGGTGGAATATTTTTTGGATCACTTGAATCAAGACGTTTAGTAATAGCGATTGCTTGCTCCGGACTGTCAGTATTCAATGTTTCAATAAGATGAACAATTTCGGGCCCCAGGGCTTTATCGATTAATTGCCTGTTAGCAAAATCTGCAAAAGTATCTCCCGAAAATTTTCCTTTCTTTATTGCCTGCCACACTGTCGCTTCATCCATTGTCGTCGCACGACTTAACGCTCTGATTAAAGAATTAACCATCTTTAATTCAACATTATAATTATTCTGATCAAATTCAGCAAAAGCGTTTCTGAGTTTCCCAATATCTTCCGTGCTTGCAAAGTCAGTATGCGCCGATAGGTATGTTTCAACAATCTCTTCCCGAGCAATTTTTTCCGTTATTCCTTCCTCAAATCCTAGAAAGCGATGATGCGGCAGATACTCATCTTTATCTTTTGCTTTCATTCTTTCACTTTCGACCTCCGAATATCCGAAGCGTCCGGTTATTATGTTCCCCTGATTCTTTTCACTCAGGCCCCTACATTCTACTCGGGATAAGGCATGTACCTCTTCATGGGACAGTATATACAACACATATAACTTCAAAGGAACCTCATACCTTAATGCCGATGCTTTAATACTCAAAAAATCCATTCCAATAGCGTGGGCAGCGGAGTAATAAATTGCCTCCGGACTCGTTTCAGTGGTCGGAATACGGATAATTCGCTCTGGAGTAATGAAAGGAAAATCATCGTCAATTCCCGACTTAGCAAGCATTTCGGTGAATGTCCCGCGCAAGCTCTCGAAATCGATCCTTTCAATCACTTCTTTAAACTCTGCTTGACTGAGCTCATTATCAGGTTCCTGACTTTTGAGTGTTCTAAATGCCTCTTCAGTCAATCGCTCCGCCTCTCCCTCAGTCTGTTTTGTACCGTCTAAATTGTAGAATTCTCGGCTTTGCATAAGTTAATTTAACATTCCTTGAGGCCAATCTTTAAATGAGGCTTCAAAGCCTTTTTTAACATCGCTTAAATGAAAGACTTCAGTTTCATCAAATTCAATTTCATCGACACTTTCGGGTGTTGGTAATACTTGTATTTTCCCATCTTCAATGCCTACAACTTTTAATCCTTTAAATTTAAATCCTCCGGATGTTACTGAAACAATATTTTCAATTTCAATCGGATGTTTTTCTTTGAGGTTTTGCAGATACTCAACCACAGCTTGTTCTCTAAGCTGTTCTGGAGTAAGTTTTTTCTCAAAGTTTTCGTTCATATTATTTTGTTCTTCGGAATGAAATAGTTTGTGAAACACTAGAACCGTCCCGATCAGCTGAAGGAATGTCGAGTTTACAGAGTTGCTGTTCACTAAGATCATCTATCGGTTTTTCGATAAAACCATCCTTTTCATATGGTCTTTCCTCATTTTCATCATGATCACCATGCAAATCCAATCCCCAGGTTAACCAGTTGTCACCCGTACAACCACCAGCTGCTTCTCCTATTAATAAATATTCTTTAACACTATCACAGTTACGAATATCTGCGGAAAAATCAACATTCGGCGGCATCCAAGAGCAAATAACAATTTGAGGTTTATAATTTTCCAAAGCCTCTCTATTACTTAGATTCTCAACTGGAAACGTTGGCTCAATTTTCCATGATCCGGTATCGCTAGCCACAACCTTAATCTTATCTGGCATTTCATCATTTAACTTCTTCTGTAAAAAATGAGCGAGACGACCGTCACCAGCACCAATTTCTAAAACAGTGAATGGTTTATTATTCAAATCCTGCATCTTCATTAATCGGTTTATAATATAATCGCCTAAGGCATTAATATAACCTTCATTAAAAAATTCAAAAATGGGCGGCTCTATTGCATTACAAAATGAATTCCAGGCTCTTTTACGGTCCCCAAAATTGATATCAGTATTATCATAATGTTCAAAAACGTTGTAAACATCTTCGCGAGTTGGCAAGTAGTTTAGATCGCGAAGTTTTTCAAAATTTTCATCTTGAATTTCAACTGACTTTTCACTTGTTAGTTCCTCAATGCTCATAATTATTTATTTGAATCGATGTGAGTGTAGAATGATGACATATTAAAATAATTATTTTTTCTCAAAAACTCCTTCATAATTATGATAATCCTTTATTCCGGTAGGGCTAATATTTTTAAACTTTTCTCCTAATTCATGGAATTCTGAATTAGTCCCCATTATAATCCCGCCGTCATAAGTTGTTCTATAAAGCTCTTCTGACAATTTATTCCAATAGTCATGACCAATAATATCATAGTCTAAACCATTAAGGATAAAATTCGCTGATTTATCAGGAAGCTTAGAAAGAAAAACCAACATGTCATCTTTAAAGTAATCAAAACTGACTCCCTGAGTTTTAAACTTATCTCTTAAAAAGTCCAAGATAAGATTCAAATATTCGCGTTCCATATCGCTCCTTTGAAAAAATTTATCAACCGCTACAAACTCCTTTACTCCCATTTCAGCAAAAAATGGGGAAACTCTATCCAGGGAATTACCAGCACCTAAATCAACTACAACCTTTCCATTCACCTTATCTTCAATTAATTTACTTTCCTCTTTTTTTTCTAAGTAAGAATCAATAAAAAATGGAGAAAACCCAGTAGTTAAGAAAAAACCCGCTTCAAACTCAGGAAGTTGATTAATAAATTTTTTTGCTTCTTGAATACGAGTAGAAATAGTTTCATTATTTACCCATTCCTCGCTCTTAATCCAATCTATAACAGAAATTACAGGTTTTTCTTGTTTCTCAATATTATTTCCTAAATTCTCTTTCATATATTTGAATCGATGTGAGTGTAGAATGATGGCATAATTTTGGTTATTTCGATTCCGTTTGCTTCTTTTCCATATCGGCAAGGATTGCGGCTAATAATTCCTCTGCTCGAGGATCTTTCACGGTTCGCTCATCTTTTCTTTTCTCTAAAAAATTAATGCATTCCGCTGTTGCTTTTTGATCCTTCAATCCTAGTGAGGCAAGTTTGTCCATAAATTCCTTTCCAAAAGTCACATCGAAAAGCCCGCGCAATTCTTCGTCATAAAAATTGATTCCGGAGAATTTGCCATGGATTATCGCCTTCCGTACATAGGATGTTTCGAAACCACTAGACTCAGAAAGTTCCCGTATGAACGCGTTCACTAAAAACACTTCATTGCTATAAATACGCTTATCAATTTTTCTGTCCTGTAACATGCGTTCTCGTGCACTATCCGGCAAGGGAAACTCCGGATGAAGTTCCAGATATTTTTTCACAACTACTTCACGTGTATACCACTCAGTCACGCCTTCATCAAAACCGTTAAATGCATTCAAGAAAGACCTCTGCTCTCCCTCAATGGTATCGCTTATGCTTTTACTATATCCAGATTGTGTTTCCTCATCAAGAGAGATTTTTGTAAGCAATTGTTCAGCTCCAACAGAGTTCATTTTGGAAACCGCGTGTGTTTCTTCGTGTCCCAATATTCTTAAAAATAACATCTCTACATTGATGTTTTCACTTTCTGCAACCTCTTTTAGTTTTTTATAATGAATTGCTATAAAATTCCGATGAGTGCTATAAAATCCAAATTTCTTAGTGTCGATTGGATTATCATAATTCATGATTTCATCCGGACTAACGAAGTTCATTCCGCCTTCTTCAATCTGAGAATGAAGGGTATCGGTTTCAAAAATCTTCTTCATGTCTTCAAAATTGATTTTCGCGATAAGTTCGGAAAATTCTTGATTTAGTTTCTCGTCTTTACATGAAAACCGAGAGAGATACTTCCGCTTTCCCTTTCTTTCTATATTTTTAATTCTTTCTTCCGATAACGGATTATCCGCGACGGAAAGAAATTCCCTACTTTTCATAGAAATATTTATTTGAATCGATGTGAGTGAAGAGTGATTGCATTTGGGGGCTAAATACTTGACATTTTTTCCAAAGAGTTTAATCTTTAAGCTAAATAAATAAGTTCTTTAAATTTTACAAGGAGTAAAGGATGAAAATCTCAAATGTTTATTTATATAAGATAGAGTTAATAACTCTTTCTATTATACTATTTTCTGTATTACTTTTCTTGTTCCAAATATCTGCAAATTCTACTGCTGCAATCTTAATGTTTTCTACTATGTTTCTCTCACTATTATTCTCCACTGATAATGAGAACGCTATTTCAAGTATAGTAGCAAGCCTAGCAGTAGGAGTTATAATTAAATATGTTTTCGATTTTGTATATTCAATTTTTTAATATTATACAAATGTTATTTCTAAAGCCTTTTTATTGAAAGGCTTTTTTATTTTTAGAAATCTACTTTCACATTCTCCTTCTCTTCAGCTGCAGCTTCAAAGAAATCACGTGACTTAAAGCCAAGCATACTGCCGATCATGTTTGTCGGGAAAACTTCCAACTTGGTGTTGAAGTCGCGGACATTCGTATTGTAGAAACGACGTGAAGCTTGAATCTTGTTCTCTGTGTCTGATAATTCGCGCTGTAGTTCTAAGAAGTTTGTATTAGCTTTAAGATCTGGATAGGCTTCTGATAAAGCGAAGATAGATTTAAGAGTAGAAGAAAGCATGTTTTCAGCTTTTTCTAATTCCGCACGATTGCCGGAAGATTGAGCTTGCATTGCAGCATTACGAGCTTGAACTACTTTATCTAACGTTCCCTGCTCATGCGCAGCATAACCCTTAACTGTTTCAACTAAATTCGGAATCAAATCATGACGACGCTTAAGTTGCACATCAATATCCGCCCACGCTTCTTCCACACGATTCTTTAAACGAACAAGTCCGTTGTAGATACCGATAAACGCCAAAGCTACAACCGCGATAATCGCTATAATAATCCAAGTAGTCATATATATAAGTTAGTTAATAAAAATTTATTTCCAGTTTCCTAAGATCAAACCGAAGATAATAAAGAGCACGAGGTAATTGCCGCCTTGAATGGCGAAACGACTCCAAGCGACTTTATTAGAACTTCCGTTCCACATCGTCGCTCCGAAAACTGTCGGAATAACGAACGCCGCCCAAATCCAAAGAGCATTTGTTAAACCAGAAGCATCAGTCCAACCTTTAATGTAGTACGAAAGTACCCAGGCCTGAAACAACGCCAGAACAAAAGTAAGAACATAGGCTGGTATCATCCCTTTTTGAGCCTTTTTAATTTCTTCCGGAGTTTGCGCTCCGAGATTCATAAGCTTCATCCACTGTTTACCAAACAAAGGACCGAACCATATAAAACCGAGAACCATTGCAGCGACACCGCAAGCGAGAATCGCCAAGTAATTTATTTCTAGCATCATATATTTTTTATATATTGTCATCCCTGCGAAAGCAGGGACCCAGGGTTTAAAGGTACTACTTTTAACTCCTGGTTTCCAGCTTTCGCTGGAATGACATTGATCTATACTTTATTAATTATTAAATTAATTATTTTATTGTTAATTTTTGATTCAGCCATTCCTTCCACTGTTTCCATCTTAATTTCAGTGGCTAAAACATCTGTTTTAATGTCATCACCATACTCCTCGAGAGTTTTTATAACAAGTTCATCATCCGAAGACCAACTTAAGACTATTCTGTCTTGAATCGTTAAACCATTATTTTTTCTCAAGCCATTTACTAATCGTACAATTTCTCGTTTTAAACCTTCTCTTTCGAGTTCTGGAGTAAGTACAATATCAAGTTGAACTTTTTCTTCTTCCCCTTCAGTAAATAATACTTCTTTGATATTTAATTCATCAGTTACTAATCCAATCAAATCTTGATTATCTAATTTGATTTTTGAAACAGTGATTTTTTGCAGTGGCTGACGAATTTTTATTTTCTCGGCGTCTCGGGCAGCAAGTCCCATTTCAACAATTCGACGAACAAGTTCCATATCTTTAATAATTTGAGCATCAACATCCATCGCCATTGGCCAGGTTTCAAGATGAACACTCGCGTCGGGTTTTAAGAAACTAAAGCCGCTCACTTTCTGCCAGAGCCCTTCGGCGGTAAACGGCATGAACGGCGCCATCACTTTTGATAATTCGATAAATACATATTTCATTGTTTCTAAGGCTCGCTGTTTGTCTTCAGCTTCCGTCTTAAAACGATCGCGTGAACGTCGAAGATACCAGGTTGAGAACTCATCAATAAATTCCGTAATTGCTCTCATGCCTCGTGGCAAATTATATTCATGCATTGCCTTAGTCACCGTCGCAATTAGTTGATTTAATTTGGCGATTATCCACTTATCTAAAATATTTTCTGAATCACTACTGGCTTTCTCATCAGCCTGATACATAGAGTAAAAAGAAAATACATTCCAGATCAACATAACATTTTTACGTAATGCTTCTTCAACGCCTTTTTCAGAAAAATTCATATTCTCAGCCTGCATAACCGGCGCCGCCAACATAAAGGCGCGCAAGGCATCGGCGCCGTAGGTGTCAAATACAATATTTGGATCAGGATAATTATTGAGTTTCTTTGACATTTTCTTGCCATCCTCAGCCAATACAATACCGTTTACAATAACATTTTTAAAAGCAGGCTTATTCTCTAAGGCTGTTGCCAAAAGATGCATATAGTAAAACCAGCAACGCGTTTGATCGATACCCTCGGCGATAAATTCCGCGGGAAAATTCTTTTCAAAGCGCTCTTTATTTTCAAACGGATAATGCATTTGCGCGTAGGGCATTGAACCGGAATCAAACCAAGTGTCCAAAACATCCGGAATACGATGCATAACTTTTCCGCATTCACATTTTATTTCGATTAAATCAACAATGTGTTTATGCAAATCAGTAACGATTTGTCCGCTCGCCTCTTCCAATTCTTTGATTGATCCAAAAACTTTGATGGCCTTGCAAACTTCACAACGCCACAGCGGAATAACACTTGCCCAAAATCTCTGGCGAGAAATTGACCAATCACGCGCACCATCAAGCCAATTACCAAAACGTCCTTCTTTAATATAGTCAGGCGACCAATTGATATCTTTGGCAGTTTTAAGCATTGTGTCTTTGAACTTTGATACCGCGACAAACCATGAACTCGTTGCGTAATTGATGAGCGGCGTATCGCAACGCCAACAATGCGGATACGAATGTTCGTATTTTTCTTTGGCAAAAAGCAAACCGTGGGCCGCCAAGTATTTAATAATCGCAACATCAGTCGCAGTAACATCTTCAATTGGTTTAACATGCAATCCCGCGAAATCCTTTACTTGTTCTTTCATAATACCGTCCATACCAACATGCTGCACAAAAGGTAAATTCTTTTCTTTACCAAGTGCCATATCATCTTCGCCAAAAGCCGGAGCGATATGAACAATGCCCGTGCCTTCTTCAGCAATAACAAAATCCGCCGGATATACTTTCCAACCATTTACTTTATTTTCCAATGTTTCATCTGTTGCATAATAATCAAACAAGGGCTTGTACGCTTTACCAACCAAGTCACTGCCTTTTAAAGTTTCAATAATTTTCATCTCAGAACTTTTTCTCTCATGTTCCGATTTAGAAATAATTATTTTCTCGGTTCCTGTATCAACTTTGATATATTCCATTTTCGGATTAACAGCCAAAGCAACGTTGCCCGGCAAAGTCCACGGCGTTGTTGTCCAGGCGACTAAAAATGTTCCGGGTTCTTCAACTAATTCGAATTTAGCAACAACAGATAAATCTTTAATATCTTTATAACCTTCCGAAACTTCAGATTGCGACAAGGTTGTTTCACAACGCGGACAAATATACATTGAACGATAACCTTCGTAGACCAAACCTTTGTCATATAACTGTTTGAATACCCACCAGACAGATTCCATAAACGAAAGGTCCAATGTCTTATAATCGTTTTCCATATCAACAAAGCGTCCGAGACGTGCCACCATTTCTTTCCAATCATCAACATAACTCAAAACTTTAGAACGGCACGCTTCATTAAATGTATCAACGCCCATTTCAATAATCTGACGTTTGTTCGTAATACCCAATTCTTTTTCAACTAAATTCTCAATTGGCAGGCCGTGACAATCCCAACCCCACTTTCTTTCAACTTTAAATCCGTTCATTGTCCAAAAACGAGGAACTACGTCTTTCATTAAAGAAGAAACGATATGGCCATAGTGTGGCGTTCCCGTAGCAAAAGGCGGTCCATCATAAAAGACATATTCACCTTTCGAGGAATTTTTCTGCAGCGAACGCTCAAAAATACCGTTACTTTTCCAAAAGTCGCGGACTTGAGCTTCTAAAGCAATGTATTGTGGTTTTTCAGACATAGAGGTCTTTCAATATTACGTTAAAAATAGGCTGTTGTCAAAAGACCATTAAATCTAAGATTGAGCTTTTTTTATTAATATTAGCCAAAAATATTCTAATACATGATTCAAAAATATATTTTTTGAAAATTTTTCAATTTATTATTTTTTATATGTAAATATTTATTACAATTTTATGTACTATTTTTATACGATATTTTGTTTAATTTTAGCTATTTTTGACATATTTAATAAAATAAGTGTAAGGGGGGCTTGACAAATATTTTATCTTGTGATAGATTGGTTTCATCAAGCAAGAAAACAGTAAAAATGTCAACTGCTTGAAACAAGAACATTACAATTTCATACAAGACTTGTCGTGCCCCTTCTCTGTTATTTAATGGTTATCATGGATTTGAATTATTCAGATTCGCGATAACCATTAAATAAAAAAGGAGAAATTATGAAAGCAATTACCGCTTCAAAGAGCAACATCGTTACTTCGCCTAAGGCTAAGACCTTATCCGAGGGGCAAATGTTCTTTAAAGGAACGATTGCTTCAGCGATGGAGACTTTGGATATTTCAAGGTCTCAGGCGCTCGCCTTTACGAAAAGCCATAGCGTGACCAAGTTGGCACGCGTGGTAATCGTAGCTAAGGTTCTTTCGCCAGAAATGGCAAGGAACATGATCAACTCGAAGCGCGGGTGTGATCATGTGAGATTATGGTTCTCTCCCCGCCAGATCGATGATCTGCACGGGCCGAGAAACATTCTCAGCTTAGCCACCAATTTTTTAGCGCTCCGCAAGGAAGCTGACGAATTGGCCGAAAAAGCCGTGGCCGATGCAAAGGCCAAAGCTGAGGCGAAAGCGCTTGCTACGCAGCCCAAAGCTGCGTAGCATCGGATAGATTTTTGCCTAAGAATATTCCCGTCGCCGAGAGCCCACCACCGAAACGGGCTTAGTCGTGCGACGCTGAATATTCTTAGCGCTTATATATTTTGAGCATCGCATTAGCTTATGCTCACAATCTTTTTTCTTTAGTAAATATCGTCGCGTTAGCTTATGATATTGAAGTTTCTTTTTTTGATAAATAAAAAAGATAACATCATAGATTTTCTTTATTGAAAAATAAATTGGAAAACAATCCGTAAATTCACTCTTTAAAGACATTTCTTTTGCCGTTATTATCGCATCACCCAATAACGGTGTTTCTAAGTCTATAAAAAGAAACAGCTTCTAAAAGTTCATTTCACACTAAAGGCAAAAACCCTTGCCTTTATCCCCGAGCCAGTAAAGAAATTTGCTGTTTCAGGAATAAATAAAAACAAAAGGAGAATTCATGAAAAAAGAAGTTATTCATATAAAGATAGATCGGGTTAAACAGGTTAAGCGATTATCACGCGATGCATTTTCCGGACTAAAACTCGGAACAAAATCATTTCGCGATAAGAACGTATATACACGTAAAACAAAACACAAAAACTCTAACTAAAAATCTCACGGGCAATACTTTTGTATTGCCTTCTCTCCTCAAGCGATAGCCAATACTCTCCAGTCATATGCTATCGCCTGAGGAGAGAAGAATAAGAAAGTTCTTTTCAAAAGTTGGCGCCGGCGACCATCCGGCAATAAGAGGATTGGTAAAAATCAGTATCCAGCATACTGCGGGTTTTCCGAATATAGAGTACTCATGACTCTATGGATAATCCAGCCAAGACCAAGAGGCTCCTGATGTCACCTCTTGTGCACACGCTCCTATCTAATATTTTTTTAGCTAGTACAACGTGTTCCAAAACTGGCGGGTTACGCACTTGCGATAGGACGCAAGACCCTTCGGCGACGAAGAAAGCACGCTTTGGGGGAAGTGAAAAAACTTCGCTTCCCTTCTTTATCAGAATCTTGACTATCAGAATAATCTGCCTGCCTGCCGGTAGGCAGGAAGTCGAGGTTCAGTAGAGATTGTTCATAAAAAATTAAACCAAAGAAAGGACTAACCTTGAATACACTCAATATTCTGGTAATCGATGATTACCCTGAGAATTTAGCAGCAGCCAAAGAGCAGCTGACCGGCCACAATCTTACCTGCGTTTCTTCATACGAAGAGGCAGAGAAGGCTTTGGTGGGCGATAATCACTTTTTCCGTCGCAGCGTAGGCGAAGTGCCGACCGGTGTGTACGACGTGGTTATCACTGACTTAATGATGCCGGCCTCACAAAAGGGCCAGGGAAAACCCGAGAACGCCCGTGGAGAAGTTCCGTATGGACTTATCTTCGCGATCTTGGCACTTCGCTTGCGCACAAGCAAGGTGATCCTTCTGACTGACTCTAATCATCACAACTCTCCCCTGTCCTGGGCGCTTGATACACTCGGGTCATACGATGGCGATCCATACTCGATCGGTGAATCTACCGTCCTGTTCGATAGCCAGGGAGTCGTATATGACAGGGAAAGGTGCGAGTCCAACAGACCGTTGCTGAAGGACTACGCGAGAGCACTTAAGAGTGTTCTGAAATTCAGTAATGAGTAATTACTGAATAAAGGGAAGTGAAAAAACTTCACTTCCCATCTTTATCAGAATCTTAAATCTTAACCGGGATTTGAGGCTCTGTAGAGAATATTAAAATAAAACGGAGGTGTCCGGTGAGCACGCATTTATGGACAATTCATTCCAACAAATGCGCGACGAGTTCGACCAACGAGGTCGGACTGAGATCTTTCTCAATATGAAAGACGAAAATTTTAATGGATTTCGTCTTGAAGAATTTATTAAACGCGTAAATCGTGTCGTCGAGGAATTCAAAAAAGAACTAACAAAAGAAACTCCATTTGACATTTGCTTCTCTTGTTATGAATTTATGGAACCCAGCGGCAAGTTATATAGCAGAATTCTTCTAATAATTAAGCGGAAAGAAGCGAAGGGATAACTCTTCCCTTGGCAACAAAAATTTTGAGAAATCAAAATAAGAGTTACAAGCACACTCACAATTTCGGCGACCATCCGAAACGGAACGCGAATGACCATTTTTTCGGGATAGAAAAAATTGGGAACAAACCATTTTCGACGCAACTGAAAATGTCTTATTGTATCACAGGCCTAAAGGGATACGTAACGCGACTTTTTAGAAATGCAACTCTAAAAACATGTTTGGTCTCGTCCAACATGCCAAAACTGGCGAGGTTCAATGATTATGAATGCACATAATCACCTCTTCTTGGAAACAAGAAAAATAATCTGGGAAGTGAAAAAACTTCACTTCCCATCTTTATCAGAATCTTGACCACTGATTACACAGATAGGTCGAGGTTCAGTAGAGAAAGTACATTACATTAAAAACATATCGCTCGGAGGGCGGACCATGAAATCAATTCTGATCATGCTTTGTATTTCAGCAATTCTTGTCGTCGGATGCAGAGAAGAAAAAATCACGGATAGGCTGGCAAATGCCAAGATACGTCTTATTTCCGATAATTCTTTCTTGTACATCGATAATGTCGATACGGTCAAATATCACGAAGGCGATTCACTGACCTTAGTGTATGACTTTGACGCGACGGTTTTTGAAACCGGTTGGAAAATCAGCCGTCTACCATATTCTGACACAACCTGCGAGATAAAAAATCGTGAGATGATGTTCAGGCGCGGCGTGATTCAAGAATTTCGATAATAAATCAACCGGCGATCACCCGGATGTGAGAGGCCTCTCCATAAGTGAGAGTCGGAAGCTAGAAAGAATCTAACTAGCTGAACCGAGACTGGAACGTAAATTGCCTGGCTTAGATGTACCCAAGCAGGTTTCTTTACGCAGTTCTTATAAAAGACTTTCTTGTCGGGAAAGCACTATAAGACTCCAGTTGCAAAACTGACGGCTACTGAGTGAGACTTGGCATGAGACAAATGCCAATGGCCTCCTGGAAACAGGAGAAATCTCTTGGGGAAGTAGATAAAACTTCTACTTCCCCTCTTTATCAGAATCTTGACTGTCAGAATATTCTGCCTGCCTGCCGGTAGGCAGGAAGTCGAGATTCAGTAGAGAGTGTAAATTGAAAAATTAAAATAGAAAGGTCCCATAACATGGAACTATTTAATATAGAGCTTCGCAGCACTGATCAACTTAGTGCCGCAGAGAAACTTCCTAAAATTCCTGCCTTGGTTTCCGAATATCAAGCGATTGAAAAATCCGAATTCGCAAACCGAAAAAACGGTGAATTTTTCCGAGTTTCTGTCGAAGGCAAGAATAAGGACAGCGGTTCAGCGGGCATTGCCTATCTCAATGAAATGAAAGTTGAGATGAAAAACGGCAGCGAGTGGAATGAAATATATTCCACGGGAATGCGCCAGTATCGCGGAGCCTATAATTATGAGATTGATGATTGGGATCTTGCCATCTACGACCCCGTAATTTTACGGGAGTCGAAAGATAAAGCTCAGGTGGCATTTCGCACCGGAGTCGGCAATATCAAAATCTATTCTTTCTCTAAGAATGGCTTGAGCAAGCCGGGTACTTCCTTTAGCTGGAGAGATTACTCTAATCAGCTTGAACGCATTGAACTTGTGAAAAACATGGTCAATGACCCAGAGCTGTTTAGACAGTATGTCAGTAAAAGCATTAAGGAAAACCGTTGGCACACAAGTGACAACACTTTTCTTAATGACGGAGAGCTCATCGTCCAGTTCGCTAATCATGCGAGCCGCGACTATGACGCCGCCACTGACAAATATCAATTTTGCTTTTTAGTTAAAGGCAAAGGGATAGCTGTCTCCGAGGTTTTGTACTCTGGCTTACGTAATCCGACATCTAAGTTCTCTACAAATTACGCTTATCTTGATAAAGCTGAATTAATTTCAGCTGATGACAAGCAGATCGTAATTGAAGTTGAACTGTCGGCCAGACGTCAGGATTGGACCCAAGCATATCGTTTTACGATACGCTTATAAGATTCATCGCTTCAAACGCCGGCGACCAACCGGCATTAGAGTACACCTGACTCATTGTTCCGAGCGGGGTCAGTCTGTGATGTTATGCTCGACGCAAGAATGCGGAGCATAACACAAAAGTGCAGACAGGGTGCTACTCAATCAACTGGCAGGTAAGACCCGTCTCAATCGGAGAGACGCCTTCCTCGAAGCTGAGGAGAAAGTTCTTTGGGGAAGTGAAAAAACTTCACTTCCCCTCTTTATCAGAATCTTGACCGTCAATAATAATGGTCGAGGTTCAGTAGAGAACATTGATACCAAAATCTGTCTTAAAGTATATTACTTTAACTGATGAGTCCTTAAAGGACGAAACAGAAACGTACATTGTATAAGCATATAGAAAGGAAATACAGATGAAATTTTTTGGCTTTGCAATTGGAGACTCAATGTTTCCGGATAATTGCTTAATTACAAAAAAGGCCCTTGATACCAAGGCGCTTAGCGATCATCTGTCTGATCCAAACTTACAGTCCTGCTGCAATCCATCACATAAAGCAACAATCGATGTCATGGAGAAAAAATTCGGACTTACAGTGGCTATACCTGAGACTCCACCGAGAATCGCACTTTCAAGTGGCGACTCGATTATTATCATGGGAGTTAGAGGTCTGCCTAGAATGACAGACAGACACGAGTACAGTGCTGAGGAAATTGCTAATGCAGTTTTCAGCTTCTCTATCTACACAGTGAGTTAATGTATTTATGAGTTAAGGCATTCTCAAAAAAAATGCCTCTGTTTTAAAGTATATTACTTTAACTGATGAGTCCTGATAGGACGAAACAGAAAAGTTCCTTACATTAATCCAAGGAGGATAATATATTGGGTACAGAAAACGCAATTGAAGGGTACGGAGATCGTTCATCTGAAACGGACCGTCATACTCGAATTATTCTCATAGTTGAGGATAATAAAGAAGAGCAAATAAAAGCCCTGGAAGCGGCGCGCATCTTAGGACTTAATCCTGTCATTGCTCCAACACTCGAAGACGCTGTACGTCTTATGAGCCAGCTTGGGGCAGAACTTTCAGGAATTGTCAGTGATATTCATGTTCCCCAAAAATCCAATACCATACCTAATGGAAAAATTCCGCCCGCCGGTTTAGCTGTTATCGCTGATGCCGTAGCCGCCAATATTCCGGTTACTGTCTGCTCTGATTTAAATCACCACTTTGCTGATTATGTTAAAAAAGTGGTGGAACGATTATCAGATCATCCTGAATATCATTATGGCGAAATTTTCATCAGCTATGATAAAAAGGCCTGGGATAAATCATTTCAAGAACTTATAACAATCATGAACAAACATGAATAAGAAGTTTCTTGTAATTACTTCTCCCGAACGCGGCCCAGGTCTCGGTAAGCTCGCCAAAACTTTTGCCGAACTTTATGACTGTGACGTAACGATAGTCGATCACAATCAAGGAATTATTGAGTTTCTCAAACTCAAACCTGACTGTGTTTTAATCGGCGACGCTGAACCTGTCACTAATATTTCCCCAAAATATATTATAGGTTGCCAGACCTATACTGACATTAAACGTTCAGCGACACCTAACCAGATAATTAAAAAAACTGGTTGGATGTCCTCTTCTGAAGAGGATTATCTTCAGCTTCCTTATAGTCCTGAGCAATTCTCCTTATGCTTCGGATTAGAATAACATTGCCAAAGGCGGGTCAAAATGACTCGCCTTTTATGCTATAATCCATATATACAAATTTATAACATATGAAATTTGAACACCAGCTAACAATAACGGATAAAAATGAAACTCATGAAAACCGAGATCGTTTTTTAGATAGAATTGCTGATTTTCCTGAGGAAGAAAAAATGCTAATAAACTTTGCGTATGACTTAAGCAAAGAAAGTCATCGTCCACAAAAAAGAGATTCCGGAGAAAGATATTTTGAACATCCTCGTGCTACCACTTTAATTTTAATGGATGAATGTCAGGTTCGAGATCCTGACCTTATTGCTGGCATGTTATTACACGACAGTGTTGAAGATTCAGCGATGTTTGGCAACAGATCAACTCCTTTCTCAGAATGGAAGAAAACTTCTGAGTTTAGGCTGGGTCGAGTGTTTAATGATCGTGTTGCTCATATTATCTTATCTTTAACTAAACCAAAAGCTGATGGAGTAGAATTTAAAAATAAAAAAGAAGCGGATAATTTTTACATGGATAACCTGGAAAAAGCCGACGCCGATGTGGTGCTATTAAAAATGGTTGATAGACTTCATAATTTACGTTCTCTGGAAAAAAATACTAAAGAAAAACAACAGAAGACCGTGATAGAAACTAAAGAAAAATACTGGCAGATCTTTCAAGGCGTCTTAGAAAAGTATCCAAAAGAGGGCGCGTATCTTTTATCTGAGATGGAAAAAGAAATGGCTAAATATGATACAATATAAACATGATTAGTTATAAACAAATTATCGAATTCGGCCTAGATGAGAAGGAAGCTCGAGTCTTTTTGGCTGCTTTAGAGTTGGGCGGCGAAAGCGTTTTAGCTATTGCTAAGAAAGCCGGCATTAACCGCGTCGCAACCTATGACGCGCTTGAGAGCTTAATTAAGCGCGGTCTTATCAGCACTTTTGTTAAAGGTAAGCGTACGCATTACTCAGCAACTGAACCGGATCGCCTGGAACATTTACTTGAACTTGAAAAACAAGAGATTGTGAACAAAGAAAACGTGCTCGGTAGATTAATGCCTGAACTCAAATCTTTGTATAATTTTTCTACCAAAAAACCTAAGGTAATGTATTACGAAGGTAAAGCCGGCCTCAAAACAATTCAAAACAGTTTTCTAAAATCTCCTGACAAAATGTTAAGATTAATCTTTTTTTACGATATATTGCAAAATACATTTACTAAACAAGAAATGGAGGCATACCGAGACAAAAGAAATGCCGCCGGCATAAAGGTTAAATCAATTGCCGTTGTCAAAGACAAAGATATTATTATTAATGAAGCACATAGAAGTACTGACCGCGTTTATATTAACTATGATGATTTCCCAATGAAAAGTGATATTACAATTTACGGGGATAAGATAGCTTTTGTTTCTTTAAATGAGTTATTTGGTATTGTCATAGAAAATGAAGAAATCGCTAATACTATGAAATCTTTCTTTGACCTTGCCTTAACTATTGCTAAGAAGGAAACTCAAATAATATAAAAAAGGCAAACCCGTGGGTCTGCCTTTATCATGAAATTTACAACCTTTTTATCTTAAAATTAGGTTGTAATTTTTTTACCAAATAATGCGCTTACAAATAGTGCATTCGTTTTTTTGTTCAGCGAATATTACCTTTCGATGGTGTTTGATTACATTCCCCCCACGGTAACCTCCGCTTCATAAAAAGAACTAGTCATATTATCTCCTTTGCTTCTTTGTTTATTTTCCAGATATTACTTGGATAATAATTTACTCCAGTTACCAGGCTTAGAAATAAGAATCTATTTCTAAGCCCCAGCGTTGGTACGTAAATTTAATCACCCATGCAACCTCCTGGTAAAATTAAATAAAATTGTGGATTAATTATAGTATATACTATATATTAGATTTTGTCAAGTCTATACAATCCTTTTTGATAATATTTAGCTAAAATAAGCAAAAATATGACAAATACTCAATAAATAGCAATATTTTATTACAATTTTTATAATTACAAAAAGCCCGTTTTCATTGCCCTTCTTAAGGAGCGATGATATAGTTAACCAACTATGTTTACCCTCCACTCCACCTTTAAGCCGACTGGCGACCAGCCTGAGGCCATTAAAAAGCTGACAGAAGGCCTTAAGAAGGGTCTAGAGCGTCAGACTATGCTTGGTGTTACGGGATCAGGAAAAACCTTTACCATGGCTAATATTATAGCCAATGTTAAACGTCCGACGCTGATTATGTCTCACAATAAGACCTTAGCGGCGCAGCTCTACAGCGAGTTTAAGCAATTCTTTCCGGATGCCGCCGTCCATTACTTTGTCTCATATTATGACTATTATCAACCGGAAGCCTATATCCCCCAAAGCGATACGTATATTGAAAAAGAAGCAACGATTAACGAAGAGATTGATCGCCTGCGTCATGCTGCTACTCAATCTTTAATGAATCGTAACGATGTCATTATTATCGCAAGTGTTTCTTGTATTTACGGTTTGGGAGAAAAAGTTGATTATCTTGCCATGAGCCAAAAGTTTCAGGTCGGTCAAAATATTAAACGTAATGAAATTTTGCGTGGCCTTATACGAATTCAATATGTCAGAGATGACAAACAGGTCGGACGCGGACAATTCCGTGTACGCGGCGACCGTGTCGATATTCACTTGGCCACAGGTGAAGCCGTTGTTCGCCTTAACCTGTTCGGTAATACGATTGAAAGCATTCAGATCTTCAATATTACGCCAAGCAAAGAAGCAGTGTGGTTAAGTGAATTAGACGATGATAAGGCGGAAAATCTACGGGAAGTTTCAATTCTTCCCGCAAAGCATTATATGGTGACCGAACCGAAATTAATTGAAGCAGTCGGCGCGATTGAAAAAGAATTGGAAGAAAGATTAAAAGTACTTCGTGATAACGATAAAATCGGTGAGGCGGATCGTCTTGAAAGAAAAACCAATTATGATTTGGAAATGATTCGCCAAGTCGGTTATTGCACGGGTATTGAAAACTATTCGCGTCACTTAGCAGGCCGAGCGCCGGGAACGCCGCCTGAAACCTTAATTGATTTTTTCCCGAGCGACTATCTGTTATTTATTGATGAATCACATGTCAGCTTGCCGCAGATCAGAGGCATGCATGCCGGCGATGCGTCACGAAAAAATACCTTAATTGAGTTTGGCTTTAGATTACCGTCGGCGCGCGACAATCGTCCCCTCACCTATGATGAATTTTTAACTAAAGTGAATCAGGTAATTTATGTGAGCGCCACGCCGTCTCAATATGAACTCTCCAACTCCAAACAAGTTGTTGAACAGATTATCCGTCCGACCGGCTTGCTTGATCCGGAAATTGAAGTAAGACCAAGCGTAAGCCAGATTAAAGATTTACTTCCAGAAATTGAAATACGCGTAAAAAAGAAACAACGAGTATTGGTGACAACTTTAACTAAACGCATGGCGGAAGAATTAACCGATTATCTTTTAAACGAAGGTATTAAAGTAAATTATATTCATTCAGAGATTGATACGCTCGAGCGAGTCGAAATCTTAAAAGAATTGCGCTCAGGAAAATATGATGTCTTAGTCGGAATCAATCTTTTGCGTGAAGGACTAGATTTGCCTGAAGTATCGCTCGTCGCAATCTTAGATGCCGATATGTCCGGCTTTTTACGAAACGATACGGCTCTAATCCAAACGATTGGCCGCGCTGCTCGACATCAAGAAGGCAAGGTTATTATGTATGGCGATAAAGTCACTCCGGCAATGCAATTTGCAATTGATGAAACTAAGCGTCGTCGCAAGATTCAGGCTGAATATAACAAAACCTATCATATTATCCCGAAAACCGCTGGCTTAAAAGACTATTCACCTTTGGGGTCAGGAGACTAAAAAATCCCGTTCATTCTGAACGGGATTTATCAATGTAAGCATGACCGAAGTAAGTTATTTTCCCTCCTAACTCAAAAATTCTAGTTCCTAAAATGTTAGTCAATTGAATATAATACGAATCTGCTGTTATCATAATATCATCAGTTAACATACCATCGTTAGATAGGCGCATTAAAGTATTATATATTCGAACACACCAATCAAGTTGTTTTTTACGAATCTCCTCAAAGCACAAATTTTCAAGAACAATTTCATTTAGTTCTTCTTTATTAAGAGCTCCTAAAGAACGTTTTGTTAGTTTTATTAAAAATGTATGCTTAAAATCTCCAGGGAAATTAATATATACATTTAAAATTCCACAAAGCTCTGCAGTGTTATATATTTTTTCAATTTTTTCTTCACACCAATTTTTAGTTTGATATTGTATATTGTTCTCAGCGACACCTTCTACGATATCATTGATTATTTCTTCAGCCTCGATAAAGAGGCTGCCTTCGGAATAATACTTAATATTTTTATTAGACATTATGCCTCCTTTTCTGTTATTTAATTTTTAATGTATTTACTTTATTACATCGCAAAGCATTATTTTAGTCAAGATTTTACCGAAGAAGCCATATTCTTGACAATTATCTCTGTTTTGTTTATACTCTTAGTACTTGTATTTATATATTTTTAAGTATTAAACACCAATATGGCACACAAAAAAGCCGGTGGTTCCACTACTCTTGGCCGAGATAGCGAAAGCAAACGACTCGGCGTTAAACTGCAAGACGGTCAGATTGCCCGAGCAGGCTCTATCCTTGTTCGTCAGCGCGGAACCAAGATTAAAGCCGGAACCAATGTTCGCCGCGGCAAAGATGATACACTCTACGCCATTTCTTCCGGACTTGTTAAATTCTCTACCAGAAAATTAGCAAGCTTTACTGGACACTTGAAATCGACTAAGATTGTAAGCGTTCAAGCGGAGAAAAAATAAATGTAACCCTCACCCGATTTGGGTATGAAAAAGCTCTCGTTTTTTTACGAGAGCTTTTTTGCTAAAGATTTTTTAGTTTTTCTTGATCTAAAATATCATCAACATTAACAATAGTTGCATACGCTGGCGTATTTTCTGTTGCAGGTTTTGCATAAATAGCTACTTTATCTTTTGGCTCAAGTCCTAAAATAGCTCTAATCTCTTGTGATATTGAGAATTGCCCTTTTGCATCTACTTTTACTATACTCAATATTTTATTTTCATTTTTCTTTTTCTTCACTATTTTCACCTTCTATTTTTTTATCATCTTCAGATATAACATTCTTAATATTATCCCCCAGGAACTCATTCATAAGTACTGAGCTTATTGCATCATCTACTGTTAAGATTAACAGTGATTTCATCTTGCGGTCGCCCTGCGGTTCGCGATGAAACAGTAATAATTTATCACCTGTTTCAATATTCAACCAATCCCTTGTTTCCTTTGGAATTACTATCTGCCCTTTATCATTAACAGTGGCAAATGAATAAGGGAATCCTGAGCTTTTCCGCTTTTCACTTTGTTTGTTCTTGTCAGCCATGATCTGATCCTTTATTTAAATTTTTTTACTTTTTTATAATTATATACAATTTCGTCTATATCAAAAATCATAATAATTGAAAGCATGATAAGATATACAACAATTGTAATTGGTACCATACAAATTGCCGAAAAAATAAAAACACATGCAGGCGTTAACAACGGAATAAATCCAAACAGATGCATGAAAAAAGAGTCGAACCAAGAACTGAAGATTGGAGTTATTAGTATCATTGCGCTAAGCATAGTTGCTCCAAAAATAAAAATTCCTAGAACACTAAGATCAGCTCTGTCAACTGACCACCACCAATACGAGAGAACAAGAATAACTATTATGGAAATAATATCCATGGTTCCTCCGAACTAATTTTATTTTATTAATGTACTTTGCTACGAAATTAACAGATAAAAAAGGATTTGTCAATATTCATTTCCATAAATAAAACCTCTCGTTTTTGCGAGAGGCTTATATTGAAATAATTTCTATATCTAACCTTGCGGTACTCTGGCATTAATTTTTCTGAAATCAGCTTCTTCAATTTTTTTGTAAAATACCTGAGCTGCTGCCAATGCACTTTCATATGTGCTAAAATCCATATCATAAACTGACATTTGTAAAGCTATGAAAAAACCCTTAAACTCTTCTTTAGTATTTTCATCCTCTAAATATTCCTTACAAGCTGTCCTAAAAATGCCTTTAATATCATCTTCCGGAACAAAATTCATCTGCCACAATTCTTTTAACCGACGAACATATTCTTTATTATCTGTGGAGAATAATGCCGACATAACCGGTATGTAACCATCATAAGTGCCTTGATCAAAAATAGTGCTGAGAACCTGGGCAATATCTATAGAGCCCACCCACTCATATTTCTTTGCTTTGTCCTCTTCCTTAACAAGTCCCTTAATCATATCGTCAGCTTGCTGATTTAACACCGTCGCAATGCTATCCAAACAATCGGAACGCCTTACGGGTAGTGATAAAGTTTGTTGTGGATCGATTATATCTCTCCAATAGTAAAAAACAAAAAATACCATTAATTTATTCATTATTATATTTGTTTGATTTATTTAATTGTAAAATTACTAATATAAAAAAATATCACTTTTAAAGTGATTTGTCAATACTATTCCCTTCTCCATCAAAGATGGAGAAGGGTTAGGGATGAGGGATTTATTTCTTTTTCTTTTTTCTTCCAAGACAAACTTTTACAAATTCTACAAACAATGGATGCGGATCCAAAGGACGGGATATATATTCAGGATGAAATTGCGTACCAATGAAAAACGGATGATCAGTAATTTCAATCGCTTCTACGATTGAGTTATCCGGCGACGTTCCGCAGACGGTTAAACCTTTAAGTTCCAGGAGCTCTCTATACTTCGGATTAAATTCGTAACGATGACGATGACGTTCAGAGATAATTCGCTTCGTACCGAACTTCTTGGAATAAATTTTCGCAAGTCTTGTTCCCGGCACTAAACGACAAGGCCAACCGCCCAAACGGATTGTTCCGCCGTATTTGCCTTGCTTCAGATTTTCAATTTGTCCTTCCATAACATCAATAATCGGATACGAGGTCTTCGGATTTACTTCCCGACTATTTGCTCCTTTAAGCCCCGCAACATGACGCGCAAATTCAATAACCGCCATTTGCATACCATAGCACAATCCAAAGTACGGAACTTTATTTTCACGACAATATTTAATTGTTTTAATCTTTCCTTCCGCGCCTCTGGTCCCCCAACCCTGCGGCACGATAATACCGTCAAATTGTTTTAATAACTTCGCTCCTTGCTTTTCAACTTCTTCTGAAGCGAGCCACTGAATATTTACTTTGCAATGATTGGCGGCGCCGGCATGTTTAATAGCTTCCAATACTGAAATATACGAATCAGTCATTGTAAACGCTCCGGACAAAAAATACTTACCGACAATGCCGACAGTGACTTCTTTCTTAGCGGTTTTAATGCGACGAATCATGGCGCGCCATTCCACCAAATCTTTACGACGCGGACGCAATCCGAAACGAGCTAAAATACGCTCACCCAAATGTTCTTTTTCAAAATTGACCGGCACATCATAAATCGATTCAATATCAGGTGCGGCGATAACGTCCTCAGCTTTAATATTACAGTTAAGAGCGATTTTTTCACGACGCGGCTGATCCAAACTAGTAGAAGAACGCGCAATAATAAAATCAGGCTGAATACCGGCCGCGTTTAACGTATGAATAGCATACTGCGTCGGTTTTGTTTTCATCTCCGAAGAAAGTGAAGGCACCGGCAAATAACTCACCATAACAAACGCGACATCGCGTCCGTAGGAAAGTTTCATCATACGGGCCGCTTCAAGGAATAAAAGGTTTTGATACTCGCCGACCGTGCCGCCAATTTCAATAATCATAATTTCAGCTTTGGTTTTTTTCACGGCTCGCTCAATACGATCTTTGATTTCCAAAGGAATGTGCGGAACAACTTCAACGCATTTTCCTCCATAACCCAAATTTCGTTCGCGTTCAATAACCGCTTGATAGACGCGACCGGTCGTCATATACGAATCACGATAAATATTTCGATTCAAAAAACGTTCATAATTACCAATATCCTGATCTGTCTCGTCTCCGTCCTCAGTTACAAACACTTCACCGTGTTCAATCGGATTCATCGTACCCGCATCAACGTTAATATACGGATCAATCTTAATAGCCGAAACGTTAAAACCTTTGCCGTCAAGAATACGGCCCATTGAGGCCGCCGCAACGCCTTTACCGACGCCGGACATAACTCCTCCAACGACAAAAATATATTTAGTTGTTGCTTTTTTCTTTTTCATTTTAAAAACTAATAAATTGTAGATACCACGCGACAATAATATTTCCGTATAAAAGCGTAATGGCGCCTGCTAAAGACAAAAAAGTCCCGAGCGGCACCATTGAACTCCATTGTTTTTTTCCACTGGCAAGTAACACAATCCCAATCACAGCTCCGACAAAATACGCAAGAAAAATGGCTGCCAAAATATTTGGCCAACCAAGACTCACGCCGAGCAAAAGCCCGAGTCGAATATCTCCCCCGCCGATCCAACGACCGCGGGAAACTAAATATTGGACGAGGAAAAAACCAGTTCCTATTGTAGCAGAAATTAAGAGGTTCTGCCAGTTCATTCCAAGATATAAATTGAGCCCGAGCATCACAACAACGGCCGGCAAGCTAACTTTGTCCAAAATAAGGTACCAACGCGCATCCATGATAAAAATTAAGATAAAAATGGACAAAATAAACCAATTTTTAGCTATAAGTATCCAATCAAAAGGCGTAGCAATAAAAGCGAGGGCAAAGACAATCCCTGTTATTATCTCAACCACTGGATATTGCCAGGAAATCTTGTCCTGACAGTGCCGACAACGTGCTTTAAGTATTAAAAAACTAAGCACCGGAATATTGTCATACCAGGCGATCATCTTGTGGCAGGAGCGACAGTGACTTCGTCCGTTAAGGCTTTCACCTTGATAGAGACGCCAGGCCATGCAATTTAAAAAACTGCCAATACACAAGCCGAATAGTAAACTAAAAACGAGATAATATAGTTCCATATTTTTTATCTTGCAAGGAAAATGCGATTAACGCAATAGAAATCGGGACCAAAGGAATAAAGGCACGAGACAGGGCAGTATGGTCAAGTGCCCATTGGTAATTTTCTGTAAACACAAAAATTGCCAATATTGCGATGACCAACAGTCCGAAAAAGAGCCACGCGGTTCGCACATTCCTATTGCGACGAATATGAATCGCGGACATGCTTGCTAATACTATAAATACAAACCACCATATATTCCAACTATTGCCCGTAAAGAAGCGTTCAAAGAAGGGAATAAAAATCTCTGGATGCCAGCTATAAGAAGCCGCTGAGTTCCGCAAATTTAAATTATACACCAACTTAACAATTGCAAACGGTAATGAAGGAATAACTAAAGAACAAAGAACAGTGGCGACACTTTGTTTACTGGGCCATTTGTTTCGCCAATAGTAAGCCAAAGTCATCAGAAAAATCAAGCAATAGAGGGTCCCATAATTTTTAATAGAAAATGACCAACCGATAAACAGTGCGCTAAGAATGAGATATAGTCTCGATTGATTCTCAAGCCATTGGAGAAAAAAGATGAATCCTGAAGCAAGATAAAAACCAATAATTAAATCCGCATAATTATTAAAACTATGATAAAAAATCAGAGGTTGAGAGCATAATATAAACGTGAGAAAAAGGCCGTACGTTTGGCCCAGGCGTCGTATACAAAAATCAGCAAGAACCAAAGCCAAACTGATCATATAAAACCAAGCAATTAAATTTACTTGCGCTCCGCTTGCACCTATTAATCGAAACCAGTATTCCAATAAAGAAAGGTGCCAGGGGTAGTTACTATGACTAAAGGTCGCTAAAAAATTATTTGCCGATGAATCAAAATTTACGCTACCGTCAACTAAGAGTATATTTGCCCTCATTCCCCAGAAAGCAATCGTGTCGAAAGCTATTGGCGGTTTTCCAAGGGCCTGAACCAAAGAAAAAAAGAAAATAAGAGCAATAAACAACCCTATAATCCACGAAAGAATAGTAATTTTCTTAAATTGAATTTCAAACCTTTTTTTCCAATCGATTTTATATGCAAGCCATGTGATAGATACCAGCGATTGAATTCCAAAGAACCACAACAGTCCCAGATTAAAAGCTTGCTGAAGCACAACGTAATAGAGGAAAAGCTCCAGAGTAATGATTGCGGTTCCAATACCAAAAGCTAGTATATACTTTTGCACCGGTGATATAACAGTTTTTTTACTCAAAAAAAATGTCACCACTCCACCGATGCTTAAGATGCTCGCAATAAAAAGAAAAAAGCTCCACATATTACTTTAGTTTGTAAATAAATTCATTTGACCCAAATCCCGCTACCAACTCTACCTGTACTTCAAGTTTTTGTTGATCTGTAAAAATTTTGAGTAATCCATCATTGAGTTCATAATGATCACGCCAAGCATAATAAGAAATAATATAATCCGCCGAAGATACGTCGCTAATCGTGTATGACGGGTAACTATAATATAATAGATAGGGCATAAAAACAGAGTCTAAAAAAGCTATGCGAGCATTACTAGGAATATATTCGGAAAGGCGAGATATAAAGGGACGAACCCCGCAGAGTCCGCCTCCTAAATTTTGATTTTTATCAATACGACAAGCACGCCATGAGTGTTGTTCATTCTCCGGAAACTTTAAGATAAACCAGGTATCTTGAAATTCTTTCACTGAACTATATATAAACTGTGAAAAGAGCGGTAGCCATGTTAATGCTAAGGAAATAAACAAAACCTGTTTAATATTTAATTTCAACTTATTTTTAACTATTAATCCAATAGTCACAAGAAGTACGAAAATAATTCCAAAAAGCAGCGTAGCTGAATACTGACCGATTTTTACACCCAAAATAGCATTTATCATGCCAAGCGATTCAGCATATTGATAAAAAAAGTTCATATCAGGCCTTCCTTTCAAAAATACACTCGTATTGCAGAGTCAAATCTTTAACTCGATCAATCGGATCAAAAATATAAGCGATACATCCGATCAGCCAATCAAGGGGATAAAGTATCAAAATACAAAATCTCAGCAGCCATTTATTTTTTATAGCTGCCAGCAGATTGAGATCAGTGATCATTTTTGCGATAGTAATAAATTTACCACCAACTTTATTCATCTCTATTACTCTAAAACCGTGATCTTCGGCAAGACGCTTAAGCGAAAACTGAGTATAACGAAAAAAATCGTGCGGTTTTTGATGCTCCTTCCAAGTCATCGGACAAGTTACAAATAAACGTCCGCCTCGCTTTGTAAGTCGCGCAAATTCTGCAAACGCCTTATCAGGAAATGCCAAGTGCTCCATAACTTGTGTGCAGAGAATATAATCAAAACTTTCATCAAGCAAAGGGATATCATATATTTCTGAAACAATATCAATACGCGAAAAATCCCAAGTTCGGTCACCGACGCCGGAATCTTGCGCTGTATATGTGAGATGAGAAAAATATTTCTTATACTGTGTTTCACCAGCACCAACATCTAAGATTATTCTACCCGCAACTGTTTCTCTTGATATACGTTTAATAAACGATTTTAGACGAAACTCGTTATAATCGTAAAAACGGTTACCAATAATAAGATTTCTAAAGTTTCCAAACATATACTTAGCGATTAAGATCGTTTATCAATTCTTTGACTTGTTGATTCGAGGGATCAAGCGCAGCTGCTTGATTGGCGTACATTCTCGCTTGTTTCAAATCCCCCAGTTCGCGATAGAGTGTCGCTAAACTAACGGGCCACAATGCCTCATACGGTTCTCGTTCAAACGCAATCTTATTATAACTAATTGCTTCTTGCAAATCTCCTTCCGTATAAGCCATGTCAGCTAATTTTTTTAATGAAGCAGTTACCATCGGATCATACTCGAGCGCTTTAGTATATGCCACTTTTGCTTGAGTGTAATTTTTTTCTTCAAAATAACTTAAGCCGACTAAATTATGAAGATATCCGAGCTGCTTTCCTATCGCTATCGTATGCTCACTTTCGGGGAAAGCTTTATTAAGGGGCGGAGTAACAGCAATACCATCTTCAAAAATCTGTCGTGCTTCAGCAAACTTTGCCTGCCATAATTTCATGCGTCCAAGATCTTGATAGCTTATAGTAATATTTTTATTAATCGCAATCAGCTCGCGATAATATTGTTCCGCCTGCGCGTAGTATGAAGGATTTTTATAATAACCAAGAATGGAATAAGCATGGGCTAAATCAAGTAAAGTAAAAAACTGTTGCTCATGCCCTGGAATAAGCGAAGCTTGATCAATTATATTATTAAATACTTGCTGCTGCGCCTTTTCACCTCCCACGGCGGAAAAACAATTTACCGCATGAGATAAATATGCACGAGAATAATAATGACTTTCCGGATACCACTCCATAACGCTTTCCATATTTTCTAAAACTTTCTGACAATCTTGGTGAGCCTCACCCCTTTTCACTTGAATGTAATAGTAATCAGCCACTAATGGACGTAGATCATAAGAATAATACATAACAACAAGTAAGACGGATAAAGCGCCCCCAATAATCCAACGTGACGCTGGTTGGAAAAAATGCAGAGATACTTCCCTATCTTCCGTTTTATTGTTTCCTAAAACAAATGATAAGCCAAGTAAAGCAAAGAGCATCATCGCCATAGCAGTCAAAGAAAAACTAAACATATTATTGGCAGCATAGGCTATTAAAGAGGCAACTAAAGCTATCGCCAACCAAAACTCGTCTCCCCTGCCAATCTGTAAGATTTTTATTAAACCTCGAATGGAAAACCAAACCAGAGCGAAAAATGTCGCGACGCCGACAATACCAAACTGTAATAGCAAGTCCAACAAACCGTTGTGCGCCCGATCCGGATATGAGTTTAGTCGCTCATAGTAGCCCCAATCAACCTGATACTGATCGACATACACACTCGCCTGCACATCAGGTCCAAAGCCGAACAGATAACGCTTAAGCGGTGCTTCTTTAAAAGCATTGAGAGCGGCATGCCAATATTTCAAACGGATGGCGTTTGAGCCATTATTAAAATCAATAATACTCACCAAGCGACTTGAAAATTTCAGATTTACATAATCTGAATGACTCAGTAGCGCTGAACGCACTCCTGGTAACAGTAAAGCTACAACGCAAGCCGCGGCGACGATCACGATTGCTGCGGCTGTCTTCTTTTTATTCTTTTTCCACAGCACCAGTATTAAACTTAATCCAAGAGAAATTACTAAAGCAATCCAGGCGCTACGACTATAGGTAAAAATCAAGCAGACAATCTCAGAAGCCAATAAAAGTCCATACAGTATTCTCATATACCAACGCTTGGCTATGTAGAAAAAACCGTATACTGAAATCGGAACCATGACTGCAATATAATGTCCAAAAAAATTCGGCTGACCGAAACTTGAAAAAATTCTCGACATCGTACTTTGCGCCCAGTTCAAGAAATCCAAGCCGAATAATTGCATGAGGCCGTATATACAAATAACCGCAGCCGAAACATTTAAAACAATCACTAAGCGCTTAGTATCTACTCGAGATTTAAAGAAGGTCGCGATAAATAAAAAGAGTAGAACATAAGCAATTATATTATGAAATCCTTGTTGACGTTCGTAACTCCCGAGTAAGCTGATTATCGGGTGAAGCGACAAAATTGTACTCATTATCGCTGCTCCCAAAAAAGCTATCGCGGACCAAAACACTTTTCTTGAACCAAGAGCAGGGATATAGCCCCGCAGAGCGACCATTGCAAACCAAGCAATAGTAGCAAGCGTCAGACACAGTCTTAAAAAAGCTGACTTGTTAAGGTCAAAAACCGTATAATTTTCGTGAAACCATGCAAAATAGAGTGGCACCATAAATACCGCTGCAATAACAGACCACTCTATAATACGACGCAGATTTTTGATTGACTGTTCGTTCATCATAATCTATAAAAAAAGATCATCACACAATGGAATGATCCTTATCTCTAAAAAATTTAGTAATTTAATTCGCCAAACCGTTTGGCGATGCACGGTGAGTTCCCGCTGCCAAGTCGCCAATCGCACCGCCTAAACAGTAGGTAATAATGTACGAGGTGTTGGTGCTTATTTGCGAGTAATCATAGTTGACTGCTGAGGGGCAATTTCCATCATTATTCGGACTTGGATTTGAAGGCACAAGTGCCATGTATGTTGTACCACCATACGATAGCGTATCACCTGGATCAGCATCGCCGTCTGCAGGATAGGCTCCCGCATCATTATAATATAATTCTAAAGCGGTCATGATCTGTCGCATATCAGCCACACGTTTAGCGTCACGAGATTTAACACGAGCATTACCCAAAGCCACAACAGCCATAGTAGACAAAACACCGATAATCGCAATGACGACCAGTAATTCAATTAATGTAAAACCTTTTTGTTTCTGAAAACTGATTTGCACTAAAGTAAATTAATTTGCCAAACCGTTTGGCGAAGCACGGTGAGTTCCCGAAGCTAAATCGCCAATCGCGCCACCTAAACAATATGTAATGATATAAGAAGCAGCAGTGTTAATTGATGAGTAACCATAGTTAGTAGTGGCCGGGCAGCTTCCATCGTTGTTCGGACTTGGGTTACTTGGCACAACAGCCATATAGGTAGTTCCACTATAACTAATTGCGCTGCCTGGCGCTACACCGGCAGTTACCGGATAAGCTCCGGCATCATTATAATATAGTTCCAAGGCAGACATAAGTTGGCGCATATCGGCCACACGTTTGGCGTCACGGGATTTTACACGCGCATTACCTAATGCGACAACAGCCATAGTAGAGAGAACACCGATAATCGCAATTACGACCAATAATTCGATGAGAGTAAAACCCTTTTGCTTATTTTTTTGTTTCATATATTAATATTTTCTATATATAGTATAACCCAGAACACCAATAACAGGCAAGTCTTACAACTGACTCACTACATTATACATCGGTAACAGAATGGCCGCAACCATTACTCCAACGCCAAGACCCATTACCACCATTAAAGACGGTTCGATTAAAGACATGAGATTTGCCAGCATCGTAGTTATTTCTCTGTTGTAAAAATTAGTTACTTTTTCCAACGAAACGTCCAATTTACCTGTTTTTTCGCCAACGAGCATCATTTGCGAAACCATACTCGGAATCTCTTTGGTTCTGACAAACACCGTACAAATCGAGTTACCGCTCTGTACCTCGGCAATTGTTTCTTCTATTAAATGTTGATAATAGGAATTACTCACGACTTCACCGGCCACACGTAAACTTGATGAGATATTTACACCGCCGAGAATCAATGTATTCATCGAACGAGTAAAGCGAACCAAAAAAATCATTTGCAATAGTTCCCCAAAAATTGGCATTTTCAGAATAAGGTAATCAAACTGTTCACGACCGATTTTGCTCTTAAGATAAAAACGGATTGCAATAAAAGCAGCTATGATAATAACGAGCAAAATCCACCAATAGCTGATAAGAAAACCCGAGATTGCAATCATAATTCGTGTCGCCATAGGCAACTCGCTGCCTGTTTCAATAATAATGGCTGTCAATTTCGGAACCACAAACATCATCATTAAAACACCAATAGCCGCCATCATAGTAATAACAAAAAGCGGATAAATCATAGCGCCTTTTATTTTTGAATTCATGTCATAGTCCTTTTCCATTTCATCCGCAATATAGTTTAAGGCATCATCCAGTTTACCTGACTGCTCTCCTGACTTAACAACACTAATATAAAAATTTGAAAATAATTCCGGTCGCTTAGCTAAAGCGCCAGATAAAGTATCACCGCTGTCAACTTCATCACTGATTTCAGCAACGATATGTTTAAGTTTTGATTTTTGCGTTTGCTGTGACAACACTTTTAGTGTTTCAACCACGGGCACGCTCGCACCGACCATAACAGCAAACTGACGCGAAAATGCGACCAAATCTTTAGTATTAACACGATCAATTAAATCCATAACCGACCATGAAGCTCGAACAGTAACTTCTTTGAGTGCAACAATCTGCAGACCACGCGAGCTCAACGTATCGATAGCCTGAGCTTCATCCGCAGCATCAACCTGCCCCGTTTCTTTGTGGTTATTTAAAGGATTGATTGCTTTGAAATTATATACTGCCATGCTTATTTCTTATTGATGATTGCTAGAGATTTCGAAACGATTTCACTTGGGTCATAATGCATCTTAATCCAATAATCTTCAGCACCATAAATTAGAGCTTGTTCACGATATGACGGATCCGACAAGTTCGATAACATCACCACCGGAATTGAGGCGGTTCCCTTGCCACGTTTTATTTTTTTCAACAACATAATACCGTCTTCATCCGGTAACATAACATCTAAAATAATCAAAGATGGTTTATGTAAAGCTAACTTTTCCAAAGCTTCAGCGGCGCTGCTGGCTCCGGCAACAATACAAGCTTCTGACACGAATTTAGTCGAATATAACGATAATAAAAACATGTCATCCTCAACTAATAATACAAAAGGTTGTTTAGTCGCCATATTAATCTTGAATTACGCGCATAACTTCTTCAACCGTAGTCAGTCCTTGCAACGCTTTAATCAAACCGTCCTGTTCCATGGTCAAAAACGGCTGATTGCTTTGTACATCTTCCGTAGTTAGCGCGCCGCGTTTCTTGAGAATCAAATTTTTCATTTCATGATTGATATCAATCGCCTCGGCAATACAGATACGATCGCGATAACCAGTTTTGCCGCAGTGAGAACAACCTTCTCCGCGGAAGAACTGCAATTTGCCAGGTGTGAAATCCGGAAAATTCTGCTTAAGAATATCAAGCGGAATCGCTTTAACCTTATTCATAATTGTCTCATCAAGCGACGCATCAAGTTCAAGCGGAACTTTACAGTAACTGCAAATACGTCGGGTCAAGCGCTGAGCCAGGGTCATATTCAATACTGATCCAAGTAAGAAAGGTTCAACATTCATATCAACTAAACGTGCAATCGTACCGAGCGCATCTTTAGTGTGCAAGGTTGATAGTACTAAGTGACCGGTCAAGGCGGAGTGAATTGCCAATTCAGCGGTTTCATCGTCACGAATTTCACCAACCATGATAATATCAGGATCTTGACGCAAGATTGAGCGCAAACCGGAAGCAAAACTAAACCCGATTTCCGGTCGCACCTGAGTTTGGTTAATTCCTTTAATAAAATATTCAACCGGATCTTCCAAAGTAACAATGTTGGTTTGCTCTCGGTTCAAAACATTCAAAAGAGAATACAAAGTAGTTGTTTTACCTGAACCGGTCGGACCGGTAACCAACATAATACCGCCCGTTCGCTTCAGACTCTTGTTGACGATTTCAAAGTTGTGACCGATAAAGCCGAGTTTATCAAGCGAGAAGATGCCCTTGGTAGAATCCAAAACACGCATCACGATCTTTTCTTCGCTGAGCAACGGCATTGAAGAAACACGGAAATCAATTTCACGATTATTAATAACCAAACGAATACGACCATCTTGCGGCGAGCGAGTTTCATCAAGTTTCAAATTGGACAAGACCTTAATACGGGCAACAATCGAAGGATGGATATCCTTTGGTAGAATCAAAGAGTTATGCAAAATACCGTCAATACGATAACGAACACGCGTTTCTTTGGCCAAAGGCTCGATGTGAATATCAGAAGCACCGCCTTCAATCGCGTGACGGATAATAACCGACACAATCTTAGCAACCGGAGCATCTTTAACAATTCCTTCAAACTCAATACTTTCATCCTGTTTTAAACTTACTTCCTGTTTACCGGAGTCTTCTTTGGCTTTAGTAGCCAAGGCGCTCGAAATTTCTTTGCTGAAATCCTTATACTGACTAAATGCATTGTTGAAACTAAAACTTGAAATTAGGAAATAATCAACTTTTAATTTATGCTTTTGCGCCAAAAAGTCCATAGCTTCAATCGCCTTAAAATTTTCCGCGTCAACCAAGCCGACTTTCAAACGATTTTGATCGCGGTCAAAAGCAATAATACGATAATGGTCGGCAACGTTCACGGGAACAATATTTAAAATCTCTTCCGGGATTTCCTTGTCAGCCAAATCAATATAAGAAAAATTATAAAATTCCGCTTTAGCCTTAATAAATTCCTCAACATTAATTAAATTGCGCTCCAAAATAATATCATCAGCCGAACGGTTGCCCGACTCCAGTTCTGAATTGATTTCAGTAGAAGTCGCCGGGCTCAATAATTTACGAGCCAAGAGAAAATCAAGTAGTTTTTTTTGTTTATCCAAGTAGGATTGATTGCGTGCCATAAAATTAGAATGGTAAAAATGGATTGCCACGTCGCAGTTCAAGCTGCGGTCTGACCGAAGGCTTAACTGTTCCGCTCACTGCGGGATCAGAAGAAGTATCCGTGCTCGGCTGCGCAAGTTGTTCAGCACTTAAAATCGGTTGCAGAGAACCAAACTTCTGATCGCTGAACAAATTAAAGTGCAAGTCACGCTCACTAATAATTCCACGGGAAGCAGGCGTATAATCGCTTAACTTCAACTCATCGTTCGGGAAAAACCAACCGTTAAAATTAACAATCACCACAATCAAGAACACCGAAACGCCAAGCGTTATCAGATATGTTAGCAATAAATTTTTGTTTTCTTGGGCCAACATATTAGTGTTCAAGATAATAGGTATAAAATTCCAAAGAAGCTTGCCGGGCTGTTGGATCAAAATTTATTTTTGTCAGATCCATAATACGCAAACTTTTTTCCAATCGACTCAGAATACTCTGCATAACAGGATAATCAACCTGCTTGATCAAGAACGTCACTTGCACCATTTTAAGTTTTTCATACAAAGGATTGTTTTTTGGATCTTCAGCAATTTTCAAAAACTTTTCTTTTGAATTGTCTAGCGGAGTGATTACAATATTATCGACTGCAACTTTCTTCTCTTTTGCAACTTGACCGATTTCACGGAGGAGAATAATCTTCAAACGATCCAGATCTTGGTTGGCGGAAAGTATAGCGTCAATCTTGTCCTTATCAGCCTGTCCGATACCTTTATATAGATTTTTCAATTCATTAAGCTGCTTTAAGTATTGAACCTTATCCTCATATTCTTTTTCCTTAAAGGTTAATTCCTGGTCACTCGCAATAAAATCATACTTAGGCTTAATCAACCACCAATAACCGACAATAAGAATTGTCAAACAAATAAAAATGACAAGCCAGTTGAAAAAACCGGCAAAAATATTGAAGGTTACGACGCCGATATTTTTTACCAGCTGACTCGGTTCTTTCTTTTTGGAAAACGTAATATTTGCCATCTGATTATTTAATGAAAATCTTTGGATCAACCGAAATCTCCAAATTGAACTTAGTACGCTGTCCGTCTCCCGTTGCATCAGCAACCGTCTGGCCCGCTAAGTACTGCACACTGCGCACAAGCGGATATGCCTTCATAACTTCAAGTTGACTTGACGCAGCATCTAAATTGCGCGAAACAGCTGGAATCATATATTGACCGGATAAATCTCCGGTAAATTTCTCAAAGTACACATCTTTTAAAGTGTTAGCTTCGAGAAATTTAAAGAAATTACTCCAATATACGTGATTGCTTAAAATAAAACTAACCACATCAAGTTTACGGTTAAAGGTGACAATTTCCTGAATCTCGCGTTCATTTTTAGAAATTTCCGCATTAATTGCTCCAAAGTTCGCGAGAGTGGATTCATTGTCTCGCAAACGTTCTTTTTGCCAAATCAACAAACCGACATACACTAAACCGATAGCCAGTGAAGACAGCACCAAAGCAAGGCCCAAAGTCAACAAGCGTTGTTTCCAGTTAAAAAATAAAACACCCTGATCTTTAATTAAGTTTGCTTTTACGCTGTTATACGGTTGCCAAAAACGTTCCTCCACTTCGTTCTTATGTTTCACGGCTTCTTCTTGCTTGCGCTCTTCTGCCAGCTTTTTCGCCAAAGAACTTTTTTTCATGAACGACTTAAAGAAGTGCGCTAAAAAATTCTCATGGTGTTTTTTTAGAACAGGAACTTCTGCTACATCTTCTTTTTTTTCAATTTTATCAATTTTCTTTTCAACGATTGCTTCCGGCTTCGGAGTAATAACAGGAGCTTGAATTTTTTGTGACTCTTCTTTTAATATTTCAATTTTTGGAGACTGAATAACAGGAGTTGGTTTTATTTCAAGTGTCTGAACCGGTCTATTACGATGCAGTAGCTTTTCATAAAAACGTCGCTGTTTAAGCAGCGCGCTGTGTTCTTTTTCTCTTTCCCGTTCCAGTCCGCTTATTTCGCGCTTAATACTCTGCTCAGAAATTTTATGTTGACTGCGGCGAATGAAACGCTGTAATTTTTTGAGCCATGATAACATAAACTGAAAATTCCTACTTATGATCAAACTCTCTCATTGCAAGTCCAATAGCAACGGCCAAACGGGGGCCAATTTTATCGAGAATCGGTTTTAATTCATAAGGGTATGCCACTCTAAACCACGGATCTCCTACAATGACGTTCATATTGAACAGTTCGGACATATAACTGGTCAATCCCGGCAAAAGGGCTCCACCGCCGGTAAGAATAATTTTCTCGACGCGACGATTGTCCTTTGAACCGGATATTTCCAAAATATATTTTATCTCATTAATAATCGGAGAAATAACTTCCAGTATCATCGCGGGCAACTTTCCTCCTTCACCTTGCTGATCATTATGCATTAAGTCGTATTTGAACTGTTCTGCTTGAGCCATGGTCATATTCAAATGCGAAGCGATGGCCTGCGTTGTGTTAATTCCGCCCAGAGCGATGCTGCGATTAATAACCGGAACACTTTTATCAACGACGAAAATATTTGTGGTTGTTGAACCGAGTTGGACAATCATAACCGAAGAACGATCGTTACCGAGCAATGATCGAATTAAAGCAAAAATTTCTGTTTCCAAACTTAAAAGATTAATCTGTGCGTTTTTAAACGCACCAACATAATTTTGAATTAAAGTTTTAGGTGCCCCGGTCAAAAGCACGCGATGACCTCCGGCAGCGTTTGCTGCAGTTGCAACTTCATCAATGAGTTGCCAATCTAAAACAATATCTTGTAAAGGCAATGGAATAACTTTTTTCGCCTCCCAATTAATCGCGGCTTCCATGTCTTTTTTACTGACGCTGTGGTTAATATTGATAATGGATGAAAAAACCGAAAAAGTAGGCAAAGAAGCTAGTGCCAAGTTTGAGCTGACATGAGATTTTTGGCAGATATTCTTAATAAGTTCGGCGGTACGATTAACATCAAGCGGTCCGGATTCTTTAGCAGAGGTTTCGTTAAAGCGTTCGCTGAAACCATAGGTAGATAAAGCAACTTTATTGCCGTGCTTTTTCAGCTCAACAATCTTGACGCTCGAAGGATTAATGTCGATTCCAAGATAGCTTTGTAGTGATGATTTAAAAATTTCCATATTGAATAAGTGGAAGGCATACCTATCGGTTTTGACACCCACTGATAAGACGTACTATAATTTAAAAAGATTAGCTTTATTATACCATAATACTTAAGGAAGCAAAAGCATATGAATAGCATCAATTTTAAAAAAATCGGCTTGATAATTGGGCTGCTCCTCGTAGCGGCTGTTATCGGCTATTTCATCTATTCTCTCTTCTTCCGTGCAGCGCCCGGAACAGTCCCGAGTGACAACCAAAGTACTGACATAGGAAGCGGATTACCGCAAGCCGGAGTTGGTACGCCAGGCGGCAGCAATCAAACCGAGGGTCAGTTGCCTGCGACAGGTGAAGAACCAAATATTCCGACTGCTCAAGACCTTGAAAATGATGCAGTAGGCTTTGCTTCAGACTTAGGAGTGAGCGCAAGCAACTTGGCTTTCAACGCCAATGGGAATATGCGATTTTATAATGAATCAGACGGAAAATTCTATCGTCTGGGAGCGGATGGAAAAGCACAAACTCTCAGTGATCAAGAATTTGTCGGCGCAACTAATGTCGTCTGGTCCCCGACCGATGACAAAGCCATTATAGAATTTCCCGATGGCTCAAAAGTTCGCTATAACTTCACAACAAAAGAACAGGTTACCTTACCAAAGCATTGGGAAGACTTTGCTTTCTCTCCCGCAGGAGACAAAATTGTTGCCAAGAGCATCGGACTTGATGTTAACAACCGTTGGTTAGTCGTTGCCAACGAAGATGGCACTAAATCAAAGACGATTGAAGCACTCGGCGAAAACGGTGCGGATGTAATTTCATCGTGGTCACCCAACAACCAATCCATCGCCCTATTCATGAAAGGTGTAGACTTTAATAGAAAGGAAATATTTTTCATTGGGCAGAATGGAGAAAATTTTAAATCCATAACAACCGAAGGACGGGGCTTTGAACCAAAATGGTCACCTAACGGCTCAGAACTCTTATACAGCGTCTATTCGGCAGATAACGATTATAAACCCACCTTGTGGCTGACAAGCGCGCAAGGTGACACCATCGGCGCCAATCGTCGTATGGTCGGCTTGAATACCTGGGCCGAGAAATGTACCTACGCCGGCAGCGCGGTTTTCTGCGCAGTGCCGCAAAGTCTTGAACGCGGCGCCGGACTCTTCCCGGACCTATCTAATAATACACCCGATTTTCTCTATCGCGTTGATCCACAAACGGGTATTAAGACACAGATTTCCTTAGACGGAGGCAGCTACAGCATGCAAAATTTAAGTGTGTCGCCTGACGGCTCATATCTTTACTTCACCGATACAAGCACTAATCGCTTGCGTCGAATACGATTGAAATAATTTTGTGTCAAAACAATCCGCGCTTTTTATCTGCAGTCATTGCGATGCGCAATATGCAAAATGGCAAGGTCGTTGCAATGAGTGCGGACAATGGGGCACGGTAACTGAACAAAGCTCCACTACTCGTAGCGCCACTAAGGCCGCAGCCACCGTCATAGATTTGAACGAAGTTTCAAACGATGACGGATTTTTGCGCCTGCGTACAGAAATTGAAGAAATAGATCGTGTGTTTGGCGGCGGTATTGTTTCAGGCTCTCTTACTTTACTAGCAGGCGAACCGGGTATTGGAAAATCAACACTTGTCGCACAAATCGCCGACTACATCGGAAAAAATAATGACGTATTGTATTCAAGTGGTGAAGAATCTTTGCCGCAAGTAAAAATGCGACTTGAACGTTTGAATTGTTCACTCGACAGAATTAAATTTATTAATGACACTGACCTTGATAAGATTATCAACGCGGTTGAAGATCTTGGACCTAAACTTGTTATTATTGATTCAATCCAAACCGTGCAAAACGCGAGCACGACCGGAGAAGCCGGTAACATCAATCAGATTCGTGCTGCGGCTGTCCGCTGTTTAGAAATTGCGAAACGTCGCAACATAGCTTTTATCATTATCGGCCATATCACCAAAGATGGCACGGTTGCCGGACCAAAATCGTTAGAACATTTAGTTGATACCGTTTTATATTTAGAGCAAGAAACTGCGCGCGGTTATCAACTGCTCCGCGCGTCAAAAAATCGTTTCGGCTCAACCAACGAATTGGGAATTTTTGAAATGACGGGCACGGGTTTTAAACCAATCACAAACTCTTCGTCAATCTTTTTAGAAGCTGAAACCGAACGCGCAAGCGGCTCGGTTACCAGTTGTATAATCGAAGGAACCAGGCCGTTTTTAGTTGAAATTCAAGCCCTAGTGACTAAAACCGTCTTTGGCTATCCGCAGCGAAAAGCCTCGGGTTTTGACTTAAACCGCTTACAGGTTTTATGCGCAGTTATTAATAAACGAACGAAAATAAACATCACGGCGCAAGATATTATCGTTAACATTGTCGGCGGACTTGAAGTAGATGATCCCGGGATCGACGCCGCAGTTGCCGCCGCAATTGTTTCTTCAATGCTCGATAAACCGGTTAATAAAAAAACTCTCGTCTTAGGAGAGATAGGACTCGGCGGAGAAATCAGGCCGATTAGTAAAACAAGTCAACGACTCAAGGAAGCTGAGAAGCTTGGTTTTAAAACAGTGCTCGGGCCCGGCGATATAAAAAATCTTACTGAACTTATTTCAAAGCTTTTCTAGCATCCCTCTCCCGTCTTCGCTTCGCGAATCCACCCTCTCCACTGAAGGTGGAGAGGGTAACGAGGTCGAAGACCGAGTTGGGTGAGGTCAAGCTTTTTTAAATTTACTCTTTCTCCATTTCGCAATTTCAGCATGATTGCCGGATAACAAAACTTTTGGAACACTATATTTTTTAGACCCGAACTTCAACACTTCGGGTTTTGTGTATTGTGGATATTCAAGCATGCCTTCTTCTGAATGTGATTCACTGACAATACTTTCAGTATTTCCTAAGACTCCCGGAATAAGCCGAGCGATAGAATCCATCACAGTTAAAGCGCCGAGTTCTCCCCCGCTCAAAACATAATTACCAATAGAAATTTCTTCATCCACCAAATTTAGGACTCTCTCATCAATACCTTCATATCTTCCACAAATAAATACCACAGATGGCACAAATGCACTATACTTCTTTGCCATCTTTTGATTCCACGTTTTACCTTTTGCGGAAAGTAAAACTATTTTTTGATTCTTGATTTTCTTTAAACTTTTTAATGCTTTATAAATTGGCTCGGCTTTCATAAGCATACCTGCTCCTCCGCCGTAGGGTGTGTCATCTAAAGTGCCATGCTTATCAGTTGCCCAGTTACGCAAATTAAAAGCTTCAACTTTAATTATTTTTTTCTTAATCGCGCGCCCTAACACTCCGGTGTTCATATAACCGGTGATAAGTTCGGGAAAAATTGTTAGGACGCGAAACAACATAGGATTTGCAACAAAACCCTCCGCCAAATCGGCGGAGGGTTTTGTGGTTTTAGATAGTTAAATTTTCAATCGCTGAAGTGTCGAGCGGATCCTCAAGATTATCTTCTTTCTTGATTCCCGGACGTTCACTGTGCTCTGGACGATCGGTTCGTTCTTTACGAACATGAGTAGAACCTTCCGGTTCATGGATCTTCAAATTAACGCGGGCGTTATTCTTTGCTCCGACGATCTTCAAAAGCGTACGGATGGCTTGAGCGGTCTGACCGCGGCGGCCGATAACATAACCCATATCTTCCGGATTGATTTTCAGTGTAAGTAGAACGCCCATTTCATCAACGGTGCGATCGACTTCAACATTTTCCGGATGGCCAACAATCGCCTTAACGATCATTACCAAAAAATCCTTGTCTTGCATGTCTGACATATTGCTAAAGTGCTTAATAGTAAGTATCTATATTATAGCGTATTAAAATGACCTTGTCAATGCGTATTTTTCTTATTGACGAAGCAATAAACGCATGCTTAAATAAGGCCAATAGTAAATTAAAAATTTAATAAGAAAATCATGTTAGATATCATCTTAGAAGAAAGCAGAATTCTCCTTAACTTTAATCCCGCTTTCTTTGATGATAAATTTAAAGAACGGTGGAAAAAAAGAGAGAATGTACAAATCGCCTATCAAAAATACGGCAAACTTACAATGGAAGAACCATTTCTTGGTTTTGACAAATGTTTTAAGCGTATTGCCGAAGATAAAATTATCAGCTATGAATGGCCTTTCCCAGAACAAAAAGAAAGAGAAGATCGAGCAGGTATATTTTACGTTGATATGCATGAAATTGAAAAGTTTCTTGTATCTCTTTACACATTATTCGGCTATGAGATTAATGGTCGTTTTGGCAATCCTAAAACAGCGTCAGAGCAGAGTATATTTATTGACCTGACCTGTAGATATCAGAGCAGCGAAGGACGACCTGGGCTTGGCGGAGCAATCTATCCTCCACTCTTGGACTTTTTTAAAAACTGTGATGAAGAAACAGCAGAAGCTTTATGTAAATATGTAAAAAAAGAAATGTCACGAATGAATTTGTATATTTACGGAACAGAAAATAATTTTTTCAGAGTAAAAATTCAAGAAGATGGTTTCTATCTTAATACGGGACAGGATGGTTCGGTCTGGAGCATTAATGAGGGCACAGATTATTATAACAGGCAGAAAATTGCTGACCATAATATTTTTGGCCCGGGACAACAATTTATTTTGGTAGTTGGCATGATTGCCCTCAACACATTTTATAGAAAGCAGGTGAAGAATGATTGATATTTTATTGAAAGGAAAAACAATCGTTGTTATTTTTTCTCCGCTGTTCATCAATGAAGGATTCAGGCAACAATGGAATAACCATATTCACAGCAGCGATGAGATGAAATTTGTAGTTGATAATGAGGCTCTTGGTTATAATGGCTGCTTAAAACTTCAATCCTTTGATACAAAAAAAATAATCTATCACTGGAAACTTCCCGAACAAAGAGACGAAGACTGTCAGTGCGTTACATACCCTCGAATTGGTGGTGGTGATTGTAGTTATTGCAATAACAAGAGAAAACTTAAAAGAATAAACTTTGATGAATTGGATCCTTTTCTCAATACAATCAAAGATTTATTCTATTATGAATTTGATGGTCGCTTTCCTAATCCTGTAGTGCTTAGTGAACAAAGTTTTGATTTGTGCTCCTTGCCACTTGCAGAAATAGGTCATATCTACCCAAATCTACTTAATTTTCTTAAAAACTGTAAAAAAACTACATTAAGAAAAACCAATACCTATGTTTGTAGGGACATGGAGAGGATAAATAAATATATTTGGGGCAAACACAGTACCCTTGATGTCCGAATTGGAAGAAACCATTTTATATTTGATTTACTTTCAGACGGCATCTGGCTTGAGCTTGAAAGAAGCGAACGAAATGGCTTACGTTCTTTTTCATTACACTGGAAGTCGGAAAATTCCATGGACTTTTTTGTTCTTTTAATTGGAGTAATTGCTCTTAACACTTTTTTCAGAAAACATGAAGAAAATAAGAAAAAACAGGACTGAGGATCCTGTTTTTTAATAAAGTACATATTTTTAATCCATCTCCATAGATTAAGGGAGCATCACTCCAATGAGCGGCCAACCGTAATTAAAACTGCCGATTAGTAATAAAGAATTATCAGCTTCAATTTCCTGAGAAATATGAAAATCAAAACTACGTTTAGTATCATGAATCAAGACCTCACATAAAGCATCCATCTCACGGATGCTTTTATTGCGAAGTAAATGGTTTTCAGGAACAAGAACATGTCGTGCAAAACTGGCCTGAGATTTTCCACGAACTATATACTGAACTGCTTCGGAAATACTGTGTTCAAAAAGCGTCATTCCGAAAAAACCATATTGACCTTCATCATTATGATCCATCATGAGATTCAAAATATCACCATGCTTTTCAAATATCTGATGTTTGTCACATTCTTTTCTCATCCTTTTGCAAACTTCCTCAGTAAGTTCGAGGATATGTTCGGCATTAAGTTTGAAAGCGTCACGTAGCATTTCGTCTCTTACACCACCGGACATAGTACAAATTTTTTCTTCCGTTAATTTTTTATATTCAAAAATCTTTTGAAGAAAATCTTTTACAACTATAAAGCCAGGGTTAATTAAAATCCAGGCTTCAAAATCTTCTATAGTATTCATGATATATTTATTTGGTTAAAGAACAATTAAACACACCTTAGAATAAGGTGTGTTTTCTGTCAACAATAATTATTTTACTGGTATTTTAAAGTCACTAAAAATTTAAAAACTGGTTAATTAAATGAAGCACGAAATTTTACAACATTTTTGTCCAGAGCAGATTCTAAATTATCAATTGATTGCTTAATTCTAGCTATTCGATTAGGTAGGTTTCGAAGTTCATATTCTTTTCTTCCAATTTCTTGCTCGAGTTGATATTCTTTTTCTGAAACATCTATTTGATTTTCACAGTCAGCCAGTTCTTTATATAATCGTTCGATTTCGGCTTCCATGTGCTGCTTGTCACTAGCTTCAAGCTCCGTTAATTCTTGATGCAATTGAAATTTTTTATGTAAATACGGAATAACAATTTGATTTGTTACCATAAAAGGAATATCCTTTTTCACTCCAGCCCTACTTATTATTTCATCCGCCTCAAGCATTGGTTTTTCAACTTCAAGAAGAGCTTGTTCTACCTGGGGATCTTTTTTTAAGATCTCAATTTCTTCCAGCAGTTTAGATAAATCATTTTCTACTATTGCCTTATCTTTTCTATTAAAAATAGAGTTCAATTCCTGAATTTCGTCATTCATCCGTCTAGCTTTTTTCTGAAGTGCTTCATATTCTTGTAAATCGGGATGCTCTGTATATGCTTGTTTACACTGGCGGTAATTATCCCTCAATATTGCGTATTCATTACTTATATGATCTAAAAAATCTTGTGCTTTTTCAATAGTATCAAGTTTTTTATAAAAAAATTTGTCTTCATACATTTCATCATAAGGAAGAAATTCTTTAACACCTGTATTGTTTATTACTTCTTTCATATTTCCAGTTAAACATTTTTAAATCGGAATTTCAAAACTTACTTTAAATCCAAAATCTTTGCCTCGACTTTCTGCCCAAATACGACCGTGATGCGCTTCGACAATTAATTTGCAAGCATAGAGTCCAAGTCCAAAACCTTCTTGATTATTATCAGGCACATCGCGACGTTCAAATTTTTCAAAAATATCAATCAAATATTTCTTATCAATACCCGGTCCAGTATCTACTACAGAGCATTGCAAAAGATTATTTTTTTCTTCCATCTGCAAAATAATATTTCCACGCTTAGTATATTTAATTGCGTTATCCAATAGATTCAAAATCACTTGTCTCATCATTAATTCATCGGCGTGAATATTCTTAAGCTGCGGTGCAATCTGTAAACTTAATTCCAAATTTTTAACCGATGCCTTATGCTTCATTTCCTCAACAAGTTCTGTAGCAAGTTTCGATACATTAAACATTTCTTTTTCAATATGAAAATTTTTCTTACTCTCAAGTTGAGAAACACCAAGCATGTTTTCCACTAATCGTAATAAGCGTTCATTGGCTTGATACACTGCAGTCATCGCCGCTTCTTGGCGCTTATTTTCAATTTTTCCAAAGTCTCCGTCCAGTAACATCGAAATATAGCCGCGCATAATTGTTAACGGGGTGCGCAATTGATGTGAGGCCAAAGCAACAAAATCGGCTTCGCGAGACTTATTCGGCTTTTTAAATTGTTGGTATGCCACGACAATAATTACAACCACTAAAGCGGCCATAGTAAGAATCTCGAGGCTTAGAAGTATTTCATAACTCATAATTACAGTATAGCAAAAAGTGGCCTTAACACTAACTCAGCCCTATCCCTAACCCTTATTTTTCATTCACCTCTTCTCCTGAACCACTGAAGGACACTGACAAAACTGAAGACACTGAAGCTTCAGTGTAAATCAGAATTTTTCAGTGTCCTTCAGTGGTTCTGACAGTAGAAAAGTTGGGGGGTAGGGCAAAAATAAAAACTCCCCACATTGGAGGAGTTTTTATTAGAGTAAAATTACTCGAGCTTACAGCGAGAAACGGATAAACTTTTCTATAGTTGCTCCGTTTAAGATGTCTTTTACTTTCTTCTTATCGTCTTTGATATATTCTTGGTCCAAAAGACATACCTCTTCATAGTACTTGTTCATCTTACCGACCAAAATCTTATCAACCATTTCGGCAGGCTTGCCTTCCTTGATAAGTTGTTCGCGATAAATTTCTTTTTCTTTATCCATCTCTAAAGGATCAACTTCAGTTGAATTCAAATAACGAGGATTGGCTGCTGCAACGTGCATGGCAATATCTTTAGCTAACTCAACAGAGTTAGGAGTGCTCAAGGCAACCAAAACGCCAATATTACCTTGCGGGTGAGCATAGGCCGCGACTGTTCCGTTTGAAGTCAAACGTTCATAACGGCTTAAACCGATTTTTTCTCCGATAACGCCGGACATATGCAGTAACGCTTCATCGACGCTTGATCCGTCTGTTAACTTAACAGCCAGCAACTCTTCCATAGAAGCGGGAACATGAGTCTTAGCCGCAGCCAAGATAGCATCGCCCATAGTTTTGAATTGTTCATTGCGTACAACAAAATCAGTTTCGGCATTCATCTCGAAAATATAGCCTTCAGTATTAGTGTCATTAACCGCGACAGTAATTGCACCTTCGTGCGCTTCTCTATCGCCGCGCTTTGCGGCTTTGGCAATTCCCTTCTTGCGCAGTATTTCAATCGCCTTTTCAAGATCGCCGCCGGATTCGGTCAAAGCGTTCTTGCAGTCTACAATTCCCGCGCCGGTTCGGTCGCGGAGTTCTTTGATGTGTTCCATATTTTTTATTTTTCCGCCAAAGGCGGACCAGCCTCTGGCTGGAATTATTAATTTATTATTTAATTTCTTCAGTAGCGACTGTTTCAGCCTTAGCTGCAGCCACGTCGGTCTGAGATGCGATAACTGTATCTTTAAGTAATCCTAAAATTAAAGTAATGGCCTTGCTCGCGTCGTCATTAGCCGGAATAACGTAATCAATACCAGTCGGATCTACGTTAGTATCGCAAACAGCGATAATCGGGATGCGACGCTTCTTAGCTTCTGCCAAAGCAGTTTCTTCATGCTTGATATCCCAAATAAAAATAATATCAGGCGGACGATTTAAAGTCACTAAACCTCCAACGCTCATTGAGAGCTTGGCGATTTGGCGATCAAACTTGATGCGTTCTTTTTTGGTATATTTTTCCAACTTGCCGCTTTCTTTCTTTTCCAGTAAATCAACATACATACGAATCGAATTACGGATGATGTTGAAGTTAGTCAAAGTTCCGCCCAACCAACGTTCGCAGATGTAGGGCATACCGCATTCTTTCGCAGCGTCGCGCAAGTGATTCTTAACTTGAGTCTTTGTTCCGACAAACAAAACGTTCTTGCCCTCGGAAACCGAGCGACTAATAAAAGCCAAGGCTTTTTCAAGCTGAGTTAAGGTTTTTTCTAAATCGATGATATGAATCCCTTTGCGGGCTTCAAAAATAAACGGCTTCATCTTCGGGTGCCACTTGTAAGTTCTGTGGCCGAAGTGCATACCGGCTTCTAACATCTCTGTCACTGATGGCAGAGATAAACTTTTGTCATTTTTCATATTTTCCTTTTATTCCTCTGCCCCTATTATCCGGCAAGCTAACACCTGCTTCGGACAAGGAAAAACCAATAGAGCATGAGAGATTGTTAATAAAATTCAACCATGCAAAGCATGATTGAGCTTGTATTCTAGGCTATTTTTCTTAATCTGTCAATATTGTTTTTGACCCCAACGAGGACTATACTAAAGACATAAGGAGGGCTGTTCATTATGAAAAAGCCAAAAGTTAAATCAATTGAAGATATCTTTAAATTTATCATTTGTGGGGTCATTTCATTAAACCGCAAAAGGCGTAAAAAAAGAAAGCTCTAAAAATATTCTAAAAATGGAACCAAAAGGTTCCTTTTTTATTTTCTAAAATCTATTGACAAAACCAGAAAGAAATGCAATAATCGGGTATTAATATATTCTTTAAAATTAACTATAAAAAAGGAACAGCAATGAAAGCTGAATTAGTGAAACGGGGTATTAAACTTAGCGAAGTACTTTTTTGCTTCTTCTCCATTACCAATAAAAAAGGGCAAGAAGAAATTATTAAAACCTTCATTCCTCCCGAAAAAAAGAAGTTTTCCGATTCTACTGATTTATATTTTGATGTTATAATCAGATTCAACAAAGTCATTCCTGTTAAAAAAATCGAAAAATTTCTGAAATCAAAATTGTATCTGCCAATGAACTCAAAAAATACACTGACTGAATTTTGCTTAGGTGGAGAAATATATGGCAGCTATACATTTATTCCTTTAGTTGAACGGCAGCGAGAAAAAGAATATAAAAAATCCATTTATATTGCTATAAATTGCTATCGTGGAAAAGGCAACTACCAATCACAGCAACAAGCATTCGGTTCTCGGTATAAACACATTCTTAAATACCAAAAAACACTTAAAGAGCAAGTTAAAGAAGTGTTAGCATAAAATCTCTTAAGCTTAAAAAGCAGTACAATGTACTGCTTTTTTCATATCCCTCTCTCCTGGCCTCTCTCCCTGTTCCAGGGAGAGAGGAACTATAGATATTTCTTCTTCCCCAGCTCTTTCGGAAAATAATCCTGCTCTTCCTTATAATCAAAACTCGGACTGTATTTATAATCTTTGCCATATCCTAAATCTTTCATGAGCGAGGTCGGTGCATTACGAAGATGAAGTGGCACACCGAGATTTGACGTAGCCTGTGCATCAGCCGCTGCGGCTTGATACGCGAGATACAGATCATTGGATTTTTCGCATTTCGCTAAGTAGACAACAAGCTGCGCTAATATTACATTGCATTCCGGCATTCCCAAACTATGGCAGGCTTGATACGCGGCATTCGCTTGTTCAAGCGCGCGAGAGTTGGCAAGGCCCACATCTTCCGAGGCAAAACGAACCAAGCGACGCGCGACATACATCGGATCTTCTCCGGCTTCCAACATTCGCGCTAACCAATACAAGGCAGCATCAGGATCAGAGCCGCGTAAGGATTTATGAAGCGCGGAAATAATATTATAATGTTCTTCTCCGTCTTTATCGTATAAGAGATGTGATTTCTGCGCAGCTTCTTTTATTGATTCAAGAGTAATGTGATCATGCATGACACTTGCTGCTTCTAAAATGTTTAAAGCTGAACGCGCATCGCCTTGAGACAATTGCACGAGCATAGTAATTGCTTCCTCGTCAGCTGTAATATTTTCCGGCAAACCTTCTGTGTGATTGTTCAAAGCCTGATTAATAATATTTTTTATAGCGTCAGCCGACAAAGATTTTAAAACAACCACGCGGCAACGAGAAAGTAGAGCCGAGCGAATTTCAAAGCTTGGATTTTCCGTTGTTGCGCCGATCAAAACAATTGCTCCACTTTCAATATGTGGTAGTAACGCGTCTTGTTGCGCTTTATTCCAACGATGTATTTCGTCAATAAATAAAATTGTCTTCTTGTCCAGGATCTGATTTTCTTTGGCGCGATCGATTGTCTTTCGTAAATCTGCAACGCCCTGAGTCACCGCACTAAAACGTACAAAATCGGCGTCAGTCGCATTGGCAATAATTAAAGCGAGGGTTGTCTTTCCGGTTCCGGGAGGACCCCAGAAAATTAAAGACGGCAAATTGCCCGATTCTATAGAATGTCGGATTAAAGTTCCTGTTTTTGTTATATCGTCTTGCCCGAAAAAACCTTCCAGTGTTTTAGGGCGCAAACGATCAGCCAACGGTGCATTAGTTTTTTTCTGTTGAGTCATAATATTCACTCCCTTGTCATCCCTGCGAAAGCAGGGACCCAGGATTAAAGCGTAGTACCTTTATCCCCTGGGTTCCAGCTTACGCTGGAATGACAGTTTTTACAAATTTGCTTTATGTATTAATATTTTCAAACAGTTCCAAATATTGTTCTGCGCTACGCGCCCAATTAAACTGTTTTGCTTGTTCTAAACCTTTTTTAGATAAGTCAGCAGCAAGCTCAGGATTAGATAAAACTTGTTCTAAACCCAAAGCAATAGAACTCGGATTATAGGGATCAATCAAAATCCCTGCTTGCCCCACCACTTCCGGTAAGGAAGAAACTCCGGCGACTACGACCGGCGTGCCGCAAGCCATAGCTTCAAGCGGCGGAAAACCAAAGCCTTCGTAAAAAGAAGGATAGGCAAATACTTTAGCCAAAGAATATAAAAATGCTCGTTCATTTTCGGGAACATAATCCAAAACTTTAATATCGTCTTTATACGGAGACTCTTTAATTAATTTAAAAATAGGCACGGATTTCCAGCCGCGTCCCCCGGCTAAAACTAAATCTAGTTCTCCTTGATGTTTCTTTTTTAATTCATTAAAGGCTAAGACCAAACCTTCAACATTTTTTCGCGGCTCTAAAGTAGATAAAAATAATATAAACGGTTTAGTCAGATGATACTTTTCTGCAACAGCGACAAGCTTCGGATCATTCTTATCATAGACTTTAAAAGACTGATCAATGCCGGAATGTATAACGCTGATCTGATCAAGACTCACTTTACAAAGCGCCGCTAAATCTCGTTTGGTATGCTCGGAAAACACAACGATTCTATCAAAACGTCTGACAAGTTGTTTTACCATAACAAAAGTATGCCATAGATTCTTCCACCAACTAAAAAATCTTGGTTCAATTAAAAAGGAGATGTCATGTACTGCTAAAATTGTCTTAACGTTTTTAGACACCGCCATATAATTAATATGCGGCATGAAAAATATATCAATCTTTTCGTTCACCCACTTATCAAAACGCGGACGACCGAGTAACCAGAGTAAAGGATAATTTAAAATCCTATTCGGAATCTTTTTTCTGACAATTTTAACATTAGGAAAATCAAATTTAGGATCTCTGACTTGAGAAAAAGAATTATATAATAAAATGTAGTTATTCTTATCATCAATCTTAAAGAGCGCATTAAGCAAACGGAATATGTATTCCGATACTCCGCTATATCGTGCGTCCATTAACGGACGGATGTCGATGAGGATGGTCATGATAAACTATATACTTTCTTAATCAAATAGTTTCAAATATCTCCTGTCACTCTCTGATAAGGAATCTTCGTATTCCAAAGGAGCAAGAATTGTTGCTTTTCTTACTTCATTGGATTTTTTTTCACTCCACCCAACAGGATGACTAGGTTTAGCAGCAGGAAGCGCCATCTCTTCGCCGTTTTTCATGCCGAGAAATATTATATAACGCCATAAATTAGCACCAAGTGACTCAGCTTTATTAGCATGGGCATTTTCATGGCTTAAAATCTTTCTTATTTGTTCTTCGGCAAACCCAAATTCTTGCAAAGCCAACCTTAATTCTGTTAAATCATTTAATTCAATCAAGCTCCCAGCTTCTTCTAATTTTTCCATGACCTCATTTTCATCAATATTGGTAATATCAAGAATCTTGCTTCGAGCCTCTTGAATTCTTTCTCGAATTTTACCAACTGTTTCGTTGAGCTTAGAAGTACTATTTTCAAAATTGATCATATTTTTGCGGACGGATGTCGATTTATTGTTTAAATCTTTCTTTCAGTTGATTATAGCACTCAGTCATTTCTTGTCTAACATCATCAAAACAGATCTTACTGTGATAATCTCTCTCGATTTTTTCTAAGGCCCAGGCGGCAACCTTTTCAAGCGGACTGGTTTTAGTTCGTTCTTGAACTGCATATTCATAAAAATCTGAATTAAGATGAACTACGCCGTCGGCTGTCGCTAAGATTTTCCCTTCAATGGTTTGCGGGCGTTCGTTGTCGTGACAGCCGTGAAAATACAGGCCGTCATCAACAATAATCTTAATTTCATTTTCATTAAAGCCGGTTTTTACAAGCAGCTCTTTGGCAATTTCAACATTTTTAACTTCATGCTCCGGATCTTCTCTTCTAATAACTGCGTCGGCAATGTCATGAAGTATTGCTGCGGCAACAGCTAAATCATTTTCAACTCCAAGTTTCTTTGATAAATGTTGCGCATAATCCGCAACTAAAAAAACATGATTGGCGTATAACCAATCAGACCAATCCGCACGATTTGGATTCTGCGCTTCGTACAGTTTTTTAACTTCAGTTTTGAGATTTTCTATAGGGGACATAAACCTTATTCAATTCCCAACTGAACAATCAATGGAATACTTGAAAAATATGACAAAACGTTAAATTTTTCATCTCTTAACTCAAGCATTTCAAAATTCTCTCGTTCAATCAGTTTAAAATGCTCAGAATCTTTTAAATATTTTTCCTTAAACTCTTTATAATTTTTCAGGGTAAAATCGGCGTCGCCTCTTTCTTGACGCTCAGAATTCGGTTTACGTATTTTTAAAAGCCATAAAGGACCAGCAACTGTTTCAAGAGATTTATTAAATTTGTACAAAGGTCCGGTCGGAGTTTGTTCTACAACACTTCCAACATCACCAGCTTGCTTATTAAATTCTTCAAACTCAGAATCATTTTGGCAAAAAATACACGCGTAATTTATAGGTAGCTGCTCATCTACTGTATACAATTTGCTTAATTCCAAAGCTCTTGGAACAATAAAATCTAGGATTTCAAAAATTGTTTGCATAATTACACTATAAAATTATCTTCCTAAGAACACTTGCAGCATAACGACAATCTTCTAAAGCATTATGCTCTCCTCGTGCCGGCAGGCCAAAGGCTTGAAACATTTCTTCTGAACCCATACTACCCGTATATCCCTGCTTAAGTAAATGAGTGTATGCAATAGGCCAAATATCAAGAATATGAAAATCAAATTCTGAAGGATTCATATTCGCAGAGATAAGCATTTTTCTAAAAAGTGCACGATCTTTTTCGCACACCCAACCGGAGAAAGTAAAATCCTTACCAAAAGTTTCAACAAACTTAGTAATGACTTCAGAAGAAGATAGGGCTCCTTCGAGCTTGTCCTTATTAATTCCGTTAATTTTTATATTTTCGTTAACTGAAGTATTGGCAACATAACTTACAAAACTTTGTTTTTCTTCTAAAGTATTTTTATCAAGCAAAATAGCGCCGATTTGTAATGGCTCGGCTTTCTCTAATTCTTTATGAGAAGTTTCGAAATCTATAATAACTATATCCTTTGGAAACATATATATATTTACAATAATTTTACACTTTATTAAAATTCACAAATGGCTGAATCGCCTCTGGATGCTCAATCAAATCGTACCAGTTCGGGGTTAGTTCTTCAAGGGAAACAACTCACCCCCTGCCCCCTCTCTATGCTATCGCACAGAGAGGGGCTTTAGTAATAACGTTTTTAAAATTTCCCCTCTCTGCCCGAAGGGGTAGAGAGGGGTTAGGGGTGAGTCAAGTTTTCGCCTTAGGCGGGGGCCTAGAGAAATAAGTTATGAGCTCAAAATAGTTTTTAAAGCCTGCGCATAAGGCAAACGTTCTTCTGCTGTTGGCCTGCTTGAAACTGACATATTTTCATGAAGTTTATCATTATCAAATCTCGGAAACAAGTGCATATGATAATGAAAAGCATGTTGATTTGATGCCGGCTCGTTATTTTGCAACACCATGACTCCGTCACATTTTCTTGCAGTCTTTAGGACATGAGCAACTTTTTTTGAGACTTCAATAATCCTATCTGCGTATTCATCGGGTAAATCATATAAATTTTCAAAATGTTCATTCGGAACAATTATCGGATGACCGGGATTATTACCGACAAAAAATGAACTGATAAAAACGGTAACCAAATCATCTTGAAAGACTATGTCCGACTTGCGGATCATAGTGTCTTCATTCTCTATTCCTTTGACCCCTAAACAAATCGGGCAGATATAATCTTGTGGTGCGTGGTTATACATAGCTTAAACATTCTTCTCTAAAAACTGCTTTAAATCTTCTAGTGGTCTTTTTTCATTATCCCAAAACATTGTTTTTATCCCAACTGATTCAGAGCTTTTAACTGCCTCAGGATTATGTTCAAAATATATAACGTCTTCAGCTGTAAGGCCAAAATATTCAAGCATTTTCTTATAATATTCCGGTTCGGTTTTCTCAGGATTATGTTTCAAAGTAAACACTTCATAAGGCATCTTATCCAAGCCAAAATTTTTGAACTGCTCATCATTCGCTCCGGTAAGGATGATTTTTCTGTTAGAGAATTGATCCAACAAAATCTTCATCTCCTCAAAGACTTTAAAATTATTTTCACTTTCTACAACAAACGCATCTACTGCGTCAACTAAGATTGTTTTCATATAGTTTTACTCAAATCCTTAATAATCTCAACATTTGCTAACGCTTTAAAAACAGCAGTCTTAACTAAAAGTTTTGAAACTTGTTTTCCACCACCGATAATAATCTGCTCTTTATTCATTAATACCGCGTCAATTAAAATTTTCCAAGACGGCGGCAATCCAAAAGGCGTAATGCTTCCGTATTCCATTCCTGTAACTTCAATCACCTTATCGAGCGGCGCTAAAGAAACGCGACGGGCGCCCAAGTGTTTTCTAACAAAGCCGTTTAAGTCGGCGCGATTGCCGACGGGGACGACGATAGCGACGAATTCAGAAATATTATTCTCAGCATTTTCATTTTTCTTTGCTTCAATAATAACACAGTTAGCTCCGTCTTCCGGATTAACGCCGTAGTGTTCGCATAGTTCTTTCCCGCCCATGTACTTTGGATCAATTTCCGCAACCAAGGGTCGCATTTCTTCTTCTAGGCTTTGCGCCAATGTAATAATAGAATCACTAACTAAGTTGTGATTTTCGTTTAAAGATTTAAATTGAAGAGTTCCGAGATTTATCATAAAGGGCGGATGTCGATGAATGAGCGCTTCTTAAAAGGGTTTTAAAATATATTGTTTATTATTATTGAAACTTTGATAGGAACATTTTTTAGATGTAGAATGATGAAAATCATGGTTATTTTTGATCTTTATATTATTATTTACTCCGTTAAATAAAATACTTAAGACAACAAATAAAATACCGATATATAATAAAATATATGTCGTCTGAAAAAATTTTCCCTCGCCTTCATTTGTACCTGCATCTAACCATTTCATTGGAAAAATAGAATCTCCAGTGAGAAAAAAACCGGGCTCAAAAAGTTTTAAAGATTTCTCAATTTTTACAGCAACGCGTTGCTGGGATTTGAATCCCTTTTTTAAATCATTTAAATATAAAAAACGAATAACTAAAAAAGCGCCAATTGCCGCTAAAATATAGATTGTCTTTTGGAAAATATTTAAAATAATATCTCCTTTTAGTAGCCATCCACAAATTCCCACCATTACTCCCAATGACCAAATACCTATACCTTGAACTCTTCCTCGAATTTTATGTAATGAGTTATATCTTTCACTGAGTGAGTGCAAAAGAATATCTATCTTTTTGTTAATTTCAAATTCATTAAACATATTACATGTATCTATTAATAAAATTTGCATTATTGTTCTGTCTCTTTGATAATCGACCATTCCATGCTTTTTTCTTATTTGTCCGCGGTATAACTTGGCCCGAAATAGTCACTGGTATACGTTTATACCCAATAATTTCGTTATAGGGAGATTTAACTACAACATCCATAAAATGGGTTCCCACATATTGAGAGCGTTCTTTCCCTTGAATTCCAACCCCAGCTCGATGACCCAGGTCGTTACTGATTTCCGCGTCTCTACCCTCATTTCTTACCATCCATTCTATACTTGTTCTTTCTGATAAAGTAGAATGATTATCTAAATTGAATACAATGCTACAATTTTGAGGAATTGGTCCGATTTTATTTAAACCAGAATATTTTAGTGTGGGGTTATCATTAGAAACAGCACTTACAGAAACAATTGGATCAAATTGTAGTTTCACTAATGCTTTTTGAGTCGGTGCTTCCTCATTAGCAGGTAACGGGATAAAAAAGAAGTGTGAAAAAGCTTCTTGCCATATTATAGCTGCTTCAATTTCTGTTCCTGAATTTATTCCCCTGGTTGCAGTGTCTAATAAAATTCGTAACCTTTCTAAAAATAATCTAAATTCATCTACAGTGAGGCGATTTAGATTTTCATTTTTATTAACTGGGTTAAGCACCGATGCATCTTCACTCAATCGTTCAATAATATATTCAAGACAATATTTTAATGCAATATCATCACCTTCTTTTTGTTCATCTTTTAATAATGCAAAAGCTTCTGTTACTAACACTGTTAAAACAACAGTTGACGGACAGCCCGCGTTAAAGTTAAGAGAAGACCAAATTTTGAAATATCTAATTAAGCGACGAATAAGATTATCTTCGTCTTCGGAACATTGTTCCCTGAACCAAAGATATAAAGCCTTTGGATCACTCTCTTCCCATATGTTATCTTCTGTGGCTAATGACCTATTATCTTTAACAGGGTCTAAATGATAAGACGGGACATCTATATGAAAATTTTCACTAAATCGAACGCGTGAGCATCGAGTTTTTGGTGGTCTTACTATTTCAATAATTTCATCCCCTACCTCTTCTGCATACTTGAAGATACTTTCCTGTACAAATGTTTTTAATTCCTTGGGACCATATCTACCTTCAGATTGATTTCCTTCCCAACTAAAATATATTCCTAAGTCAATATCAAATTCTCCGTCTGGGTGAGCTGGGCGAATTTGCGTGCCAAATTTATATGAGCCTTGTATCCAAGCCGAAATAGCATATCCCGTTTTTTCTTTTAAATCTTCTTTCAAGCAGTCTTCAAGATCATGCCATCTTTCTTTTTGCATTATTCTTTGATCCTCAGAGGGAATAATGCGTTTATGAAGTGTCTGCTTCTCGGGGTCTGTTGAAAAAAAGAGGCTTGAAATGCTAGGCATATTAATTTATTTTCTAAGATTTATTCTTAAACCCCTCCACCGCTTCAGTTATTTTTGCTTTAAAATTCTCTACTGAATACTGCTCCGCTTTCGCACGGATTTCGTTTTGATTGAATGTTATTGTATTAAAACGAGTGAGGGCTTCTTTTATTGCAACAGGCGTTTGTTCATCAAAGAAAATACCGGAAATGCCGTCTTCTACGGTTTCCGTTGCGCCGCCCTTTTTATACGCAATAACCGGGCGACCAGCGGCCATAGCTTCTACTACCGTAATTCCGAAATCTTCTTCCTGCGGATTTAAAAAGGCTTTGCAATTTTCAAATAGTCTAATTTTCTCTTCTTCGCTTACTCTTTCTAAGAATTGAATATGAGGAGCGCCTTGCGCTATCTCGCGCAAACGAGGCAAATCTACACCTGATCCAAACACTTTCAAAGGAAGGCCTAAATCGCGAAACGCTTCTACGACAATATCTACTTTTTTATATTTAGCTAAACGTCCGCCAATAAGAAAATAAGCACCGGGCGCATTGAGGACGCGATACTTTGAAGTTTCGACTGGCGGATAAATAACGATTGAATCGCGTTTATAATATTTCTTGATTCGCTTTTGTACAGTTTTAGAATTCGCGATAAAGAAATCTACGCGATCTGCGGCCTGACGGTCCCAGAGTCTAATATAATTTAGGACTAACGAAATTATTTTTTTAAAATATTTGTTATACGGCAATTCCTGAATATATTGATGAGTATAATCCCAAACGTAGCGAGTTGGCGTATGACAATAACAAATATGCAAAGTATCCGGACCGGTTATCACGCCTTTAGCAAAAGCTGACGCATCAGAAATTACCAAATCATAACTTGTTAAATCAAAAAATTCTACCGCCATCGGCATGAAGGGCATATACCATTGGTAATGCTTTAATCCCCCGGGCATCTTTTGAATGATCGAGGTTTCAATGTGATTAGAAAAAAGTGACGCAACGCCGGGATCAGCAAGCAAAGTATAAATCGGCGCTTTCGGATACATTGAAGCTAAGACGCGGAGCACCTTTTCAGCGCCGCCGTCCTGGGCTAAGTGATCATGAATCAAAGCAGTTGCCATATCTTATTCAGCCTGTCGCGGACGAAATACCGCCAACGGAGTTTTTAGTAAAATGATAATATCAAAAATTAAGGACCAGTTCTCTATATAATAAGTATCAAGACGAACTTCATCTTCAAAACTTAAATCGCTTCGTCCTGAAACTTGCGCGAGTCCCGTAATACCCGGTTTAATTGTCATAACCTTTTTATGACGGCTTTCATACTTCGCAACTTCTTCCGGCAAATGCGGACGCGGACCAACTAAACTCATCGTGCCCATAAATACCAAGAATAATTCTGGAAGTTCATCCAAAGAAAAACGACGAATAAATTTACCGACGCGAGTAACACGCGGATCATCTTTAATCTTAACAATAGGTCCGTCGCCGCGAATATTCTTATCAGCCAATTCGTTATAACGCATGCTGTTCATACGATTCAACATCGAACGGAATTTTAAATAACGAAACGCTTTACCGCCTTGACCCATACGATACAAAGGCGAATCATCGTCGAGCTTAGAAAAGAATATCGGACCGCGAGAATCAAGCTTAATCGCAATCGCGACGAGTAGCATAATCGGGCTCGTAATAATAATTAAGAACAAGGAACCGAGAATATCAACAATACGCTTCATTACTCTGCCCCAACCGTCTAAGGGAGTTTTCTTAACTTCAACAATCGGAATACCGGCAAGTTCATCAACTTCAACGCGCAGAACTTTTGTTTCAAGCAAATCAGCCGCATATTTAAAAACTAGATGATGTTCATCGGCAAAATCAAAAAGTCTTAAACGATCACTTTTTGCCAGGTTCGGATCAGCCTGCAGAATTTCATCAACTTCTTTAGTCTCTAAATATTCTTCTAATTCTTTTGAAGCTTCAAGATCAAAATCATCAAAACGCTTAACGACTGTAAAGCCAAGCCAACGCTCAGAAGCAAATTCTTTAACAATACGATCTGAGGTTTGCCCGGCACCGACGACAACAACCTTATGAATGCCAAGTCCGTATTTATAAAAAAATCGGCGGACATAGGTAATAATAATGCGTCCGACCGCAACGAAAATAATTGAAATAATCCAACCGCTCAAAACGATAAAGCGAGAAGAAAATAATTCACGGTAAAAGAAGATTAAAATAACAACGGCGACAAGACCTAGCGAACATCCGAAGACTACGCGCTTCAATTCAGTTTTCAAACTGCCAAGCTCGCGTAAGTTGTATAAACCGGCAAAAGCGAAAATCACCAACCACACCAAAGCAATGACAGATAAGATCTGCAAATATTCGGAAATAGGCAAATTAAAAATGACCGGACGGATATCCGTAGTCAAGTCTGCAAAACGCAAATAGTAGGCGGACAAGCCGGCCAATACCACCATTATAAAATCAATCGGTAACAATATTACGGAAAAAAATAATTCGGATCGTTTCATATATGTTGTTAAGTCTTATCGCAAATTAAACACCGGGTATGCTGTAAGCCGGATTCTGTACCAGGTCATTTGAGCCTGGCGACGGCCATCTATCTTGATCCGCAATCGCTTGCGGATTCGAGCGAGCTACGTTCCTCTGCATTGTTGTTCAATACAGGTTTGCTCTTGCTCCAGGCAGGGTTTACCACGCGTCTTCGTCACCGAAGCGCGAAAGTCATAGCCGTTTGTCGACACTGACTTACTTTTCACCTTTCCCCGATCAGTTGATCGGGTAGTATTGTCTCTGTGGCACTTTCCCTAAAATTGCTTTTGGTGGGCGTTACCCACTGCCCGTTATATGGAGTCCGGACTTTCCTCTAGTCGTATATTTTACGACCAGCGACCGTCCGCATGCCCGGCGATTAGCTTGCGACAAGGCTTCCGTATTATATGAATAATAACTCAAAATGTCAAGCGTGAAATCGCTGATATTAGCTAAAATTACTTAAAAACTCGTCGTGATAAAGCAATTATTGCCTCTGAATCGTCATCAGGAGAAACCCGGTTAGTCAGTTGTTTGGCGCAACGCTGACATCGATGCACTATCTCTTGATTATGACCTGTTATGAGCAATCCGATGGGCTCCATGAGCCCAAGACACTCGGCAGAGCGATCTCCGGGATTAATATCAACGTGTTTTGACCATAAACACTTAGGACAATGATTGGTGTAGCCGTTGCCTTTCACCTTTGTTCCGCATGTATCGCAGACAAAATCTTCTTTATTTTTTTGAAATTTTTTTGTTTCGGTCATGGCTTAATGCTAATACATAAAAGAAAATAGCTCAACTCACCCCTAACCCCTCTCTACCCTAAAGGGCAGAGAGGGGAAAATGATAATAAAATTTTACAAAAATATCCCCCTCTTTCCGCCTTTGGCGGAGAGAGGGGGCAGGGGGTGAGTTTGAAAAAGAAAAAGAGTAAACCAATCGGCTTACTCTCTTTTACACGTTTATTGAGTACTACTTCCCCATGGATTCTGAAAGAAACCAAATATCCTTTGTTTTAATATTATATTGAGATTTTAAGAAATTTTTCCGAGCCAATTTCTTTTTTTGAGCATCATCACTATTAGTCTCAGGGATAATTATTGTTCCTCCGTTAACAACATTGAAACAAAAAAAGTTTAAAGCATAATACAGAGCATCATCAAGAAAATCAGTAGGAGCGTACAACTTTCCCAGTGTCGGTTCCCATCGTCCACCTGATTTTGTCATACACAGATAAACGTAATTTTCTTTATTGTTCCACAGTGAGTGTCTTATCTCAAGAATGGCCATCTGTTTATCTGGGTAATGCTCGATAACCTTAATCTTAAGGATGTCGATCGGAAATTTGTGGCAAAAAGCTTGCTGATTATCTGATAATTCTGCGGCGATCAACCTTAGCTGATCAAAGAATAAAACAACCGCCATATCTAGCGAGTGAATTTCTCGCTTCTTTTTTATTGTTTTTTCCATGATGTTCCTCTTGAGCCTTTCACTCAATTATTGTTACACCATTTCGGTGTTAAAGAACTTTGATGAAAATCTATAACTAATTCTACTTTTCGTCAAGATAGTCTCCCCTCTTTCCGCCTTTGGCGGAGAGAGGGGGCTGGGGGTGAGTAAGCTACAGCTTCTTCATCACTCCAAACGTTTCCCTTACAAAAAAATCAATTCCGTCAGATTCAAGTTTTATATACGCAGCATTTGAAATCGAACCCAATAATTCCTTACGCGTACCAAATCCAAGATGAGCAAGTAATATACGAATAGCCGCGCCGTGACTGACAACCAACACTGTTTTCCCTGCATAGGCAACAGCAATTTCCCGTAAGAAGCGGATAACGCGGGTCGCGACTTCTTCTTCACTCTCATCGCCCACTCCTAATTTGGCGGCCATATACTTTGCCACTTCATCTTCTTCGCTGACGATTTTTTGTAAGGCCTCAATATAATGAATAATCGGTCCGCCTTCAAAAGTACCGAAAGATTTTTCTCTGAGTAATTCGGTGGTTTGTACGGCAATCTTTCGATTAAGGGTAGCAATTTCCGCCGTATGTTTCGCGCGCTCCAAATCAGAAGAAAATACTGCGGCAAAATGAACATCATGCAAATTCTCGCCTAAAGACTTGGCTTGCATTTTACCTTTATCAGTTAGGGGCGAGCTTGAGTGACCTTGAGTAATGCGCAAAACATTAGCTTCAGTTTCGCCGTGACGCGCCAAATAAATCGTGCAGTACTTAGTATTCATATTATATGCCGCGTACTTCTCCTTGATCATCTGATTCAAGTTTTTGCGCTGAGGCAAACAATCTAATCTTGGTAGCGGCCCAGAGTTCCGCAAACTCCTGAGTCTTCAAGAGCGAACAAATCGCGCAATATACGAGTAAGCCGAATAATCCTGCCAAAGCACCTTGAAATAAAATTCCCCACAGTCTTGTCATATCAACAAAAGGCCAGAGTAAAAGTTTCATGGCTTGAATCGTAATAGCCATACCAATACCGGCCGCTGAATATTTGGCAATGGAAATAACAATACGTTTCTCATCAAGAGTGCCCAGTCGGCGATGCAGAATAATAAAGAGTAATACAAAGTTGATAATCATTCCGGCTGAAAATGCCAAGGCCAAACCGGCGACGCCCAAGGTCGGCGCCAACCATAAGGACAGTACGACATTCACAACCGCCGCCAAAAGACCGATAATAAAAGGAGTTTTGGAATCATGTCGCGAAAAGAAAGCGCGGGCCAAGAGCGGCAGTGTCGCTTGAGCAAAGAGCGAGAGAGCAAAAAATCCGACCGTATCAATTGTCATAACCGTATCTTCCCAACTAAAATTACCGCTACCAAGAATTACACGCACGATCTGCGCACGTAAAATAATGAGTAATACTGTCGCCGGAACAATAAAAAATAAAATTTGTCGAAATGTTCTTGAAAAACGATTGATAAATATTTCGTCGCTCGCAGCGGCTGATAAACTCGGAAAAACCGCGACCGCAAAAGAAACACCGAAAATTCCGATGGCAAAAGACTGCAAATTATTAGCCAAGTTAAAAACCGCGAGTGATCCTTCAACCAAACCTGAAGCGATAATCGTAATGACAATTAAATTAAGTTGTGTAATAGCAAGACCTAAGGTACGAGCGGTCATCATACCGTAGACCTGACGCATGGCCTTGTCCTTCCAATTAAAGAAAAACTGATATCTAAAGCCCAGTTTAAAAAGTGAAGGCAGTTGAATAATGAAATGACAAAATGATCCGATGACGACGCCCCAAGCCAAACCGATAATCCCGTAGCGCGGCGCAAGATACAACGCGCCAAAAATAATTCCCAGATTATAAAAAACCGGCGACAGCGAATAAACAAAGAAACGATGAAACGATTGTAAAATTCCTCCGACAATACTCGATAAACCGAGAAAGAAAGGAGAGAGGAACATAATTTGTGTCAACACAACAATTGTCGACTTTGCTTCCATAGGAAATCCCGGCGCGATAACTGTAACAAGCCATGGTGCCGCAACAATACCCAGACCACAAACCGCAATCAAACCGACGGTTAAGGTATTTAAAATATTATTAGCGAGCATCCAGGCGTTGCTTTTCTCTTTTTGATCAGAAGCGAGTCGGGCAAAAACCGGAATAAAACCGGCTGACAGCGCGCCGAGCACTAACAAATTAAAAACCAAATCAGGCAATCGAAACGCCGCATAATACATATCAAGGGTCTGGTTCGCACCAAAAGTCGAAGCGAGAATACGATCGCGCAGCACCCCGAGTAAACGACTTGCCACTGAAAATAAACCGATAATAAAAGCAGCCGATGCGACGCTCGAGCTGGCGGATGTAAATAATTTTTTGAGAGGGGCGCCGATCATATTATGCTCCAAGATTATTACCTGTCATACTGCTCGGTTTTTTCAAGCCCATTAATTTTAAAATTGTCGGCGCTATATCGGCCAAATTACCAATTGGCGCTGCTTTCTCAATATGATTAGGAGAAATTTCCGGCCAACCAAGATTGTAACCCTGAAAACGACGACCAATTAAAGACAAAAATACAGGATTTAAGGAATGTTTTTTAAAACTTGCTCCCGTAGCCGGATCAATCATACGTTCAGCCGAGCCATGAGTCGAAGTAATAAGCAAGGCGCCTCCCGCAACTTCAACTGCTTCTGCAATGGCTTTAAGACTTAGATCAAGCTCCTCTACAATTCGTTTAGTTAGTTCAAAATCTCCCTGATGCGCCGCCAAATCTATTTGCGAAAAACTTACGGAAATAAAATCATACTCCGACGAAGCGACAGCGTCTAAACAATTGCGCTTCAGTTCTGACATGGCGTCAAGACTCGCGTGTTCAAAATCTTCCTGCGGATTAATTGGGATAAGTCGTCGTTCAACATTTTTATAAATCGGGTTGTCAATATCATCCAGCCAAAACGCCGGTCCGAAAAATCCAGCGCTATCGCCGAGTCGCAACTGTTTAAAATCATTATCTGCCAAAACCGAACCAAGACTATCAACTTTTTCCGCAAATTCAAACAAAGAAACAGCCTTAGCCTCAAGACCGTAGTTAGTCATGGTAAAAATATGCAGTTTCGGAAAACGTGCAACTAAAGCTTCGGCTAGTGAAACCAAAGAGCTCCCGCGATAATTCCAAAATACGACTACGTCATTTTTGTTAATACAAAAATTTTTATTATCCGTAACAACAGTTGGGGGAAATTCTTCATCGAAAATTTTCTTGGCGTAGGTCTCGCTTAAGGCTTTTTCCAATGAGCTTGCTTTGTTGGCTTCTCCATCCAACAGCATACTAAGTGCTCTTTGTGTGCGAGCGCTGTTATGTTTATTATCAAGTCCGTATAAACGACCCATCACTGAAACAATAGAAACTTTTTTATAGTGACTGATCATTTCTGACACTTCTTTTAACAAACGCTGTCCCGCAGTCGCCGAGGTTTTACGTCCGTCTAGAATTCCGTGAATTAAAATCTCCTCAACACCGTCTAAGTTAACCGCGGCTAGCATTGCTTTAAGATGCTCCAATTTAGTTTCGGTATCGGAGCTTGAAATCAATCCAATTAAATGCAAACGCTTAGGACCAACACTCAAGGTTTCTTCAAGTTTCTGTACACCTTTTAGTTTTCTATATGAGCCGTCAGCCAAACTCTCCGAAATCAAGCGTGAAGTCTTAGGCCACGCTCGACCATGTCCAATGACATAATGCCCGATACGAGAGCTGGATGACATTCCCGCTTCAAGACCAATTGCTTCGCCGCTTGCTTCAAGCAGTCCCGTAGGATAATGATTTATTATATGATCAAAAAATGGCGTCTCAGCCGCTGAAATTGCGTTAGCTTCACCGGCCGTAGCAATACCAAAGCCTTCGATAATTGCGAGAACTATAGGATGAGGACGGGGTTGTTTAACAATAGTTTTTGCCATCTTAGGAAATAATATTTTTTAAACCGGGAAGTGCTTCTCCGCTTAAATAGGCAAGACTTGCTCCCCCGCCAGTAGAAATGAAAGAAAATTTCTTTTTGCTCTTAGTTGCTGCGGCTACAGTTTCACCGCCACCAACAACAGAATATATTTTTTTATTGGAACTAATAGCTTTAACAATGGCTCTTGTTCCGGATGCAAAACGCTTATCTTCTGTTTTTCCCATTGGACCATTCCAAACTACAGTTTTGGCTTCTTTAATAATTAAAGAATAATTATATTGAGTTTTTGGACCGATATCCAAAATAGTATCTATCTTTTTTATCTCATTAACTTTTCTGATTACCTTTTTACCATTACTTAAGACAGCTAAATCTGATGGCAGAATAATTTTCTCTAATGGCAAAAGTTTAAAATGTTTCTTATCCAATTGATCATATAAAGAAATTCCCACTTCATATTTCTCGGACTTCAAAATAGTATTGGCAACTCCTCCACCCACTAAAACAGTTTGGGCTTTCTTACCTAATGATTGTAAAATTTGAAATTTAGATTGATACGCAGAATTATTACTTAAAATTTTTGCTCCACCCATGATTAAAACCAAAGGTTTTTTCCCGTGTCGTGCCTTTTCTAAATGAGTGATTTCATCTTCGAGTAAAAATCCGGCATAACTTGGAATAAAACTAGTGATAGCGGAAACCGAAGCGTGATTGCGATGTGAAACAGCGAAAGCATCATTAACAAAAATATCGCCAAGTGTTGCCAATCGTTTGGCAAAGGATGTATCGTTTTCAGTCTCGCCTTTAAACAAGCGAACATTCTCCAGCAACATTATTTCTCTAGGTTTTAGCTCTTTAGCTTGCTTAGAAATGTCTGACCAATCAAGTGAGCTTAAAGTTATATTTATTTGCAAATTATGCGCCAGCCAGACTGCGACAGGCTCTAATGTCCAAGATGAACGCTTTGCCTTCTGTTCCGGTTCACCGCGATGCGAAACAATAATCAACGAAGCATTTTTCTTCAACAAGAAACGTACAATAGGCAGGCAAGCATTTAATTTATAATCATTAAGAATAGTGTTGCCGCGAAAAGGCACGTTTAAATCAAGACGCAAAATGATCTTGCGTCCTGTTAGGTCTTTATGCGAGCGTATTGAACGAATCTTCATAACGCAGAATCTTATTTAGTCACCAAAGTATCAAGAGTCACGGTAAATTTTTTAGTTTCTTGTCCACGACGCAAAGTCACATTAATAGCATCGCCGGAAGAATACTCTGACACAAGCGATGCGAGGTCAATAAATCCGTTAATCACAGTATCATCTATTGCTGTGATAATATCACCTGCTTTAATTCCGGCTTTTTCCGCCGGAGAACCGACAACCACCGCCGGTTCTTTGCCCGACGCGATCACAAGTGCTCCGCTATCTTTACCCGGTGCAAGCGCTTTTGAAAGATTTAAATAATGCACACCGAAACGAGGTCGGACAATGCGACCTTCGGTTAATAATTTTTCAAGACTCTGCTGTACGGCGTCCATGGCCAGAACATTTTTTGATTTAACAACGGCGACCATCTGTCCCGCCGCATCAAAAATATATCCGTCGCGTCCCGCAATATCGGAAACTGCCAAATGAGCGATATGCGCATCACTCGAAATTATAGCGTCAGCTTCTCGGGACAAACGTCCTACTTCAACCGCACCATCATTAGACAGAGCAATCATTGTCTGACCGATAGTCAAATCAGCTTTGCTGATAAGGTTTCGCACCGGTAAATTCTGTGCCCGCAACAAACGAATATATGACAAACCGGTTAAGGTATCAACTTTAACGGTTTCAATTTCAAAACGTCGCCGATCCGGCGTAACCGCTTCATAATTTTTCCATGTTTCTTTATCCGTCGGTACAATACTGCCAGTCACCAACCAACCGTCGCTGGTCGCGATAACCGCCGTGAAGAGCGCGTCTTTCTTCTGATAAATAGCATTGTCTGCTTGGCGTTTAAAAATTCTCACAAACTCCGCATCAGCCGACTCAATCGACTGTGCAATTCTATTATCCTGTTCGACAATCACCTTCTTAGCGTCCCGCACAATAACCGGAGAATTTGTACTAACAGCCAAATAATTACCACCGGGAATGCCGTAATATTTGTCTAACATATAGATGAACGCCCAGTTGCCAAGCACGCCGCCAAGCAAGGCTGCAATGACAATACAGGAGAAAACTAACCAAAATTTAACGGAGATGTTTAATTTCATAATGCTTGGCTATTGTACCTTAAAACCAGCGAGCTGTCAGCAGCACGGCTAAAGATACTAAAATTGTAATAATCATGATAAAGCGCGCGCGAGCGACATTTAATTGTCCGCTGATTTGACGTGATAAAAGCGAAGAAAGACCGTACCACATCACTCCCAGCATAAATCCGAGCAAATGAAAGTTGATTGGCAATAAACTAAGAGCGATAAAAAATTCTGCCAAACCAAGCATCAGTATAGCGCCGTAAATCCAGTTATGATGTTCTTCGGCTTTTTCAAACCATAACCATTGCGTCACCACTGCGGCGCTCATCACCACACTCGCGGCAAACAATTGCCAATCCGGAAAATCAAGAAAAGTTTTAAAACCGAAAATTGCCGCTGCGCTGAAAAAAATCGCAATCAACGATAGATAGGTCGAGTTGCGTTCAAGACTGAATGGCCTGAACGATCCTTGCTTAAAAGCATACAAAAATACCAAGCGCCAATAAACTATTGAACCAAACACTGAAACTGCAATAACAGCGAGTGCCAAACTCGGAACACTAATCATCAACGCATAACTTAAACCTGAGATCATTAAGACAGAAGGCAGAAGCGCAAACTTCCACCAATCAATACGCGCACTACCCAACCATTTAGCTGAAGCAAAGTTAATCACTAAAATTGCAACACCGAGCCACAAAAAAGATTCCGGCTGCTGATACCACCAAGCGCCGATAATAATTTGTGAAACAATAAGAAGCGGTAAAAATATAATGCGTTGATCCATACTATTACTGCTTGAGCGGCATGTCCGGCTCAATTAAAGGCATAGGTGTAGCGCCGCCGCCGACATTTTGCTGCGGCAAAGTAATGCGCTTGGTAAGTGCCAAAGTTTCAAGATTATTAATTTGCAGTGTTGAAGCTGATAAGGTATAGAGCTGATCATTAATATATAAACTACGTGTTATATAATCAGTGGCGTTATGACCGATTCTGCCGCGCTCAGCAATCGAGTCGGCTTTAATACGAAATACCAGCGCTCCCTGAAATTCTTGCTGATAATTATTTGAGTTAACTTTTGTTAAGCCGGCAGGGATTACTAACAATTCTCTGTCCGCCGAGAAGAGCAAGGCTTTATGATCATACAAGACGGATGAATCACTGCCTTTACCGCCGATAATTAAATTGCTGATTTCTTTTGGCGCGGCGGGATCTAAAACGTCGAAGAGGCTCAATTTCAATCCACCAAGTTCAACACCTTGATCGCCCTTATCAGTTGCTTCTTTGCCAATACCAATTAAAATCGTTTCTGAATATGGATGCAAGTAACTGGAAAAGCCCGGGATTTTTAATTCACCGGCTACTGTAGGTGCAGTAGGCTCGCTTAAATCAATGACAAACAATGGATCTGTTTGTTTGAAGGTTACGACATACGCCCGTTCACCCATAAATCGAGCTGAGTAAATACGTTCGCCCTTAGCAAGATTTTCCAAGTTACCAATCGTCTTCATATCTTCATCCAAAACAAAAACATTGTTATAGGAATCGTTGGTTTGCACCGGAGCCACCATTCTTTGCGCAATAATCGGGAAAGGCATTATCCACGATTGTCCGCGAGTAGTTGCAATACGGAAATAACCGTTATACTCATCCATTGAAAACTGATTTAAGACATGACCGGAAACTTCTCCGACACCGCGATATTCAAGCGATCCGTCATTTAAAGCAATCTTATGAATGACCGTAGTTTCCATTTCTTTATACAAGGCGTCAAAACGTTTCTGAAACTCATCGTTTAATTCTTTGGCAATGCTAATTTGTTGATCTTCCGCTAAACGTGCGATGTAGCCCTCTATGACCTGATTTATTTTTTGCGCTTTTTCATCATCGGATAAAATTGAAGCATCAACACCGGCGATTTGCGCAATACGCATTCGTTCACGATCAGGAATACGATCGAACATTAATTCACGCGCGACAGTCATGCGCAGTTCATAATCGCTAATAAATTTAGTGTAGGTCAAATACAGTGCGCCGCGTGAAGCATAGATTGCTTGTCCTGCCGGCATGAAATACACATTTGATTCAAACGCTTTATCAAGGTTGGATAAATCAATCACGGCAACAGTTGTCGCGCTGTAGGCTGATGGCGTATCAATATAATACACATCAGGGTAGGCATAACGATTGTTAGAAGATGTTCCGGAAATCTTTTCGTCTCCATCGTACACACTCGGCAACAACGCTTCTTCGCTCGGATAGAAACTGTAATTGTTAGTAACAAAATAAATACGACTGTCGATCATGCGTGAACTGGTATAACTGCCGTCAACTTTATAATTTTTCAGGGCTTTCACATTCTTAGGGTCGCTCATATCATAGACTGCGACAAAAACTTTGGCGCTCATCGGTCGCGTAATCATCATTTCTCTGCCGTCATATACCATCTCTTCATAACCAAAAACAACTAATTTTCCATTATCTATAAATAACTCCTGTCCGTTACCCGGTAATTCAGTTTCAGAAACAATCGCTGCCTCCGCTGCCGGCACGGCTTGAGTAATAACTAATTTTTTTCCGCTCAAGCTATATATATAGTTACCGTCAGTTTTTACAGAGTCAGCTTCATCAACGCCGGCAACCTGAATATTAGTTTGAGAAAAACCGTTACCCCCGCCCAGTCCCGCTGCCGGAGCCTCTGCCGAAATACTGTCTTTAGCGCCCAAACCAAAAGCCATTTCAGTTCTGGCCATAGTATTAGACGATGCGTTATTTGAACGACCGGCAAAATACTCTTTTAATTCACCGGCGTTTTTAAATTTCTTCATCTCACTTTGACGCGACAAAGTATCAGCCAAAGTTTTAGGAGCTTCAACATTTGATTGTTTTTTTGCAAAAGGATTAGTGCAGGCACTTAAGGCAAGGATTGAGAAAAGCGCCAGAGAAAGTAGTAAGTATTTTTTCATATATTTAGTTAAATAGATTTGTTTTAAAAGGAATCCAGTCTTCTGCTGCTTCGTCGTATTTGAAAATTGATAAGGTGTGAGTTTTTTCAGTCGGGGAAAAAATGTGATTGACAGTTGTTTCTGAACCAATGCGTTTGTGATAATGAGTTTTCGTATCGATGATTAAGGGATGCGTTGCGAATTCAAGTCTCATTAAACCCAGGGGGCCGCTAAATTCAATAAACTCGGTAGTCGTGCCGCCCAAGTCTTCATCTTCATAGCTGCCCGAATCCTCAACTTCAAAGTTGGTTTTTATTTGTTCTACAATGTCGCGCCAACGGTCTATTGTCATGGTATTAGTAATATGAAGCTTTTGTTTCTTCGTTTCGAGTTCTGTTCATCGCGGTTTCAGAACTGATAAGTCCTTGCGCGGCCAGTTGTTCAATCGCTTTGTTCATCGGAATCATACCGTCCCTAGCGCTGGTTTGAATAATTGTCATAATCTGACTGACGTCGTTACGACGAATCAAATTAGCGACGGCTGCATTATTGATTAAAATTTCGCGCGCCGCAACGAGTCCTCCGCCAACACGAGGCAGAAGTTGTTGCGTAATAATAGCGCGCAAGCTACTCGCGAGCTGATTTAGAATCTGAGTTTGCTGATGCGGCGGGAAAGAATCAATTAAGCGCAAGATACTGTCAGCGGCTGAAGACGTGTGCAATGTCGACAAGACTAAGTGACCGGTTTCTGCCGCGGTTAAGGCTGCTGCCATAGTTTCTTGATCTCTCATTTCTCCAACCATAATAACGTTTGGATCCTGGCGCAAAGAAAATTTTAACGCATCAGCAAAAGTCAAAGTGTCAGTACCAATTTCTCTTTGTTCAATCAAACATTTGTCATTGGCAAAAACATATTCAATCGGATCTTCAATAGTAATAATGTGACCGTTGCGGGATTTGTTAATAATATTAATCATCGCGGCAAGAGTCGTAGATTTGCCGCAACCCGACGGACCGGTTAACAAAATCAAACCGTCGCGCAGTTGCGTTAGTTTATTCATTGTATCGTTAAAACCGAGTTGTACCGGATCAGGCGAAAGATTTGAAATAAGACGAGCGGTTAACGCAACTAAGCCGCGCTGGTAGTGCAAATTTACGCGAAAACGCTTACCAAAGATTTCATGAGAAAAATCCAATTCTTTAGTTTCGGCAAAATGATGCCAAAGCGACGGTTCTAAAATATTTTGCAGTTCAGCGATTAAGGTGTCATTTTCTAAAACAGTTTCGCCGGGAATTCCTTCGAGTTTGTTTTCAACCCGCAAAGCTGGCACGGCGCCGGCCACGAGATGTAAATCCGAGGCTTTTCGTTCAATAGCGGTTTGAAAATAATCACGTAATGTCATATTGATTCTATTATAGCATATCTACAATATTACTTGACAAAATAGCATTTTTATAGTAAGTTCTGCATTAATTGAACATTACAAATTTCATAAATAAAGGAGCCAAAACCAAAATGAAAATAATAGTATGTATCAGTATCTATTTTTTTACCGCTTTAAATGTTTTTTCTCAGACCAAAGGAGATGTTATATTCCAATATAACGATGAAAGTAACAAAATAACGGTAATCAAACAAATTGACGAATATCAAAATCCATTAAAGATCAAACTCACCACTGCACAGCTGATGGAATTAACGACAAACGGGACAATCACTGAGGAAACAGTTGAAACGATTCCACTCAGATATTTTCCTTATGTAGAATCAGGCGACTATAGCGTTGTACGTACATACAGATTGGAGCCTATAAATGTTGGTACGGATAAAAAAGAGATTACAAAATCAGTAGAAATTACTGAGATAGAAAGCTATTTTGACCTCTTTCAATCAATAGCATTCATTTATCTACCGGCTATTATATTCATTTGGTTTGGTCTTACAATGGCTCGTCACCACAGAAAGTCGTGGAGTATGTATCTAATTTGCTTGGGAATGATTATAACATCAGTCCTCATAAAAACAGTTCCTGGATTAGTGAATGTTAGCCAAGCATCAATAATTACATTTATCATAGCTTTGTTATGGCTAGTTGGACCCTTCATCTCCATTTTTGCTTTTGTCATGTATGTTGAAGACAAAACCTTGTGGGGAATAATTATGGGGTTTGTAAATTCAGTCCTAATAATAGCAATCTACTATTGTTACACAATTTCCTCTTCTGATCTGTTGTCAAGCACCTGGGTTGGTTGGGAATTTATTCTCTCCTTCTCAATCGGTTCTCTGCTCGGTCTAATCGCATACTGGATACGCAAACGGCAACTTGAAAAAGTTCCGCCAGATATCAGAGACATAATTATAGAAGTAAACTAAAAAAGGTAAGCCGATGGAAACATACTTATTTATAGTATCAATAGTTCTGATCGCAATAATTATTCTTCTGCTTATTTTCTACCGTAAAAGAAGAATATGGCACAAATCCGCAAATCCCGGCTACTCTTATACATGCCTTGCTTCATGGGAGGAAGAGTATAGAGAAAACGGCCAGGATCAACGAGTGTTTATAACAAATAAACACTTTGTAACAATGGCAATATCTCCGCTGGAATATTTCCGTGGAAAAGTTGAATATCACATATATGAGATACCTCTTCACTGGGCCAACAATTTCCCAATCGGAAAAAGTTGGACCATTAAAAAAGAGAAGCATCCGAATGGAAAAACCATGATTACCTATATTGCAGCAGTTGGTACGGATGTAAAAACATACAAAAGGACTATATTCAGTCCTGATGAAAATTTGTACTTCATAGAAGATAAAATATAACAAAGGACCCAGCTTAGAAATAAGCTGGGTCTCATTGTATCTAACAAATTATTTAACGCTCAGCGACCGATAGATTGATATAATTATTGACTGTATCAAATTTTTATACTATATTAATTTCAAATTTAAATTAAGGAGTTCATCATGGAAACAGTTCTTTTATATACCAATTTTGGATTTATCGTCGCAATTGTACTTATCCTCATATTCTATAGAAAGATCTATTGGTGGCCAAATTATCCCTATAACAATACACAAGATAATATCCCAATCTATTTCAAGTGTATACAAAGCTGGAGTGATGGCAAACTGAATTTTGCTGTTCTAGAAAATTATGAAACCCCGGTAAAAACTCTTGGCAGAAAACTATTGATTGTAAAAACCAAGAATCTACTGATACCGGATAATATGTATGAAATCATTAATGACTGGGATACATACTATAGAAACTACACGATGAATGAAAATTTACAAATGCTATAAATAACAGTTGTTTAAACTTTACACACTGGGAAACATTGGACGGTGAAAACGCTGATTATATACCAGCTCCAGTACCGCCGGACAATGGAGCTATATACGCCAAATGGGATTGCAAATGCACAAAGTGCGGCAAACAAACAAAGCGATATAGTAATATAGAATACGGCGAAAATTATGATGGAATCGGCGTAATTATATAAAAGATTAAAAAAAAGCGATTAGAAAATCTAATCGCTTTTTCATTTACCTTTTATTTAACGCTCAATAACAGTTTGGAAATAATCACGTAATGTCATATAAAATATTATAGCATATCTACAATATCACTTGACAAAATAGCATTTTTATAGTAAGTTCTGGATTAATTGCACCTTGAAAACTTAAACTTGGAGTACCTACAGATGAATACAATGCTTATTATGTTCGCTTTAATATTTACCTGCTCACTGGTTGCTGACACAGTCACCACGTACGAGCAAAACAATAATCGTATCGTAATAAAGAAAAATATTATAGATACCGCGAATGTTACACTTCCCGCCAATAGGATATTCAGCGCTGAGGAATGTCAAACCCTCATCGACGGAAAATCCCTCGAACGAAACGAGAACAGTAAGACAATAGAGGAGATATTTCCCTGGATAATATGGAAGCGCTCTACAGCAAACCGACACTATCACCTGGATACTGCTCAAAAAACGATCATGTACACCACACATAATCAAAGTGAAGAAAAAACCGCAGACATTGGGGCATCGATATTCTTCATCCTTATTCCTCTATCGATTGCGGTAATAGCCGGAATTCGCGGAATAAAAACGAAAGCCCTCGCTTCCTCTCTTTTTAGTATTTGGGTAAGTACGGGTATCTTCGGGTTAATTATGTACGGTGCGCAAATGGAAGGAACAAGAACAGCCAGCCTCTTTCTGGTTACGGCCATTGGCTTCATGTTTTTAGTATATCAAAACAGAGCCAACATGAATTGGGTAAAAGCGGTCTGTTTTATCATCTCCTTTTCTACTCCCATTCTGATGCTATATGCTTCCTGGCAAATCCAGAAAAACTATCCTGATTTTATCACGAGCGTTTTCACTCAATATTTTTTATTCAATCTAGGCTGCCTCCTAATATTCTGGATAGTTCGGAAAATAAAAATTGCTACAGAAAAGAAAAAGCTGCAGAGCCTTGGGATGCTCTAATAATAGATTTCCAATTCGAAAGAAGTCACTAACAGTGACATTCCATACCCGACGTTACAAATAACGTCGGGTATTTAATTTACTTCAATTTATAGATTGTTTTCGTCGCGTTATAATTTTTAAAACAAGCAATAAGACAACTGAATCAAATATAAAAAGATACAGAGGATAAGCTGCTTCTGAAAACATAAAACTTTGCACCGCAAATAAACTAAGTAAACCGGAAATAGAGGCTGTCAGCCACACAAACGGAGTTTCAGTTGAAGGATCTTTATAAGTTTTGATAATTGTTGGCAGTCCGAAGAACAGATCAGCGGCAATCGCGCACACTAAAGCGATAATCGGCATATCAAGAATTTGCCACAAGATCAAACCAAGAATACCAAGTCCAAAAAATATAAAATCATGAACACCGGTTTTCCAAATTCCTACTTTTCTAATAATTGAATACAGGGAAATAAATAAACATGAAACAGTATTAGCAACTAATATCGCCACAGCCCAGGTACTACCTTCGGCAAGCATTGCGCTCGCCCCCAACGCTGTAATAAAAGCCCAGCCCAACCAACTTAAAACATGCGGATGAGCTTTGCGAAAATGAATGTCTTTAATATAGGGCAAAGTGCCCAACAAAACGAAAATTGAAGACAAAATCCCGAACAACGCTTTTAATTCAAGCATTTATTTAACGCTCAAGGACTTATAAATAGAATCAGCGGCTACCGAACCTTCTCCGGCAGCGGTCACGATTTGATGAAAATTATTAGAAGCATTGGTTGAATCACCTGCAGCATAGACGCCTTCAATATTAGTAGACATATCAGGCTTTACAATAATATAGCCAAGACTATCAGTTTCAACGCCTAAGGTTTTCGCTAAATCTGTTTGCGGTACTAAACCAATTTCTACAAACATACCGTCAACTGCCACTTCTTTTGATCCGTTACATTCAATATCAAGTTCTAAGGCTTCGAGTTTGTCTTTACCAACTAAGCTCACAACATTGGCGTTAGTGATGACTGAAACGTTCGGACGCTTTTTAAGTTCCTCTCGCCAAACCGGCTCCCCCTTTAAATCAGCTCCGCGAACAATAACGTACACTTGTTTGGCAAGATCGGACATGTAGAGCGCAGCAGAAATAACACTGTTACCGCCGCCGACTAACGCAACATTTAAACCGCGGAAAAATGCTCCGTCGCAAGTCGCGCAATACGCGACACCTTTGCCTTGCAACTCATCTTCGCGCGGCAAACCTAAATGACGATGCTTTGTACCTGAAGTAAATAACACTCGTTTCGCACTAAAGGTTTTTCCGCGCTTGGTAACAATTTTAAAACCCTCTCCCTCTTTAACTACTTCCGTTACAACATCTGACAAAATTTCTCCGCCTGATTCTTTAACATGGCTCGCCATCTTATCCATTAATTCAAAACCGGTAATTCCAGGCATTCCCGGCCAGTTATAAATCTTATGCGCTTCGGTTGTTGTGCCTCCTAAAATATCTCCAATAACAACATTCTTCAGCGTATAGCGCGAAGCATAGATTGAAGCGGTCATACCAGCAGCGCCTGCGCCGATTATAATTAAATCGTAGTCCATAGAGTTAGCGGTTATCGCCGTCGCCCCCGAGTGTACCTCGTTGATTTCGGCTGTCTAATTTTTTTAAATTTTCATCAGCTATTTCTTCCAAGTCCAAACCAAGATCGCGGGAAAGCATCGCGATGTACCACAGCACATCACCCAATTCTTTCTTGATCGCCTCTTTATATTCATCAGTCAACTTGCCGTCAAAATCTCGAAAAATCTTTTTAATCTTGCCTAAGACTTCTCCTGATTCATTGGCGAGACCTAAAGCCGGATAGACATACGGAGCACCGATGGCGGGATATTTCGCGGTTTTAGCAGCTTCTGTTTGGTAATCTTTAAAATGCATATAATGTATAGTTCTCCAATCATAGCAGTAGATTGTGACTTTAATCAATATCATCTAAAATGAAGATATGGAAGCCTTTTATTCATGGGCCTTTGGAACAAAACCGCCCTACAAAATATTCTCAGAAATCGTTTTTGCATTTCATTTGCTCTGGACCTGGATGTCTATATTCCAGATTTTTTTCTTACTCTACTGGGGCCTTGGCTATGCACCATATTTCTTTTTGTATATTCTCGTTAATATCCTGGCTCCAATTCCCTGGCGTGCTTGTCCGATAACCAAACTCGAAAAATATTTACGTGCCAAGACCGGCGATACTATGGATACTGGTCTGACTTTTAATCAACGACTATTTAAGCGTTGGTTCGGCTTTACGCCAAAATTGTGGTACGTGCATATCGCGCACGGAACTTGTTATGCGATTTCCGGTATCATTATTCTCTACAAATATCTAAACTAAATCGCCTTGACACAGGCGATTTTTTCTTTTAGGCTAAGCTATTAAATAGTTCATATACATTCTAATAATTAAATCACCAAGGAGGTGAAATGGATAACCTGATAAAAAAGTCAGCAGAGTATGCAACCCATATACACTTTCAAGAGCTTTATTCGAAGGCTTACCCGGGCCGTGGCATTATTGCCGGCATTGATGAAACGTGTAAATATTTGATTCAGGTATACTGGATCATGGGACGTAAGGAAAACAGCCGTAACAGAGTTTTTGTTGAAGAGGCAAACGGAGTACTAAAAACCGAATTCGCCGATCCGACAAAAGGCGGTGACCCTACAAATGTTATTTATACTGCGATGAACAGCTTATATAACACAGAATTTGCTGTCAGCAACGGCCACCAAACAAATGATGCCCTTAAAGCAGCGCACTGGTGCACGCTCATACATGCCGACACTGCATTTTTAAGTACATGGAAATACGAACTCGATGAACCTAATTTTACACCTCGCATTACTTCGATATTCACCAAAGAAAAAAATCCTCTTCTTCAGATTTCAATCATAAAGAAATCTCCGCTTGATGATTCCTGCATTCAACATCTTTATGGTTATAACTATGTCCGACCTGGTTTTGGATATTGCATTACTACATATGCAGAGGACACGCCCGAAGACCAGCCGCTTCCTTCTTTTGAAGGCGAACCCTACCTAATGCCCCTTGAAGGAACACAGGAAGAAATCCTGCAAAATTACTGGATAGCTCTGAATGAAGAAAATAAAGTTTCACTGGCCGTGAAATTTATCGAAATCGAAACATTTGAACAAAAGATATTGATCAAAAATAAATACGAAAAAGTTGCTTAGAAGAAAGCTAAGCCAAAGCCCCGCCGGAAAAACGACGGGGCTTTCTTTTGAGATATTATATTACGCAGCTTGGAGAAAATGCTGCAAATCCAGTTTTCCTTTTTCTTCTTCTAAATCAATCTCTTCTTTAATCAAAGCTTGGAGTTCATCTAATAACGCATCTCTTTCCTTACCTAAAAATTTTTCAGTATCCAGTGCCGCAGTGATTTTTTCACAAGATTCTTTAATAGACATAATGCGTTCTGAAATCTCTTTAAGGCGTGCGGCGTCGATTTCATCTTTTAGTATCTCTTCTTCGCTGCGTTGTTTAAATAATTCATCGTACATAAAATTATTTACTAGTTAGTAGTCCCAAGGGGAATCGAACCCCTATTACCAGGATGAAAACCTGGCGTCCTAGCCGTTAGACGATGGGACCATGAATTGTTGTCATTCCGACCCGCCTTGGCGGGGAGGAATCCCTTCAACGTGCTTTCAAGAGCTTAAAGCGATTCCTCACTCCGCTATCGCGGAGTTCGGAATGACAGTTTACATAATTTCTTTATATAAATCATTCCAATGAGGATTCACACTATTAATTAGTGCTTCTTTTTTCTCTCGACGCCACTTCTTAACTTGCTTTTCTCTTTTTATACAATCAGAACTATACTGATAGTATTCATAATAAACCAATTTATAGCAAGAATACCTTTTTGTAAAACCATCAATTTTGCTCGCTTTATGCTCCTCTACTCTGCGAGATAAGTTGTTAGTCATTCCTGTATATAAAGTACCACTCATACTCGCCATGATATACATGTAAAAATGATTTTCCCTCCTCATAGTTACAGTTTGATGATAAAAAAAGACTTTTCCCAGTATAATAATAAAAACGAAGATTGTCAAGAATTTATTTACCTTGACTGCTCCTCCTTTATACTGTAGATTGATAGATTGATTTCATGAAAACAAACTACGAACAAATGAAGCATGCGATTGAGGACGCCACAAGCATCCTCATTACCTTTAATCGGGCCTGGCCGGGCGACGCCGTGGCGTCTGCTTTGGCGCTACGCCTCTGGTTATTGCAGTTAGGAAAGAAAGTTGTTATCGCCGCAGAAAAACCAAGTTCAGCAGCACCCTTTTCTTTTTTACCGGGCTTTTCACATATCAGTTCAGAGCTTGATAACTTGCGCAAATTTATTATCAGTCTTGATATCACCAACACAAAGGTCTCAGAGATCGAATATAAGGTGGAAGATAATAAGCTCGACTTCATTATCTCTCCGAAAAAAGGTTTTTTTGCTCATGAAGATATTTCTTCACGCGCTTCCGGCTTTGCGTATGATCTTATCATTTGTTTATCAACGCCGGATTTTGAATCACTTGGTTGGATTTATGATCAAGACACACAATTCTTTTTTGAAACTACCGTCGTTAACATCGACCACCATGCCGCGAACGATAATTTCGGTCAAGTTAATATTGTAAATCTTAATACTGTCGCCTGCTCGGAAATTATCTACAGTTTTTTACAAGAAAATAAAGTCACTCTGAACGCCGACATCGCGACTTGTTTACTCGCCGGTTTAATTTCTGAAACAAAAAGTTTTAAGACTACCAATGTCACGCCAACAACGCTGACCATGGCTTCGGATTTAGTCAGCCTCGGGGGACGCCGGGAAGAAATCATCAACGTCCTCTATCGTTCACGTCAACTTAATGTTTTGAAACTCTGGGGAATGATTTTAACAAATTTACAAAGTCGTCTTGAGAACAGATTAATTTGGTCAAGCGTTAAAAGCGAAGATTTTAGAACGACTGAAACAAAGCCCGAACAAATTTCCGATGTGGTTGATGAATTAATCGTCAGTCTGCCGCAGGCTAACATCATTATCTTGGGTTATGAAAAGCAAGATGAAAATGGCGTTATTACATCAGAAGCGATTATTCACAGTGTTAAAAATTTCGATGCCCTCTTTTTAGCTCAACCATTTAAAGCTACAGGCACGGCGCATGAAGCGCGCGTCATACTGAACGGCAACTTAGAACAAGACTTGTCTAAGCTCATAGAAGCGGTTGAGGAAAAGGTGCGACGCCTTGAAACATAGGCTTGAAAAGCATTAGGCGTTATGTTATCGTAACTTTGTTATGACCGTTTAGCTCAGTTGGTTAGAGCGTTACGTTGACATCGTAAAGGTCAGTGGTTCGAGTCCACTAACGGTCACAAAGAAATTTAAAGTTAATGCAAACAAGGTTCTCCGCCAGAGGCGGACCAGCCTCTGGCTGGGAGTCCACTAACGGTCACAGTAATTAAGGAGGGATCGCGATATGCGCCTGTAGCTCAGCTTGCCCCGCCCGCATGGGCGGGGTGAATTAGAGCATCGAGCTTTACTTTTTTATTACTCAGTATATTATTAGTGCCATACGCGCGCCTGTAGCTCAGCTGGTTAGAGCATCGAGCTTATACCTCGAGGGTCCTTGGTTCAAGTCCAAGCAGGCGTACCGAAATTCAAAAGAGGCTTAGGCCTCTTTTGTGTTGACAAAATATAAATATTAAACTAAGGTTTGGGCAAAATAGCACCTAAAAAATTAAATATAAGGAATATAGAAAATGAAACTAAACGAGCTTATTAGCGCAGTACATACAATGATGGCTGATTCATTTCCCCTGTATGAAATAAAACATTATTCTTTCAACCAAACTCCAGTTGATGAGAATGATTATCACAAATGTGTAATCGAAATATCAAAAGTAATGGAAACGGGCGAATCTCGCCAATCTATTTTCGTGCTTTTTAATGGGGATGACAAATCAACCGAGGTAGCTTTTACAAAAAATTATAATAACAGCAAGTATCAGCAATTCGTTAAAATGCATTTGTTTGAAAGTGCTCAAAAAATAATTGTTGTTGAATGGGGTAAAAAACTTTCTTACTTCGATATAAGCAACTATGTAGCAGGTAAACAAATAGACTTTGGAGGATCAAGCAGTGTCAGCGGTGTTACTATGTGCAGCTTCCGCAAAGTAGTATACCGGGAAAACACCTGGGGCGAAATTATTAAGAGCAATCTGCCGGAATATATCGGTATGCTCAGCGATGATGATTCTTTTGTCATCATCAATATCAAAACCTGGACAATGGTTGAGATGATAAAGGATATTCTGCCTATGCTCGAGATTGAAAACTTTTCAATCTACAAAAACACAGCCAATTCAAAAAAAATCTTTGTTGTTCTTCGGGTGCGGGGAGAATTTCCTGATTACCAGCGATCAAGAGTTAGTGTCTGGGACATCAACCTTGATCCAGAAGGTAACTATGGAATGTTCCGAGGTACCTATGCGGTTGAGGGCTTTATAAGTCAGTCCGCATATTTTCTGGAAAAAAGATTTGTAGTTGAAGTAAAAGCACACGAACGAACCAATTTTCTTAATTTCAAATAATCCTTTTTTATAAAAAATAAAAGCCATCTAAACAGGTGGCTTTTTACATTTTAATACAAAATATATTGACAAATCTGGTAAAACAAACTAAGGTCTATAAAAATAGTTCCTAAAAAATTTAATAATAAACTGGAGAAATAATAATGGAAAAAGCATTCATAACCTCATTAATTCATAGCATAATATCAAAAAAATTTCCCGGCTGGGAAATACAAAGTTACGCATATAACGAAACTCCAAAAGATAAATATGACTACCGCTGCGGTCTTGTTGAAATATGGAACGCAACAGAAGATCCAAAATCTCCAAATACTATGTTTGTATTTGTAAACGCAGAAGATGGCGAAAGCTATGAAGAATTCTGGGCAGGTAATCATGATCATATGTACTTATTTGAAGACTCTCAAACCATTCTTATCGCAAGTAATCAATCTCCACTTCAAGTTTTAAACTATTCACTGAATAATACTCCCATGTTAGGCAAACCAAAGGTTGTGCCTCACGGAAAAAGTCTTGATACTGCAAAAAATAAGGAAGGCGTTCTTTATAAAAGTAATGAGTATGACTGTATTTTTCAAGCGACGCAAGGGTATATAGGCTTAAAAATTGATAACGACTCCTTTTGTATTATTGATACTTATAAATGGAGCATACTGGATGTAGTAAGAGACACTAAGAAGCTTCCTTTAATAGACAGTTTCCAAGTTATTGAAAATCCCGAGGATGAAGGCAGTTTTGTCATTTTGCTTTGTACCAGACATGAAAGATATAGAATCGGAATTTGGAAAATAAACATAAACAAACTGCGACATTGGGATGAATTAAATTATGGGTTTATGAGCGAAACCGGCTTTACTAAATATGAAGGATCTTTTCAGGATAAACATTTCCGTCTTGTTGTTACCAATATGCGTAATAAAATTGCGGAAGAAGCTATAGTTATTGTCCCTATTTAAAATCTACAAAGTTTCAGTTCAAGGCCATCTTATGCAGATGGCTTTTTATTTTTTTAAAAGTATTTTATAATCAAAAAACTAACTATTAATTTACTTCTATGGAGGGACAGAAGTATCTTGTGGCATTAAGCCACTTTACTCGCTTCGGGCCTCGGCGCCTGAAGCTTTTGTTTGATTATTTCGGTACTTGGCAAAACGCCTGGCAAGCGAGCGTTCCGGATTTAATGCGTTGCGGTATTAGAGACGAAACAATAGAGAAGTTTTTAGAATTTAGAAAGAATTTTAATGTCGAAACAATTTTAGAAAAAATAGCCAAGAACAATATTAAGATTGTGTATCTAGAAGATTCGCTTTATCCGCCCTTGCTTCGAGAAATCTATGATCCGCCCCAGCTTCTCTATTATAAGGGGCAGTTAAACGACAAAAGCTTTTCCGCACCCATTTCAATTGTCGGCTCGCGTAAACCAAGTAGCTACGGTAAACAAGCTCTTGAGCAATTAGTAAAAGAGTTAAACGGCCGATGCTCTATTATAAGCGGTTTAGCCTTAGGTATTGATTGTCTTGCGCACGAGGCAGCGCTTGAAACAAATACCTGCACAATCGCCTTTCTTGGTTCAGGGCTCAATAATATCTATCCGCGCACTAATTATCATTGCGCGATGCGTATTATAGAATCAGGTGGCGCCGTCATGAGCGAATTTCCGCCTGACACTTTGGCGTACAAAACCAACTTTCCGCGGCGTAATAGATTAATTGCCGGATCAACTTTAGGCACTATAGTTATAGAAGCTGCCGAAAGATCGGGAACGTTAATTACAGCTCGCTACGCATTAGAGGAAGGTCGCGAAGTTTTTGCAGTTCCCGGCTCTATTTTTACTAAAACAAGTGAGGGAACTCACAACTTATTGCGAAGCGGCGCAAAGATTGTTACGCGAGCTAGTGACATCATTGAAACGCTTGGTTTAGCTAAAGCAATGACACATATTTTTCATCAACAACAACTTCCTCTAAACAGCGAAGAACGTATTTTGTTAGAGTTATTGGGCAGCGAGACGCGACATGCCAATGAATTGGCGCGACTTGCCAAACTTGACATCACTGTGATAAACAGTAGACTGACAATTATGGAAATAAAAGGTTTGGCTAAACATCTCGGAGGAATGTATTATATGAGAACACGCCAACCACTCTAATATATGAAACTTGTTATCGTCGAATCTCCAACTAAAGCAAAAACAATTTCTAAATTTTTAGGCAAAGGCTTTAATGTCGAGTCTTCTTTTGGACATATCCGCGATTTACCGAAGTCAGACATGGGCATTGATGTTGAAAAAGATTTTACGCCGCGTTATGTCATCCCGACCAAAGCTAAAAAAACTGTTACTAAATTAAAAAAAGCTGCTGAAAAGGCAACTGAAGTAATTCTCGCAAGCGACGAAGACCGCGAAGGAGAAGCTATCGCTTGGCATTTAGCTGAAGCGTTGAAACTATCACCTGATAAAATTTCTCGTATTGTCTTTCATGAAATTACTAAAGAAGCGATTGAGGCAGCACTCGAACATCCGCGCGAAATCGATCAACGTTTAGTTGATGCGCAGCAAGCTCGTCGCGTTTTGGATCGTTTAGTAGGATATGAACTCTCCCCTTTTCTTTGGAAAAAAGTTGCGCGCGGACTTTCTGCCGGTCGCGTACAATCCGTTGCGCTTCGTTTAGTTGTTGAACGCGAAAGAGAAATCGAAGCGTTTATTGCTGAAGAGTATTGGAGTATTGAAGCAGATTTAAAAACTCCGCAAGGCGAAGTGTTTACCGCTGAACTATCTAAAGTAGACGGCAAGAGTTTAGATAAGATGGAAGTTAAAACCGAAGAAGCGGCCGCTGCCTTAGTAAAAGAATTTGAAAAAGAGAAATACGTAGTTTCAAAACTCGAAAAGAAAAGAGTGCATAAAGCTCCTTCTTCTCCATTTACCACATCAAGCCTGCAGCAGGCCGCTAACCGAATCTTAGGTTTTTCCGCCAAGCAAACGATGATGATTGCGCAACAATTATACGAAGGTATTGAATTAGGAGCTGAAGGCTCTGTAGGTTTGATTACCTACATGCGTACTGACTCGCTTAACTTAAGCGAGAAGTTTTTGACTGAAGCACATGATTATATCTTGTCTGATTTTGGTAAAGAATATGCTTTGGAAAAGCCGCGTAAATTTAAAACTAAATCTAAAGGCGCGCAAGAAGCTCACGAAGCAATCAGACCAAGCAATGCAACTCGCACACCTGATTCTATTAAAGATCACCTTGTCCCCAATCAATTAAAATTATATCGTTTGATTTGGCAACGCGCGGTTTCAACGCAAATGGCTGACGCGCAATTAGATCAAAGCTCAGTTGATATTAGTGCTGGTCGCGGCGAATTTCACGCCACAGGACAAATCATCGCTTTCCCGGGTTGGTTAGCTTTAGCTCCCGAAAAGAGTCAGGAAACATTATTGCCTGTCATGGAAGAAAAAGATAATTTAAATCTTGGAGCTTTAAAACCGGAACAGCATTTTACAAAACCGCCGGCTCGATATTCGGACGCAACATTAGTTAAAGAAATGGAAAAGCACGGCATTGGTCGCCCTTCGACTTACGCTCCGACCATTTCTACGATTGAAGCACGTCATTACGTAATTCGCGACGATAACAAACGTTTACAGCCGACTGATATTGGAAAAATTGTTAACGATTTATTAGTAGAACACTTTGAATCGATTGTTGATTTAGAATTTACCGCGCAGATGGAACAACGATTAGATGACGTTGCTGAAGGCAGTGTTGAGTGGCAACCGGTGATTGCCGATTTCTACGGACCCTTTCATAAAAATCTTACTGAAAAGTACGAAGCCATTAATAAGAATGACATCATGCCGGAATTAATTACCGAAGAAGTCTGCGATAAGTGCGGCTCAAAGATGTTGATTAAAAACGGACGCTTCGGACCCTTCCTTGCTTGTTCAAATTTTCCGGAATGTAAGAATATTAAATCAATGACAAAAAAGTCTCCGGAAGAAGAGGCAAAATTAAGCACAATCAACGAACAGTTTAAAGATGCTAAGTGCGAGAAGTGCGGTGAGCCAATGGTTGTTAAAGTTGGACGCTTTGGACCTTTCCTCGCTTGTTCCGGTTATCCGAAATGTAAAAATATAAAAAATATTGCTGATCCGAATGCTCCGAAAATTCCTTGTCCGGTCTGCGGCAAAGGAAATATTGTGCAAAAGAAATCACGCCGCGGAGTCTTTTGGGCTTGTGATCAATATCCTGATTGTAAGACGGCGTATAATTCTATGCCGACGGGTGAGAAATGTCCTGATTGCGGCGAACCTTTGGTTGAAGGGAAAGACGCTCCGAAATGCTCGAGTAAAACGTGTAAGTACGGGAAGGAGAAGTAATTGCTCTACCCCCAGCCCCTCCTTTTATTCACCTCTCCCCTAACCCCTCTCCCATAAGGGGGTTTTTGTTTACAATCTTTTCTCTTGTCAGAACCACTGAATGACACTGAGAAAACTCAAATCACTGAATAATTAAAGTACTATATGAACTATATAAAAAATAATTATTATAAATCAGAGATAACTTCAAAGATTATTAAATCAGCATATGCCGTACATACCGAGTTGGGCAATGGTTTTCAGGAGTTAATATACCAAAGAGCCTTGGCACATGAATTTATTGCCAATAATTTAGTGTTTGAAAGAGAAAAAGAAATGGATATTTGGTATCGCAATAATAAAATAGGAGAACGAAGAGTGGACTTCCTGGTAGACACAGATATCATGGTTGAACTAAAAGCTGTGACTGAATTACAACCAGTACATCTTGCACAACTTATTAATTACATAGAAGCGTATAAAGTGAGAATTGGATTATTAATAAACTTCGGTGCAAACAAAATAGAAATACGTCGTTTCATAAAGTAACCCTCAGTGCCCTTCATTTTAATTCAGTGTCATTCAGTGGTTCTGACAATTGAACGTGGAGAGGGGTAGGGGGAAAGGTGGAGCTAAATAGCTCCTGGGTCCCGGCTCGCGTTCGCCTGCGGCGAACTTGGCCGGGATGACAAAAATAAAAAAACCGGCAGAACTTCATTTGAAATCCTGCCGTGAAAATATTTTTTATTCAATCATAATCGCACTATGCTTGAAAAAGCTCTCGAGAACATCACTCTTTCTTCGTTTGTTAGTTTTGTTTTCCATCTTCCATTTTCAGCTATTGTATCACTCCTCACATCATCTGCGGGCTTAAATACCCTTGTACCCATAAATTCATCTTCTTCATTAATAACAAAAGAAAAATTCTGACCATCTTTTTTAATTGAACGAATAGCGACAAGTATTTCTGCCTCTAATTGCCTATAGGTACAATTTCTATCCAACACAATATCATTACTTATATAATCCGTTCCTACGATTTGAATATAGCGTGTCTCTACTACATTGATATATGCTGTGACATAAAACTTTATTAAATTTTTCATGTACTATACCGTTTGGTATTCCGCTCGGCTCATGCGGGGGTTTGTTGTTCTAAAGTTATTTTCAGAATACCCCTAAAATATCATATTTTATGATATTTGTCAAGTATTTCCTTATATTTATTGTTATTTATCGGTTTTTTAGGGAAATTCTTAAAAAAGCTCGGTGTTCTAAACGCCGGGCCTTTTTTATTTCCTACTTTGCCTCGAGAATTGCCTTTCATACTAAGGTCTAAGCAGAGAGAACATATAATAGAATGTCTCAGACCATATCAACCAAGCAATAACAAAACCCAAGACAAAATTAACCGCCGCGATTGTAAATTCGCGCGAGCAATACCATTTTCCTCTGCCTTTGCAGATAAAATTGAATTTCATAGATAATACCAGTATAATGAGAATCGAAGTGAAAATCAACTATGAACGAAACTATCTTACTTATCATTATCATTGCCGGATTCGCCATCTTGGCGTTTTTACTCATGCGAAAGAAAGAAAGCGGCAACTCTTCGGAAATCGGCGCCTTTATGGAGCGACTCGCTAACCTGACCGAGCAGAATAAAGAATTAAAACAAGTACTTGATGCCAAATTGTCAGAAACTCATGCTGCTAACCGCCAGCAATTTGGTGAATCAGCACAACTTATTAAGGATGTGACTGAAAAACTAACTAAACTTGATGAAACCAATAAACAAGTCGTTAATTTTTCCGCGCAATTACAAAGCCTTCAAGATATTTTAAAAAATCCAAAACAACGCGGCGTTCTTGGCGAATACTACTTAGAGACATTATTAAAAAACACCATGTCCCCCGGCTCTTACCAAATGCAGTACCCCTTCAAAAATAAAACGATTGTTGACGCGGCTGTCTTTGTTAAAGACAAAATTATTCCGATTGATTCAAAATTCTCTTTGGAAAATTATAATCGTATTATCGAAGCGACTGACAAAACCGAACGAGAACGATATGAAAAAGTATTTTTAAACGATTTGAAGAATCGTATTGTTGAAACTTCAAAATATATTCAACCGGATCAAGGCACAATGGATTTCGCGTTTATGTTTATTCCGCATGAAGCGATCTATTATGATCTGCTCATCAATAAAATTGGCGCGGTAGCCGAAGATACAGAAAACCTCATACAAAGAGCAGCTTCAAAATATAAAGTTATTATTGTTTCTCCGACTTCATTTCTCGCTTATCTACAAACAGTTCTGCAAGGTCTTCGTGCTATGCAAATTGAAGAAAGCGCGAAATCAATTATCTCTTCTGTTGGAAAATTAAGTCAACACATTGGCAACTACGAAACCTACGTACAAAAATTAGGCGCGAGCCTCGGCACAACAGTTAATCATTTTAATTCAGCGTATAAAGAATTTGGAAAAATTGATAAAGATGTGACAAAAATTTCCGGCGCTGTTGCCGGTGTTGAACCGATTGCTTTGAATCGTCCGACAATGGACGACACTGAATAATATGCAAGAGATATCGCTCGAGCATGCGATTGAAACTGTTATTGCTCGTTTTGATATTTTTGATTATCCTTTAACTGCTTTTGAAATCTGGCAGTTTTGTCCAATCAAAACCAGCTATCAAGAAGTCGAGAAATGCTTAGCTAGTTCGACGCGCATTGAAACTCATAACGGGTTTTTTTTCATGCCGAAAAGAATTGAAATAATTACAACTCGTCAAAATAGATATCGAGATTCATACGCGAAAATCAGAACCGCTCAAAGATTGATTAGACTTTTTTCCTGGTTGCCTTTTATTCGCTCAATTATGCTTGCTAATATCATCGGGGCGAACAACGTTAAAACGGAAAGCGATATTGATCTTTTTATTATTACTAAACAAAACCGAGTCTGGATAATAAAAGGACTGGCTTCTTTTATTTTTGCCGTACTGAATTTGCGTCCAAAGAAACAGAAATCCAAAAATACTATCTGTTTAAGTTATCTTGTTGATGAATCGGCACTTGATCTAAGTGAAGCTCGTTTTAATGAAAATGATTGGTATTTTGCCTATTGGCTGAGCGGTTTAGTACCACTCTACGGTTCTATTGAAATATACACAAAACTATTAGAAGCAAATCCATGGCTAAAAAATATACTCCCAAATTGGCAATTAGCTAACACAAAGCCTTTAAAAAGATTTGTTACAAATAATAATTCTGAAAAGTCTTTTAAGTTTTGGAATATATTTGAAAAAATGGCCCACGCTTTTCACATGAAAGTGTTATCACCGGTTTTGCGAGAACGAGCTAATATTGATTCTTCAGTTATTATCAATGATCATGTCCTCAAGCTTCATCCGAGTGACAGACGCGATAAGCTATTTATCTTAGAGCAAGAACGTTTAGAAACTCTATGAAAAAATTAGAAAATATTTTAATACATCTTTTCTTAATAACGCTGCCTTGGCAAACGCGATGGATATTTCATGAAGGGACTCTGCATAATAATTATTGGGAATACGCAAGTTTAAGCTTATATGCAATTGATATCATTATCATAGCTATTATTATTTTACACATTATTCGTCGCAAAAGCTTTGGAACTAATTTTTTTCTTCTTAGTGCTTCGCTCGCCGTAGCTCTTACTAGTATCTATATTAGTAGCGATAAGATATTAACGCTTTTTCATCTTGCTTGGTTTATTTTGGCTACGGGCATTGTTATTAGTTTAAAAAATTCTTTTATTACAAAAAAGCAGTTGGTTACGACATTTGTTATCGGCTGCGCGATTGCCGGCTTTTTAGGAATCTACCAATTTACGAGTCAAAAAACCTTTTCACAAAAATGGTTAGGTCTCGCGATGCATGATTCAGCTGAACTTGGCACATCCGTTGTTGAGGCAACCGCGCCCGACGGCATGCTCGAACGATGGCTGCGCGCCTACGGTCCGCTTGATCATCCAAACATGCTCGGAGGTCTCATGGCACTCGGCTTAATTTTTGCGTTCTGGCTTGCTAAAACAAGAACGGATACAAAAAATTCCACAACTAATATTATTACAATTCTTGCCATGGTCGGTTTAAGCGGCGGCTTGATTGTTTCATTTTCTCGTTCGGCGTGGATAGCGGCATTTGTTGGTGTAATCTTACTTTTATTTTTTGAAATAAAAAAAAGTCGCGCCGCTTTACAAAATCTTTGGCTGCCTCTCCTAACTTGCGTGTTCGTCGCAACTTTATTTGCCATTCCCTACTACTATCTTGTAACGCCGCGCATTTTCGGAGATACTCGCCTGGAAAATAAATCAGCCATCGAACGCGTTTCTGGATTGCGTGAATCATGGACACTAGTTAAAGAGCATCCGATTATCGGATCGGGTCTTGGTAATTACGGTTTGGCGCTCGAACGTATTGAACCTAAACAAATCGTTTGGTTTTATCAGCCGGTGCACAACATTTTTGCACTACTCTTAACTGAAATCGGAATTTTCGGTACTATTATATTTTTATTAATCCTAATTTCACTCTTTCTAAAAGCCTGGCGACAGGGATCTGATCGCGCACTGACTCTTAGTTTAATCGGCGCATGTTTGACGTTGATGTTATTTGACCATTGGCTTATCAGCCTACATGCCGGAATTCTTATCGGGGCCGGTACTTTGGGGCTTATGCTCAAAAATGAATAGTTTTGACACTTAGGCTCAGGCAAGCTACACTGTTTTTATGAACAAATCGAAAGAAAACAGCCTGATGGAAGCAATAACTTCGTTGTGCAAACGACGAGGTTTTATTTTCCCCGGCTCTGAAATCTATGGCGGTCTGGCCAATGCCTGGGATTACGGTCCTTTGGGCGTTGAGCTCAAAAATAATATCAAAAATGAATGGTGGAAGCGCTTTGTGCAAAACCGCGAAGATATGGTTGGTTTTGATTCTGCGTTACTCATGAATACTAAAGTCTACGAAGCGAGTGGACATTTAGCTCATTTTTCCGATCCGTTGGTTGAATGTAAAAAATGTCATGAGAGATTCCGCGAAGATCACCTCGATGGCTCTGAAATCTGTCCCAAGGACAAAAAAAAGCACGAATTAACTGAAGCTAAACAATTTAACCAAATGCTCAAGACTTTCTTGGGCCCGGTTGAAGATGAAAAGAATGTTGTGTATTTCCGTCCCGAAACTGCTCAAGGCATTTTTGTTAACTTTAAGAATATTGTTGATACTGCGCGCAAGAAATTACCATTTGGTGTCGGACAAATCGGCAAAGCTTTTAGAAATGAAATTACTCCAGGCAATTTTATTTTCCGCACTCGGGAATTTGAACAAATGGAAATTGAGTATTTTATTCCTGAACCGAAAACTGACTCAGAATGGCAAGGACATTTTGAAGCCTGGCGCGGTGAAATGGAAAAATGGATTGAAAGTCTTGGTATTAAAAAAGACGAATTTGAACAGGTAGAGATTCCTGACGGCGAACGCGCTCACTATTCGAAAAAAACAATTGATTTTGAATATAAGTATCCGTTCGGACAAAAAGAATTGTACGGCCTCGCCTATCGAACTAATTTCGATCTGACAAACCATGGCCTTGATTATACTGAACAAGACGGCAACAAATACACGCCGCATGTTATTGAACCTTCAATGGGTGTTGATCGAAGTGTCTTGGCGGTTTTATTGTCCGCGTATACTGAAGAAGCGGATGGAGAAGAAACTAGAATAGTATTAAAACTTCCGGCAAAACTTGCACCTTTTAAGATTGCCGTATTTCCACTTTTGAAAAATAAGCCGGAACTTATTTCTGCAGCCGAAGAAATTTATCATAGCCTTAAAAAAGACTGGGCCTGTATATTTGATGATAACGGCAATGTTGGCAAGCGTTACCGCCGCCAGGATGAAATTGGCACACCTTTTTGCATTACTATTGATTTTGATACGTTGGAAAACGGCGATGTTACGGTACGCGATCGCGACACAATGGAACAAGAACGAGTTAAAATAAGCGATCTGCACAACCACTTTTTAGCACGCATCTAAAATGTTCAAACCTCGCACACTTCACTACATTTTTCCGATTTTTTTCTTTAGCATTATCTGGGCAGCCGAAGAATTTTTTATTGCTGTTAGATATTCGGATGCCGGCATCAGTATTGAAGTTGCCGGCCTTCTTTTTGCTCTATCTTCAATTATTTCCTTAATACTTGATATGCCCGCCGGTAAGTTATCCGACCGGATTGGACGAGAAAAGCTCATTACTTACTCAATGCTTTTGGTCGCACTTTCAATGTTTCTTCTCTATATATCTTCATCACTCCTATGGTTCGCGGTCTCGACTGCTTTGATGGGCCTTGCTTACGGCTTGAATTGGGCACCGCTCATGGCCTATATCGGCGACATGGCAGAAAAAACCAATCGTGGGCGGACTTTTGCAAATTTTTTTACCATAACTTCAATCGGTGAAGCAATTGCTCCTATAATTACCGTCCTAATCGCGACACAAATCGATACCCGTTTTCCTTTCTTGATTTTCTGTATCGTGGCGCTTCTCTGCGGCATCATGTTCTCTCGGATGAAAAAGGGGGTAAAAATCAAACATACAACTGACCGCTTTTCGGGTATTTCATATATAAGCAGCCTACGAATTCTGCGCAAACTTGGGCTCAAATCCGGCTTTCTCTTATTGCTCGGTTTTTTCGTCGCCTTTTTCTGGGAAAGTGTCTGGTTTTCTCAACCGCTAGTTGGCGTATACGAAACATCGCTGCTGGATGCGGCTTTAATCGTCGCTTCTTTTTCATTGCCAACTATCATATTCTCAAAACCGATTGGTAAGTTGATAGATCTAGTCGGGGAACGAAAAGTATTTTTTTATTCTATCATTTTAGTAGTGGCATGTTTCTTATCGTTTTACGCAAATTCAACACTGGTTGGAAAAATAATCTCCATATTCATCGCCGCCGTCGGCGTGCTTGGCGTCTGGCTCGTACTTGATGTATTATCGGTTAAAGTTAACGAGGCGGGAGAACGCGGAGAATTTTTCGGAATTCTTGAAACAGTCAGAGATGCGTCATATGCGATTGCACCACTCTTCATCGGTTTTAGTTATAAAGCAATCGGCTTGAATGGAGTCTTCTTGGTAAACTCAATAATTGCTTGTTTCCTTCTATTCTTCGGCGTTTTGATTTTTAGAGGAAAAACAGTATACTAAATCTTATATGAATTTTACTAGAGAAATAGAACAAGAAAAAATACATAGGGAATCCAAACTTGAGAATATCCCCTTAGAAAATATTGAAGTAATACGAACCGCCAAGGGTTCTGAATATCGATATTTAGAAGACGGCAGAACACAGCGTTATAAAAAAGTTGAAGATAAATTATATGATCCTCAATCTATTTTAGTTTTTGTCCCTGATTATAAATGGGTATTAGAAAATGCTCCCGCAGAACTTCTTAAACAACTTGGAGAAAACGAAATTCAATATACTGAATCCCTACTTGATTATATTAGAAATGGGGAAAAAGACTGTTATCTTCTTGACGATCAGGGTAATAAAATTGAAACGACTGCAGACTTTAAGAAAGTTGAAGGAAATGTATACTTAGCATTAGGACAAAAAGACAAAATTGATTTAACAATTCCAGTTTCCCTCTTTCCTCGTATTGGTTACAATACTTACGACACGAGAAAATATAAAGATGAGGTGTCGGGCCAAATGAAACGAGAGCGTCATCTAGGTAATAAAGTTATAGATATTATTAAAAAAGATTCTAGCTTATAAAATTATGCATAAACTAAAAACTACTTCCTCAGGTCTTAATCTTTTAACCATCCCAATGGCCGGTGCAAAGACAACGGCTATTTTAGTCATGGTCGCAACCGGTTCAAAGCATGAAACAAGAAAAACAAGCGGTCTGTCACATTTTTTGGAGCACATGTTTTTTAAAGGAACCAAAAAACGACCGAACGCCATGATCATTTCTTCTGAATTAGATAAATTAGGCGGCGAATATAACGCTTTTACTTCAAAAGAATATACGGGCTATTGGATTAAAACCGCTGCCAATCAAATCAAACCGGCACTCGATGTTTTGGCAGACATGTTACTTAATTCAAAATTTGATCAAGAAGAAATTAAACGAGAGTCGGGCGTTATTGTTGAAGAAGTAAATATGTATCTTGATAATCCGATCATGCGCATTGAAGATGTGTTTGAAGAATTACTCTACGGCGATACTCCGGCTGGTTGGGATACAATCGGAACAAAGAAAAATATTCTCGGGTTTAATCATAAGGATTTTGTAGAATATTTTAAAAGTCAGTATAAGACAGAAAGTACATTTGTGTGTTTAGCAGGTAAGCTACCAGCAAATTCTGAAAAGTTACTATCCTCTACTTTTAAATCCTATACTAAAGGCAAGGCCAAGAAAAAGATTGTCACTAAAGAAAAACAAATTAAACCAGCGGTAAAATTAGAATTTAAACAAACTGATCAAGCTCATCTTTCGCTCGGCGTACGAACAGTTCAATTTGGTGCCAAAGAATCAGTTGCCTTAAAAGTTATCACGACAATTCTCGGTGGTTCAATGAGTTCTCGACTTTTTCATCAGTTGCGCGAACGTAACGGACTTTGCTATTACGTGAGATCAGGCAATGAGAGCTACAGCGATACCGGATATTTAACCACCAATGCCGGCGTTCCCGTTGATAAAATTGAAAAAGCAATTTCTATCATTGTTCACGAATATAAATTACTTGCAACTGAGTTAATTTCTGCTGAAGAATTATTAAAAATCAAACAATTTATTTCCGGCCGCATCCTATTGCAGCTTGAAAGCCCTGACGATGTTGCGGGCTGGTACGCCAAGCAATTGGTTATCAACCATCAGCAATCAAAAAAAATAAAGCTTATTACCCCCGAAGACTTCTTGCATGAGATTGCAAAGATCACTCCGAAAGATATTCAGAAAGTCGCGCAGAAAATATTTAATCCTAAGGGATTGAATCTTGCAGTCATCGGACCCTATAAGGATAAGCAAAAGTTTGAAAAGTTGTTAAAGTAGTTAAAAGCCCGGCGGATTATCCGTCGGGCTTTCTTTATCTTAAGTTTATTTTATTGTTCTTTCTTTTTCTTGTTAAGATATTTACTTAAACGCTCAACTTCTTTCATCTTATTTTGGATCAATTTCTTCATTGCTTTTCTCTTAACTATTGATTGATTAGGGCTCAGTTCTAGGAAAAAATTATCTATTTTCTTATTTAACTTTCTTTTTGTTTTTTTTAAATCCTCCAAAGAACTGTGTTCATAATCTATTTTCATTTGAGTCTTTCCTCTAATTGCAATAGAAAATCGTTATTTTTATTTGTAGCCTGTTGAAATCCGATAATATGTTCATGAATCTTTTCTCTGATTTTTTCGCTGGAAATATTAAAATTTCTATTTTGACTCATTGCCTGGCAATAAGAGAGGTAATAAATAGCAATAGCCGTATTGGCTTCTGTTGACATTTCACTTGAGAAGCAGGCACCAATTTCTCCCATCTGTATCGCATACTGACACTCTTCATAAAATGGTTTTACAGTTAAACCTTCCTCTCTTTCAACTTTTTTTAATAGCTCATTAAAACCGGAAGAAGCAAGAAAAGAGAACAAACGCTGTTGTCTTTTTTCAACTTTGTTAATCGAAACACAACTAAAGAAGCCGCTGTTTAAATCTCCGAAGGCCAAATATCCGCCGTCATATTTTTTTCCGCTTATTGAATAATACAAATTCAATGCGACGCTAATAATTCTCGAAACTTCGGCATAATTAATACCGTCTATCAAGCTATTTTTATGCTTTTCAAGTATTTTCAAAATATTCTCCTGTTAAAGTTCTATATTAGATATTTCCACTATTTCATCATAAAAATGCCTAAAAGTCAACAAAGAAATCTCAATAAAAAAGATAGCAAAAACCCGACGAATTATTTCGCCGGGTTCTCTTTAAACAATTTTTTTATTTACTTTTTTTCTCAGTTTTTTTTCTATTTTTTTTCTTTTTATTTTCTATTTCTGAGTCAATTTCTTTAATCTCTTTATCTATTCTCCTTGTTGAAGAAGAGGTTTTTCCTAACGACTCATCCAGGTACGACCCTTTCGTTACTTTAAGCTGCCGTTTTAAATCCTTTAATTCCGTGATATTTTTACTTGAATAGTCTGTATCCATTATTTCTCCTATACATTTTAAATTAAACTACTTTTATTTGTACAAAGCGTCTGCTAGCAGACTAATGCAGATATTATTCTGGCATTCAGTACCCATAAAGTCCATCATTTTTTTATGAGCAAGCTTGTAAATATCTTTCACCCCTGCACTAACCGCCTCACAATACGATGCATACGCAACCGAAATTGCTTCATCCCATTTTTCTTTAGCGGCTGAGAAAGCAACGATTAAGTCACCCATGCGAATTCCGCCGCCAAATTGTTTGGCCTTTTCATTCCTGGTCGTCATTGATCTCGTATCGCCGTTTATATGAAGCCTGATAGCTTTTTCTGAACCATAATATGCATATTCAGGATTCCAGCCCTCTTCTGATTCATACACCGGCATACAAGCAAATTCGCCGGTCGTTTTGCTGCCAACAACTAAATATCCGCCAAGTTCTGTTTCACCGTATTCTTGACGTGCTAATTGTAGCGCCGTCTGTACAATACGGTGAGCTTCTTTAGAATGAAAACATTCCGGGACCTTGGTACTCAATAAATCTAAATATTTTTCCAATTTTTAGCTCCTATAATTTGATTAATTTATAATAATTTTTGATTTACTTATGAAAATATGAATCATTTTCCGAAACATGAATTTTTTATTCCCATCCTGGAAATTTTTAGAACAATAAAGCTTACTCCTGCTCCGAATAATAAGAGGAACGAAGGAACCATGGCCGTAAGTATCTTACTGGAGAAAATTCCCCATGCAGGTGAATTCACTGACGCCACTAGTCCTCCTATACAAAGTCCAAGAGCAATAGGCCAAAAGAAAGACCTACTTTTTGTGGGCAACTCTACTGGGTAGTCGGTCGTAAACCAGATCCGGTGCATAAAAAATCCTGCAAGAACAGCTACGAACCAGAATACATAATAAAATGAAGCTCCGATATATCCGACGAATGCACTGGAAACAATATAACCAGCCAATACATAGAAACGGATTAAACATTTTGCTGAATTCATAATTCACCTTATTTTATTTTTTGTTTGATTTTTATGGTACAATATTTTCCTTGATTTAATCACTTTTTTTAATATTTGTCAATGCTAAAAAAACACCCCTGACAGTATTACTATCAGGGGCGAAACTACGAACTTTTTTGTTATTGTCCGAACACTATTTTATGGTCTTTAAAAAATCTCTTTTTTCCAAAGAGTAAAATACCATATAGGGTTCCTTCGAACGTTAGTCCAAATACCCAGTTTTTATAAACTTTTTCTGTTAACCACTCCATATCATATAAACAATTAATAAGAGTGATTGCAGCCAAAGCTAAAAGTCTGAATCCTAGTACAGCAGCGATCAGGATAAGTTCCTCGGTGGTCCAGAGATTGCACTGAACTCGTGCTCCTAATATGAGCTTCATGGCCGGCGCTATTGCCAAGATCATGTAAAACAACGCCCATAAGAATCTCTGAACGGGCATAAAGTTAGAACTAGGACCTTTTGCCCTCATTTCTAAAAATTTAATAAGAAATAAGTTCTTAACTTTATTTTCTTTGTTACTGGTAGTAAATTCTATGTCTTTCGTCATGCTATGATACCTCCTGTGGTTTTTTTAAGAAGCGTTCAATAATAGTTGTTAGTATTATATCATAATTTATATAAATTGTCAATACTACTCTATTTTACTCATGTCATGCTAAGATAAAGGCATTATATGCCAAAAATTACTCCAAAATCAGCTGATTTTCTTAAGGATTTAAATAAAGCCCAAAAAGAAGCGGTCACGCATGACACCGGCCCGCTCTTGATCGTCGCCGGCGCCGGAACCGGTAAAACGACTGTCTTGATTAAACGTCTCGCCTACCTCATCCTTGAAAAAAAAGTCCATCCCGAACAAATCTTAGTAACAACCTTTACGGAAAAAGGCGCGGGAGAACTTGAAGAACGCGCAGATAAATTATTGCCTTACGGTTATGTTAATTTGTGGATCAATACTTTCCACGGTTTTGGCGAGAGAATTTTACGAGATCACGCGCTTGATATCGGCTTAACTACAGCTTTTAAAGTTTTAAATAAAACCGAGCAGTGGATGTTCATCAGAAAACATATTGATGAATTTAAATTTGATTATTATAAACCGCTCGGCGATCCGACAAAGTTTATTCATGAAATCATTGATCACTTCTCACGCTTAAAAGATGAAAATATAACCACAGAAGCTTATCTTAAACTTGCTGAAAATCTTAAAGCCAACTCTGAAAAAATAAAAAGTTCTGATGATGAGGCAGACGGTATGGATGCACAAAGAATTAATGAACTGGCCAATGGATATCATGTATATAATCGCCTCTTGCTTGCCGAAGGCTTTCTAGATTTCGGCGACTTAATCCGTTACACAATAAAACTATTTACAGAGCGTCCTAATATTTTACAAAAATATCGAGAACAATTTAAATACATCATGGTTGATGAGTTTCAGGACACCAATACAATTCAGTATGAACTCATTAAACTCTTGGCGGCGCCGGAAAATAATTTAGTGGCGGTTGGCGACGATGACCAAAGTATCTATCGATTTAGAGGAGCCTCTCTTTCAAACATCATGCAGTTTAAGGATGACTATCCAAAAGCACGCGAAGTAGTGCTTACCGAAAACTATCGCTCGGGACAAGTCATTCTAGATCATGCCTATACTTTTATTTCGCATAACAACCCGAATCGTCTTGAAACAAAACTAAAGCTTGATAAAAAACTTGTTTCAAAAATAAAGGAAAAAGGCGCTGCTCATTATTATGCTTTTGATACGGAATTCGAAGAAACAAAAACTGTCGCCGACATGATTAAGACGCTGCATGATAAAGAAGTTCCCTGGTCACAGATGGCAATTTTAGTACGCGCCAACGACACCGCTGATAAATTTGTTAAAGAACTGACCCGCCAACAAATCCCCAATCATTTTGTCTCACTTAAAGGCCTGTATTATAAACCGGTAATTCTTGATGCTTTAGCTTATATTAAATTATTGGATGATTATCATGAACCCGCCGCCCTGTATCGCGCTCTGAACTTAGCACATTTTCGAATTGATCATGCGAGTTTGTTATTGCTCAATAAATGGGCGCGCAAAAAATTATGGTCATTATTTGAAACTCTGCAACACGTTGATCTCATCAATGATTTGCCTGACAAAGCACGAAAAAATATTAAACAACTTCTTGATTCCCTTAAAAAACATTCTGAATTAGCAAAAACCGATAAAGCCTCAAAAGTATTTTTGCACGCTGTTCGCGATTGTATTTTAGAACATCTAGACCAAGATACGGATTTAGAATCATTCTCTTATCTCAATCAATTTTACGCAAAGATTAAAGCTTTTGAAGCCGCCGACCAAAACGGGACCTTAAAAGATTTTCTTGCTTTGATTTCTTTGGAAATGGAAGCCGGTGAAACCGGCGGACTGCGTTTTAATTATGATGATGCTGATACAGTAAAAGTTATGACCGCACACGCGGCCAAGGGTCAAGAATTTGAACATGTATTTATCGTTAACTTAGTTGATCGAAAATTCCCAACTGATAATCGCGGCGACAAGTTGCCGATTCCGGAAGAACTTGGAGTGGTTAAGAGTCAAGGTAAAGATGCGCACACCGAAGAAGAACGACGATTATTTTATGTTGCGATGACGCGCGCAAAATTCGGCCTATATTGTACGGGCGCTCGCGATTACGGCGGACTACGCGATAAAAAACCATCGAAGTTTGTTGAGGAAGCAAATCTTTCAACCATTGCCTCACGCGCCGATGTTAAAAGCGAATTAGAGCGCGATCTTGAACACATTGACGTTATTCCCGCACCAACGCAATTTGTCTTACCGGAAAAATTTTCTTTTTCACAATTAAAAACCTTTGAACGTTGCCCTTGGGAATATAAATTCCTCTATATTTTAAAAATGCCCGAAGAAGATACTTCGTACTTTACTTTTGGTCGTGTTATCCATTCATGCTTAAGACAGTTTCTATTACCACTTCTAAGCGATGCCTGGCGACAACCAAGTTTGTTTGATGGCGGAGTAAAGAAGGAAGCTGACTTAAGTATTAAACGTCTACTTTCCTTGTATCAAGAATATTGGATTGATAGCGGATACAACAGTCGAACTGAAGCTGATCAATATAAAGTACGCGGCAAACAAATGTTAGAATCTCTGCAGGCTGGCCTAAAGGACGAACAACCAAAGATTGCCTTACTTGAAAAGAAATTTAATCTACCGCTTGGTAAAGAAACCTTGTCGGGAACAATCGACCGAGTTGATCTTTTAGCTGACGGCAGTTTTGAAATTATTGATTATAAAACCGGACAAAAGCCAAAAACCTTTGGCTTTGAACAAAAGCAGCAGCTGCTATTATATCAAGCTGCTTTAGAAGAAGTCTTTGGCATGAAAGTATCAAAATTAAGCTTTTACTATTTGAAAGATAATGAATATGTGTCCTTTACGGCCAAACCGGGCGAACTTGAAAAAGTAAAAGAAAAAATGCTTGAATTGATCAATAAAATTAAGAGCTTTGATTTTACTCCGCGACCAGGGATTATGTGCAAGAACTGTCCGTATAAAAAGTTATGCGAGTTTACTCAAATATAAGCTTACGTGTATAATACAGGTATGACATTAAGAAGTTATTTAGCATTGATGATTATTGCGACACTCGTTGCCTGGCTCGGCTTCGGAATCGTGCTTCTGACGGTTAATCCGGAAGCTACGAGTTGGCTTGGATTGATATTGATGTACCTAAGCCTTTTAGTCGCGGTGACCGGCAGCGGTTCAATTATTGGTTTTATCATCAGATTTTTATTTCTTAAACATGAGCTGATTGTGCGCTCTGTTGTCGTCGCCTTCCGCCAAGGTTTTTTATCAGCGATTTTAGTCTGCGGTGTTCTTTTCTTATTCTCTCGCGGTCTGTTCAGCGCTTTGAGCCTTGGCTTACTCATTGTCGCGTTAACCGCCTTGGAATTTTTCTTACTAAGTCTTGAATCAGAACAAATTAGATCAAAATAATATGTTTAGTTTTATAAAAAAATTGTTTAGTTCCAAATCAGCCAGTGCTGAAACGCGTTTTCCTAATGTTGTTGTCGGAAAAATTTTACAAATCGAATCTCATCCCAATGCCGATCGCCTGCAACTTGCAACGGTTGATGTCGGACGACATCTTCGTTTGGTCTGCGGCGCTCCTAATATTGAAGTCGGACAATATGTTCCGGTTGCTTTGGTCGGTGCTCAATTGCCAAATGGATTGGTTATCCAACAAGCCAGCATTCGCGGTGTTGATAGCGAGGGCATGATTTGTGCGGCTGATGAGCTCGGAATTGGCACTGATCATTCAGGAGTAATTATTTTTCAAGAAGCGCGCATCGGAGAAACCATTGACTCATATCTAAACAAATAACAAAATAAATATATGAATTTAATTTCAGACAGCCAAGACGTTTTGTTTCTAGCCTTAGCTTTGTGCGCGCTATGGCTCACGGCTTTTTTCGCTTGGTTTTTATACTACGCGATTATGTCAGTTCGCCAAATTTATCAGGCAGTTAAGCAGATAAAAAGTAAAATAGATGCAGTTGATGAAATTATTACCATGATTCGTGAAAAGATTAGTGCGAGCACATCGTACCTTACCTTGATCGTCGCCGGAGTACGCAAAGTAGTTGATTTGCTTGGCTCTGACAAATCAGAAAAAAAGAAAAAAACACGAAACTAAATTGTTATTTTGTTAATTGACCCAAGTGTTGCTTTGTGGTATTATATGATGGTTCGATTAAGTTTTAGACTATATATATTAGTACCAAACTTAAGCAGATAACCGTTAATTTACTGTTATCTTTGCTAAAATTTATCATTCATATAAAGAGGTTCATAGCCGCTTTTTTTGTTACAGTGCTGATAAAGCCCTTGGCTTGGATTGCGCGATTAGGTTTTGATCTATTTTTGGTACCTATCTACCGCCTCTATGTAAGGACTGCAAAGAAAATTGAAGGTGGAAACAAGGTGAGCGGTTCAACTGTTTCTCATTTCGTAAACGGTCGTTTTAATATACATATTTTTATCGCTGCTCTCGCCCTGATTCTTTGTATCAGTAACTTAGTCGGTAACCAAAGTGTCGCGTCCTCCGATGAATTGGTCGGCCGTACAAAACTTTCTCGATTAGTCGTCTCGGGAGATATTGAAAACGAACAACTGATTGAAGATTATCCTAATTTAGAAATTGCGAAACTCGAAAGACACTTTGGCACTGACAAGGATGTCATGCAGATTGAAGGAAGTATTCTCACTAAAGAAGAACCTGAAGTTGAGGCTGGTCCAGCCTTGGCAGAACGTAGCGAAACAGTAATCTATACAGTTCAATCCGGTGATACAATTAGCAGTATTGCGCAACGTTTCGGTGTCAGTATTAATACTGTGTTGTGGGAAAATAATTTAACGGCGACGAGTCTTATTAAACCGGGTATTGAACTTAGTATTTTACCAAGCTCAGGAATTTCTCATACAATCGCCCGCGGTCAAACCCTGAGTCAAATTGCCGCGTTATACGGAGTTAGCAGCGACGATATTCTTAAAACCAACAATCTCGCAAATCCGAATCAATTGAGACTCGGTGCAAAAATTATTATTCCAGGCGGTTCACGCCTGGCTGTTGCGTCACCGTCACGAACAACTGCGCGACAAGCCAGCAGCGGTATTATTGGCATCATCCAAAACAATAAACCCTCAGCTCTTATTCCTTCCGGTGGTCGTATGGTGTGGCCAACATCGGGTTATCGTATTACACAATACTTCTCTTCTCGCCATACTGGTTTAGATATTGCTAATCGTATCGGTACACCTATTTATGCGGCTGATGCAGGAACGGTTGTTACGGTCGGTTATAACCGCGGCGGTTACGGCAATCAAATTGTTATTAATCATGGAGGTGGCAAGCAAACCCGTTACGCTCACCTTTCTTCCTTTGATGTCAGAGTTGGAAATAAAGTCACCAAGGGTCAGTATATCGGCGCCATGGGATCAACCGGGCGTTCGACCGGCCCCCACCTTCACTTTGAAGTTCTTATTAATGGACACGTCTATAACCCCCTAAACTACATCAGATAATTGCAAAATTCTGATTACTTCGCTACACTGGCTATATGAATTTCATTGTTGGTTTGATTCTGTCTATTGGAGGAGCCCTGATTACCATAAAATCAGAGAAAATCTTTGAATTTTTCGGTAGAATCGAGTGGTTTGAAGATAAGCTTGGGAGTTCCGGTGGTTCCCGCTTGGGCTATAAGTTGATCGGCATTCTTTTCTTTTTTATCGGTATCTTAACGATGACAGGTTTAATCGGAGGATTTTTGCAGTTTGTTCTTTCGCCGCTACTCAGGTATTCTAATCCTGAATAAATAAGGGCCCTTAGCTCATTTGGTAGAGCACCGCGTTTGCAACGCGGGGGTGACCGGTTCGAGCCCGGTAGGGTCCACACATTGATTGCAAAAAAGGATCGAACTTTGTCCGATCCTTTTGATTTACTTCTTATTCTTTACTGCTTTTGGTATTTAATGCCAACCTTTCCCCAAATCTCCCTTAAAGGAATTTTGTTTTTTTTAGCAAACACTGTAATATTTTTACAGGTCTTGTTGCTGTCCAAATCCTGGACATCTCTCGGGCTCTTACCATGCAGACCAAGATTTATAATATCATGAGCAATCTCTTCAACTGATTCATAAATCGGTTTTCTTTCCAGCTGATTGTTACTGTTGATTCTGTATCTGAGATGCAAAGGAACTTTAAGTTCTCTCCACACAAACGCCAAGCTTATGCCATTACGGTTAGCGTAGCTTTCAATATTAGCGTAAGTCTTGCCATTGTCATACCTGCTAATCTCTTTCGGTGTTGATTTAATTAGTTTCTTGTTTTCAAGATCGCAACGAATTTCTTCTAAGAACTCATAGATATAAATCTTTGGAGGGGTATATTCAATATTAAGAATTCTACAGAGCTTGGCTTTTAATAAACCATTCTTCTTTGCATAATTAAGAGCAGCCCGAGTAAAGTCTTCCGGCAGCTCTTCCCACTTTTTATTCTCAAGTTTTTTATATTCAATCCAAAGCTTTAAATCTGCTAAACTTGGTGCGGGTATACGGCTTGTTCCCAAACCTGATAAAATCCAGAGTACGCCAAGATCAATAGGACAATCACGGGCGATACGATATACCTTATGGTATAAAAAATTTTTCTTTTCGAGGACATCATTAACAGTAAGTCCCGAAATAATAAGTCCGTTTTTTACCAATAAATCAACAACTAATGCAATTGCTTGTTTTAATTTTTCCAATTTTTCTCCTTGGTTGTTAAGTTGCAATATTTCAAAATATCATAATATTTGAGCTTTGTCAATAATTACTACTTTTCTTTTTTAACCTTGGCTCTTTATTGAAAAACATTGTATACTATAGATAGTATTAGAGTACCTTAACAAACCAAAGGTCGAAACATTGTCCGTGAAACGTCTTTAGACGTTTAAATTTTAAACATATGAACAAAATGACTCCTCTCGGCACTATTGCCTTTATCTTGGTTGTAATCGGCGCCCTAAACTGGGGACTTGTCGGTATTTTCAATTATGACCTCGTTGCCATGCTCTTGGGCGACATGAGCACCCTCTCCCGCATCGTTTACACTTTGGTCGGTTTGAGCGGTATCTACATGATTATCTCCGCTGCTAAGAAGAACTAGTTCTACAGCCTCAAAACCCCGTTTATAGCGGGGTTTTGTGCTATCTTGACCCAATGCAGCCTGTGCTATAATAAGCATATCTATGAGTCCTAAAAAGAAGCCAAAATTCCTTATTATCGACGGCCATGCCCTTATCCATAGGAGCTTTCACGCCCTACCTACAACACTGACTACTCATAGCGGAGAGGTGGTAAATGCGGTGTATGGTTTCAGCTCATTCTTGCTCAAAGCTATTAAAGAAATTAAGCCGGACATGATCGCCCTGGCGCTTGATAAAAAAGGTAAAACATTTAGGCACGAACAATATAGCGATTACAAGGCAACACGTGTTAAGGCGCCGGATGAATTATACGCGCAAATTCCTCGAGTCAAAGAAGTTGCCGCGGCACTTAATATTCCGATTTTTGAAATTGCCGGCTGCGAAGCCGATGACGTTATTGGCACACTAAGCGCTAAAATTAAAGATGCTGAAAAAATTATTGCCACAGGAGATATGGATGTTATGCAGTTAATTGATAACAATACAAAAATTTATACTCTTGCCGATGGAACTCTATATAATGAAAGATCAGTGCAAGATAAATACGGTATTAAAGCTGATCAAGTTATTGACTACAAAGCATTGCGAGGCGATCCAAGTGACAATATCCCCGGCGTTAAAGGCATTGGTGAAAAAACCGCGGTTGAACTGTTGCAGGAATTTAAAACTGTTAAAAATGTATATAAAAATATCAAATCAAAAAAGATTAGTGACCGCATCAGACAGCTATTAACTGATAATGAAAAAAATGCTTTGATGAGCTATGAATTAGCAACAATTCACCGCGATATTGATTTTGATATTGATGCCAAGAAATTAGTGTTTGGAAATTTTGATCACGATACTGTCATTAAACTCTTTACCGAACTTGAATTCAGATCTTTGATTCCGCGTTTAATGCAGATGGAAGGGGCTAATAAAAAAATAGCTTTAGAGGCACGAGAGAAAAGAAACGTCGGTAAATTCGAAACAAATAAAAAAAATCATCGCTATAATGTCATTACTGATGACAAAGCTTTTAATTCATTCTTAAAAGAATTCAAAAAGCAAAAGTTTTTTGCTTTTGATACTGAAACAAGCGGACTTGATCCTTTTACCGTTGACCTGCTTGGCATTAGTATATCCTGGAAAGAAGACGAAGCATATTTTTTATCAGTGAGACAAAGTTCGTTTAATGGAACTAAAAGCGAAAATAATACTTTATTTAATTACCAAAGCAAGACAAAAAAAGTAGAGATGCACCCCTGGCTCCTTGACCTTAAAGCAATTTTTGAAAACAAAGAAATTAAAAAAATCGGTCATAATATTAAATTCGACGTTAAAATTTTAAAACAATTTGATATTGATACCAAGGGTATTGATTTTGACACAATGATTGCCGCCTATATTTTAAATTCCGGCAGTCGCCAATACAGCCTTGATGCGCTATCTATGGAATGGCTTAAATTTGAAAAAATCAGTTCTACGGACTTACTCGGCAGCGGCAAAGACAAGTTAACGTACGATACGGTACCCGTCGATCGACTGGGGTGTTATGCCTGCGAAGACGCTGATTACACCTTTAAACTCTATAATAAATTAAAACCTGAGCTGAAAAAACAAAATCTTGATAGCTTATTCAACACTATTGAAATGTCTTTAATGGAGTGTTTAATTGATATGGAATTAACCGGCATTAGTTTGGATAAACCGTACTTTTCAAGTCTTGATAAAGAATTAGATCAGGATATTAAAAAAACGGAAAATGCAGTTTGGAAACTGTGTGGTAAAACTTTTAACATCAGCTCACCAAAACAATTGCAAGAAATTCTATTTAACGATCTTAAAATCTCGAGCGCAGGACTTGCTAAAACAAAAACGGGTATCTCGACCGGCGCCGATGAACTCTTAAAGCTAAAAGGCAAACATACAGTGATTGATCTGATTCTACAGTATCGTGAACTCACCAAACTTTCTTCCACCTACGTTAAAACTCTGCCCGAATTAATTAATCCTGTTACCGGTCGCATACACACGACCTATAATCAAACTATTGCTGCGACCGGAAGACTTTCTTCAACTGATCCAAACCTGCAAAATATTCCGATTCGCACCGAGCTCGGACGAAGAATCAGGCAAGGCTTTATCGCGAAAAAGGGTGCAACACTGCTCAGCCTTGATTATTCACAAATCGAGCTTCGTCTCGCCGCACATATTTCCGAAGATCCAGGAATGATTAAAGCGTTTAAGAATCATGAAGATATTCACACGGCAACCGCCGCAGCAATTAACCAAGTAGAAATTAAAGACGTAACAAAAGATATGCGTCGTGCGGCAAAAGCGGTTAACTTTGGAATTTTATACGGACAAGGTCCGCATGGCCTTTCTCAATCAGCTGACATTCCCTACGGGGAAGCTCAAGAATTTATTGCCAACTATTTTAGCGCCTATAAAAAAGTCAGGGAATATATTGATGCAACGCTTACTAACGCACGAAAAAAAGGTTATGTTGAAACACTGCTCGGACGTAAACGATATTTACCTGAAATCAACGCCTCAAACGCCATGATACGAAAATCAGCGGAACGTATGGCGATTAATATGCCAATTCAAGGCACGGCGGCTGACATGATTAAAATGGCCATGATTGAAATTAACAAAATGCTTGCAAAAAAATATACCGGAAAAATATCTATGCTACTGCAGGTTCACGATGAATTGATCTTTGAGGGTGAAGAAAAAATCTTAAGGCAGGCAAGGTCGGAAATACAAAAGATTATGCAAGAAGTACTTAGATTAAAAGTCCCGATTGAGGTTGACGCAAAAATCGGTGATAACTGGGAAAACATGAAAAAAATATGATGAAAAATATTCAAAACAAAAGAATAGCCTTGCTTGGTCTTGGTTTAGATAACTACGCCTTGCTTAAATTTATAACAAAACATGATAAAAAATTACCTATAACCGTGCTTGATCCGCATGACCAAAAAACATTAATTAAAAAATTCCCTGATTTAAAAAAATATACAGAAGTAAAGTATAATACAGCTAAGCAGAACTTCAATCTCTATAAACAATACGACATCATCTATAAATCACCTGGCGCTTTTTTCCCTTCTGAACTTCGAAAAAAACTTGAAAAAAACAATACCATTGTAAGTTCGGCCATCGACCTTTTTCTCGAACTCACATTATCGAATAAAGTTATTGGCGTAACTGGAACAAAAGGCAAAGGCTCAACCGCTAGTCTTATTGCGCATATTATTAAAAGTGCACAAAAACCAGTTTGGCTCTCAGGCAATATCGGCGCTTCACCTTTTGATTTTATTGATAAGCTTAAAAATAGTGATTGGGTTGTGCTTGAACTTTCAAGTTTTCAATTGCAAGATATGAGGCATGCTCCTCATATTGCAGTGTTAACAAACTTTAGTGCGGAACATCTCAAAGCCGCCGATCCCAATAATCCGAATCATCACCCTAACTTAGCAGACTATTGGCAATCAAAGTTACGTATTGCAAAACTACAAAGCAAAGCCGATATTTTTATAGCAAATGAAAAACTAAAGTCCCGCCTCCGCCTAGGCTACGGCGGGCAAGCTAAAATTCTTTATTTTAAAAAATCTCAACTAGCCTCTCAATTACCCGGAGAACATAATAAAGAAAATATTGCGGCGGCCGTACTTGTTGCTAAAGAATTAGATATTTCTGATATTGTTATAGCGAAAGCAATAAAAAGCTTTAAGGGGCTTGAACATCGTCTTGAAAAGGTTGGAGAAAAAAATGGAATTACATATTATAATGACAGCTTTGCAACAATTCCTGAATCAAGTATTACGGCTCTAAACTCATTTACTCAAAATATTATTTTATTAGCAGGCGGCGCTGATAAAGGAAATAATTTTTCAAATCTTGCTAAGCTTATTTCTAAACAAGCAAAATATCTTATTTTGTTTAAAGGAAAAGGCAGTGATAGAATACTGCAGGCTTTGAAAAAATATAATTTTCCCAAACAAAAAACTGCCATAGTCGGCAGCATGAAAGATGCGATGAAACGTGCCCGACAGCAAGCAAAACGTGGAGATGTTATCTTACTTTCTCCGGCCTGCGCCAGCTTCGGCGTTTTCAAAAACTATAAAGATCGCGGGCAGCAATTTAAGCGGGAAGCTCTTCGTCGCTAATTGCAGTTAACGTTAAGGGCGACAAAGAACTGATTTCAAGATCTTCACCGCAATTAACGCAGCTTACTAAATCTTTCTCTACACACTCATCAGCGATGATTACATCGCTATGGCACAAGGGACATTGGGTTGTTGTCATACTAGTACCTACAGTATAACAAATCCGTCTTTTCTATACAAAATAATGTCTAGGAGTCGGACTAAAAGCCCATGAAAAAACAGTTATTCAGGAGGGTGATTAACCGTTTAGCCTCCTAGACATGATTTTGTCTATAAAAAACGGACATAGTATAAAATACCATATCCGTATAATAAGTCAAACCCGTATGTTAGCTCGGAACAATAAAGGTTCTCACTTGAACTTTATCGCCGAATTCACTGAGTCCCGGTTGTAATAGACCACGCATGGATTCAACTTCATCCTGATTTGCGCAAGCAACAAGTACATAAAAAGGATTTTGAACTGTTATTAACTCACCCAAACCATGTTCGCTCAAAGCAATGCCAATTAATATCTTTGCTTCGTCAACAATATATTCCTTGTTAGCAAAAGAGGCGCTGTGAGAAACAAACATATTTGGCATATCCTTTAACATAGTCGGATGGAACTTGCCGGTTACGTCCATAATAATTCCCTGTTCAAAATGATCAGGAGCAACAAAATCTTCCTTCCAGATATGTTCGCATTTCAAACCGCAATCCCGAGCCATTTGTTCCGTCCAGTATTCCGCATATTCAGCTGCCGATCTAATACCAGCTGGCAAATTGCCTGCTGTCTTAGCTTTTTTAAAAGCCAGAGCCATAGCACCACACTCATCATGCCAAGTAATTACTTTAATGGAAGGATACTGACTTAACATCTTCTTAAAATCATTTGAGGTCATCAATTTTCCCGATCCAGCAACACAGAAATCATCTCCATCATGATGTGGTCGTCCATCGCAACATACGATGCGCTTTGGTTGATAATCCTTTTCTTTAGAAAAATTTGCATCGATGATACTTGGCATATCCTGCCCAGAGTTTAAACGCTTAACCATGTCTGTTTCCTGATTTTTACGCCAAAGCTCAGTCGTTACTTCGTTGCTATTTTCATGCATAATATATTCTTTCATTTAGTTTTAAAGTACTATTTATTATTGATACGTATATTTTTCCAGCGTTTAACCGCATGTGAACGTGCGGTTTCTCTCTCAATCAAAGCGCTGAGTCTTGCAAACTCAACATCATCCTGATTACGAGCTTGTTCCTTCAAAGTTTCTGCTCTCTTATGAGCCTCGGCAATCACCGTGTCGTCGAGTTCTTCGGCACGTTCAGCAGAGTCAGCCAAAACTACGACCTTATCGGCTAAAACCTCCAGTAAGCCGCCAGAAACAGCCATAATATCACGTTCGCCATTCTCAAGTACGACTTCAATTACTCCAGATGCCAATAGTGACACCAAGGGGACATGAAGCGGTAAGATAGTAATTTCACCTTCAGTTGTCGGAATCGAAACCTGACGGGCCGTTGTTTTCAAAACGACTCGCTCCGGCGATACTACTTCAAACTTAAAATAATGAGCTGCTTCGGACATACTAATTAAATTAATTTACTTCGTCAATAGTGCCCTTCATATAAAAATCATTCTCATTCTTTGAATCATATTCACCGTCTAAGATAGCAGCAAAACCGCGAACTGTATCAGCCAAGCTAACATATTTACCCGGACGGCCGGTAAAGGTTTCTGCGACGAAGAAAGGCTGAGAAAGGAAACGCTGAATCTTTCTGGCGCGTGATACGGTAAGTTTATCTTCCATAGACAATTCTTCCATACCAAGAATGGCAATAATATCTTGCAAATCCTTGTAGCGCTGTAATATTTTCTGAACGCTACGAGCCACACGATAATGTTCTTCACCAACCAAAGAAGGATCAAGAATAGTTGAAGATGAATCAAGCGGATCAACCGCCGGATAAATACCAAGTTCAGTAAGTGAGCGTGATAATACGACAGTTGAATCCAAGTGAGCAAAAGTTGTTGCCGGAGCCGGGTCAGTCAAGTCGTCAGCCGGTACGTATACCGCTTGAATTGAAGTAATTGAACCGTCATTGGTTGAGGTAATACGTTCCTGCAATTTTCCCATTTCTGTCGCCAGGGTCGGTTGATAACCTACAGCTGATGGCAAACGTCCGAGCAACGCTGATACTTCAGCACCGGCTTGTGTGAAGCGGAAAATGTTATCTACGAAAAACAACACGTCTTGCTTTTGTTCATCACGGAAATATTCAGCCATACATAAACCGGTTAACGCAACGCGAGCACGAGCTCCAGGCGGTTCATTCATCTGTCCGAAAACCATGGCAAGTTTATCTAATACTTTCGCATCTTTCATTTCATGATACAAATCGTTTCCTTCACGAGTACGTTCACCAACACCGGCAAAAACAGAAACTCCGCCGTGAGCTTTGGCGATGTTGTTAATCAACTCTTGGATGATAACCGTTTTACCGACACCGGCGCCGCCGAACAAACCAACTTTTCCACCTTTCAAAATCGGACAAATCAAGTCAATAACTTTAATACCGGTTTCAAGAATTTCAGCCTTGGTTGATTGATCAATAAATTTCGGAGCTGGGCGATGAATCGGATACTTTTTCTTTGTGACAACCGCTGCGCCGCCGTCAATTGTTTCTCCTAAAACGTTAAAAATACGACCCAAGGTTTCCGGTCCAACCGGTGCGCTGATCGGAGCACCCGTATCAGTAACATGATCACCTCGTTTAATACCGTCAGTCGTTCCCATAGCAACACTGCGTACCGTACTGGTACCGATATGCTGAGCGACTTCGAGAGTTAAAGTGTCTTCACCGTTTTTAACGGTCAAAGCAGAATTCAAATTCGGTAACACGCCATCAAACTCAACGTCGACGACGACACCGATAACTTGCTTAACTACTCCGTGATGTTTTTGTGCTGTCATAAATTTTATTATTCTAAGGCGGCGACGCCGGCGGTTATTTCCGCAATTTCCGCGGTAATGGCCGACTGACGGGCTTTATTGTATGAAAGTGTTAACTCAACTCCAAGATCCGAGGCAGCCTCGGTTGCCTGATGCATGGCAGCCATACGAGCGCTGTGTTCTGAGGCCATGCTTTCAAGTAGTGCCTGATACATCTGAATCTCCAGCAAACGAGGAACTACAGCCGCTAATACTTTTTCCGGTTCCGGTTCAAACAAATATTCAAACTTATATTTGTCGCGATGACTGTGCTTATCTGATTTTTCTTTAATCAACTCTTCGTTCGAACCGATTTGTTCATTTGATCCTACAACACCCAAACCGATTTCATTACTTTTCGAACTAATCGGTAAAAGCTCGCGGATTCTGGCAATTTGTTTGGCGGCATTTACAAAATCAGTATAAGCGACATACACACGATCATAGTTTCCGGATAAGAATCCATCCATCGCATAACCGATAATCGGACGAACTGCCGAGGCTTCAAGACGAGTTTCAGGATACGGAAACTGCGCGACAACAGTATGAGTATTAGCCAAAGTTTCACCTTTCTTTCCAACTAAAATAATTTCAGTCGTTATGTCAGAAGCAGCAATTGAAGCTCGCACGAGTGAAACAAGTGATGAATTAAAGCCTCCGCAGAGACCGCGATTTGAAGTCACAACAATAACAGCCTGACGCTTTATCTCGCTGCGTGATTCAAGTAAAGGATGAGTCGCATTGGTACTGCCGCGTGTAACATTCAATAAGGTTTCCCAGCTCAAGTTAGCATAAGAACGAGTCGCCAAGGCGGATTCTACGGCTTTGCGCATTTTCGCCGCCGCTACCATTTCCATGGCGCGGGTAATTTTTTTTGTATTTGCAATCGACTTAATGCGACGTTGTATATCCTTGGTGTTAGCCATAACTTATTCTGAAATCAAATAATCAACACTGGTCTTAAATTCGTTCACCAATGCGGCAAAATCTTTTTCAAGTTCTTCAGTCAAATCTCCTTTGCTCGTTACAGTGTCAAAAATCTTTGCGCCATTGGCTTTAGCAAAGGAACGAAGACCTGCTTCAAATTCCTGAATCTTATCAACCGGAACATTATCAAGATGTCCGTTAAGTAACGCCCAAAATACCAAAACCTGTTCAGGAACGGTAAGCGGACCATATTGACCTTGTTTAAAGACTTCATATAAACGCTTACCTCGTTCAAGTTTATTTTTAGTGTCATCATCAAGATCAGAACCGAACTGAGCAAAAGCTGCCAATTCGCGATATTGCGCGGCTTCCAAACGGATTTTACCGGCAACTTTTTTCATGGCCTTGATTTGCGCAGCAGATCCTACACGAGAAACTGACAAACCGGCGTTAATAGCCGGACGATTTCCCTGATAGAACAAATCAGGTTCAAGATAAATCTGTCCGTCAGTAATAGAAATAACGTTGGTTGGAATATATGCGGATACGTCACCGGCCTGAGTTTCAATAATTGGCAAAGCAGTAATTGAACCGCCGCCAAAATCTTCATTCAACTTACAAGCGCGTTCCAATAAACGGGAATGCAAATAGAAAACGTCTCCCGGATACGCTTCTCGTCCCGGCGGACGACGCAGTAACAACGCAATTTCACGATATGCTACGGCGTGTTTTGATAAATCATCATAGACAATCAATACGTCTTTACCTTGATCCAAAAAATATTCTGCCATAGCGCAACCGGCGTACGGAGCAAAATATAATTGCGGTGCAGGAGCTGAAGCTCCGGCCAAAACTATTGTCGTGTATTCCATAGCTCCGGCTTCTTCCAACTTAGCAAGAATTCCCGCAACTTTTGATTCTTTCTGACCGATGGCAACATAAATACACAAGACACCCGTACCCTTTTGATTGATAATCGCGTCAATCGCAATAGCGGTTTTTCCTAATTGTCGATCTCCAATAATCAATTCTCGCTGTCCGCGACCAATCGGAATCATCGCGTCGATCGCCTTAATACCGGTTTGCAATGGAGTATTAACTGATTGACGAGTAATAACGCCCGGAGCAATTTTCTCAATAGGATAATGAGCGGCGGCGTTAATTGCGCCTTTACCGTCCAAAGCTTCACCTAGGGGATTGACTACGCGTCCGGTCAATTCAGGTCCAACCGGAACATCGAGAATACGTCCGGTAGCTCTTACTTCCGCGCCTTCAACAACAGCTTGATAATCGGAAAGCAAAACGGTACCGACAATATCTTCTTCCAAGTTCAACGCTACGCCGGCCACCGGTCCTTGATCAGTTTTAAACTCAAGCATTTCGGACATACGGACATTATTCAATCCCGAAACAACCGCGATACCGTCACCGACTTTCAAGACATGCCCGATTGTCGTTTCGCGCGCCGAAGCAGTAAAATCGCCGATGCGCTCTTTAATCTGTTCAACAATAAAATCTTTAGTTTTTGTCATATATTATTTTTTTATTTGAGCAGACAAGTCGCTCACGCGATTAGCTAAACTCATATCAATAATAAGATCGCCGCACTGAATTTTTATTCCTCCGAGAATCTCGGGGTTAATAATCTCTGTCCATACAACGCTTTCGCCTTTGACTCGTTTTAAAAGTAAGGCGCTCGCATCATCCAATGCAGGTTTTGAAACTTTGTGAACGCTCATAATTGTCGCCCTGACAATTCCTTCAGCCTTATCACTCAAAATTTCGTATTCGCTCAATATCGTTTCAATTTTTGAAAGCATTTGCTGATCTTTTAAGTCTTGCAAAAAACGACCAACAATTTCTTTTACCTGCGCCTTTGGCACATCTTCAGTCAGTTCAAATAATGCTTTGGCGTATGAGCGAGCAGTGGCTTTCATATTATTTACTGTCCTTAATACTCTTCATGATGATTTTTTCATCAAGTGTCTTATTCATCTTTTCTCCCAATATCTTCTGCCAACTGGATTCAATCAAGCCGGCGACTTCTTCCCTAATTTCTTTGAGAGTAATTGATTTTTCTGTTTGCATTCGGGCTTTCTCGCGATTAATCAAAGCACCGATTTCTTCTTTAGCTTTTTCCACCATCTCGCTCTTGCGCGCTTCAGCTTTTTTATTGGCTTCTTCGATAATTTTCACGGCTTCTTGTTTAGTCGCTTTAATCATCTCTTTTTGTTCATCTTTGGTTTTAGCCAAACGTTCCTCAATTTCGCGCGCCTCTTTCAAGCTTTTTTCAATGACCGCGCTGCGATCACCGGTAGTTTTAAATAAGGGCTTGAAAATCAAAAAATAAAGCACCAAAAAAACAACAGCAAAGTTAACAAGCTGCGCGATGAGCAGTTTGATATCTATATGAAAGGTTGATATTAATGATTCCATAATACTGTGTCATTCCGAACCGCGCAGCGGTGAGGAATCTCTTCAAAGCGATTTCTCGCTACGCTCGAAATGACAATGGTTAATTTTTTAATATCTGCCTCAATAAGAAATCGAAGCAGGTGATCAAAAAACTACTTGATGCTGAAAGCGATAACCAATGCGTAAATGGCGACGGCTTCCGCGAAGGCGCAAGCTAAAAGCATCGGAACCAAGATCTTTCCGGAAGCTTCCGGATTGCGACCAATGGATTCCATAGCTTTGGCGCCGATAAAACCAATACCAAGAGCCGGACCGATTGATCCGAGACCGATAGCGATAGCTTTTGCTAACATTACATTCTCCATATTATTAATATTAATTAATTTTTAATTCTTAATTTTATAATTCTTAAAAATTAAAAATTATAAAATTAGTAATTAAACTAGTGCTCTTCAGCCGCAGTGCTGATGGACACATAAATCAAAACCAATATAGCAAAAATAAGGGCTTGAATCAATCCGACAATAACTTCAAGGAACAAGAATGGAATCGGTACGGCAAAGGCCATAATCGCTGACATTGAAGCAAGCAAAACTTCTCCGGCAAAAATGTTACCGAATAAACGGAAAGATAAACTCGCAACTTTTGCGACCTCACCGATGATTTCAACAATGCCGACAAAAGCTTTGATCGGATTAACAAGTAGAACCGACGGATCTTTCATAACTTTTTTCGGAATCTCAAGGAACGCTTTGATATTAATGAACTTATTTAAATAGGTCCAAGCGCCAACCGCTACTACTCCAAAAATGTGCGAGGCTACGACCGCAAGAGAGGCCAGGGCCAAAGTCGTATTCAGGTCGGCGGTGCCGCCGCGCAAAAATGGAACAAAAACTTTGTGACCGTCTTCAATCATATAAGCTCCGATCGAACCAACACCCGGAATAATTCCCAGCCAGTTGTTTATCAGAATCAAAAAGAAAAAAGCCAAGACAAAAGGTGCGAATTTTTTTGAACGCTCGCGAGAACCGGTTACCGCATCGAAAATTCCCAAAAAATATTCAATTGCCATTTCAAAAATATTTTGTAACTTTCCGGGAACTTGCTTTAAAGACAATCGAAAAGCTAAGGCAAGAATAACAATAATCACTAAAGCAAGCCCTGAAGTCAGTAAAGAATTGGTTACAGGGAAATTGCCAATGTTAAAAATCGGTTCGGCATACAGAGTATGCTCATGACTAGCTTCAGCCTGTGTTTCAGCCTGAGGTTCAGCATGTGCTTCAATTGGTGTTTCCGAACTAATTTGGGTCATAACTATTTAGAGAACTTTTTCATTTCCTTTTTGGCTTGAATGACAAGACCGATCATGGAGAGTATAAAGGCAACGCCTATAACTATAAAAAACCACTTTGGATCGCTGTCAAACTTTCTATCAAGCCAACGTCCGAGCAAGGTGCCGAGAACCAAAGGCAATAATACCCAACCGGATAATCGGCTGAAAATTGAAAGTGATTCTTGCCACCATGGATTCTTTGTCATATTCAAGGAAAAATAAAAAAAAGGCCGGATTGTCCTTGGTTTTCCACAGAAGTTCAATGGGCTCCCATAACGGATTGTATAGTAAAATTGGCTCTTGGTCAAGGGAAAATCTTCAAAAAATAGCTTGCTTTGACAAGGCTTGACATAATAACTATAATATGATATATTTTCTGAATCGCACATGTCTTAAATAATTGAAAGGAGGGTATCGTTTTGAGAGAAATTGTAAAAAAAATCACTAGTAATAACTTTGGATAAGAAGATCACCGGCCTGCCTTGGATAAGACAAGGCAAAAGGCGGAACAAAATGTTCCGTCTTTTTTTATTCACTCTAGCTCATGTATATTGACAATATTAATATAATATGTTAAATTTTGATATTAATTTAATAAAAAAGTTCATTAAAATTTATAAAAAATATAGTTACAGTCGCTCAAGGAGGCGAGGCTATGAAAAAATTAATTTTCCAAACTATTTTAAGCAAATTGGTAAAAGCACAAAATAAAGAAACAAACCTGAATTCAATTATTATGCCCCTTAAGCTTCTTGTGTTAGCGGGTCTTCTAGTAACAAATATATTTGTAAATTCACCGGATGCAGGAAATATCCAATATCAAATAGCATTCTGGGGACTACCATTATGGATAGCAGCTGATATTATTAGGTTTGTTCTCTTTAAAGGCCCCTTCCAACTTTCAATTTTTTTAAAAAATATAATTTGTTTATCAGATAATGATTTTTTAGGAGCAATGAATTATACAGAAAAAAATATTAATTTATTGAAAAAAGTTAAAGATCCAGCATTCGAAAATGAGATTTATTTGCTCCTTGTTGAAAAATTTCACTCATCTGTAGAAGAATCAGATCGAGAACACACAAAAGGATATTGTCGAGCAACATATCCTAAAACAAGCTTCTTTCTTGGTTGGAATCAACCTATTCGAGGATAAAGAGTCAAAAAGAATAATAAAACGCAGAATAAAATTCTGCGTTTTTTATTTTGCGGCAGACCGGGTGAGGTCTAAATCTTGAAAAATCGTTTGGCGTTGCTTGTTGTCTGCTCGGCAATCTCTTCAACACTCACTCCCCTAATCTCGGCCATACGTTCGGCAACATGTCGAACTAACAACGGTTCATTTCTTTTACCACGATGCGGTTCCGGCGTCATGAAAGGCGTATCGGTTTCAATCATTAATTTATCCAAAGGAACTTTACGAATTAAATCATCCCAACGCTGACTAAAAGTAATCAAACCGGTAAAAGAAATAATCAGTCCTAAATTAAAATATTGCCAAGCCAAATTTTCATCACCCGAAAAACAATGCAGCACTCCCCAAGGTCTATCCTTTGGCATCAAATCCTTAAACTCTTTACGAAAACGAGTGAGCAATGGCAACATATCATCGTGTGCTTGGCGGCAATGAATAATCGCAGGACGATTAACGCGACGCGAAAGCTCCAGTTGTTTCCAAAACACTTCTTTCTGCACATTTTTTCGTGCTTCAATATCCGTATCAAGATCGCGCCAAGCATAATCCAAGCCAATTTCTCCAATCGCAACCGTTTTAGGAAATTTTGTCAGCATCTCGTACATATCGTATGAAAAAATTTCCGCCGGCATTTGTTTCACAATTCCGTTTTCTTCTTCACTACGTTCAAACAATTCTTCAGGATGAAGTCCGACGGCAGCATACACACCGCGTTGGTATTTATTAGCCAAATCAATCGCGCGCTTTGAAGATTTATAATCAGTGCCAGGAATAACAATGAACGTATCTTCATTTAATGCTCGCTTAATCACCGTATCGGCATCAACGGCAAAGGCGGCCATATTTACATGACTGTGAGTATCGAATAAAGCCATATTAAACAAGATTCTGTATTCTATTAAAAACTTCTGGCAAGAATGGAGCTAAGAGTTTTGAAACCTTAATCAGCCAAGGCGCCAGCATTGAATCTTCAAGCCAACGAGCCAATGGCAGAGCGGCCGGCAAATGTCTTGTTAAAATATAGGCGGCAACCCCCAGGGCGAAAATACCTTCTAATAAACCAAAGGCGAGGCCAAGTAAGCGATTGGCACTTTTTAAAAACGGAACAATTGATATTAAATCAAAGCCTCGTTCAATCAAACTGATAATCCAACTCACTAAACGACTGACAACAGTGAAGCATAAAATAAAAACAACAATTTTTCCAATCCCAACATTGCCCGGAATTATTTTATCAAGATACGCGTACACATCTAAATAATAGTGTGCTGCGATATATGCGCCCACAATTAAGCCAATGAGGTTACCGACCGCACGTATTAAACCGTAAAAAAATCCGTACCAGGCAAAGCCAGCAAGTATTATGATGATAACAATATCAAACCAAACCATATAATAAATTTTAAATTTTAAATTTTAAATTTTTAAAGCTGGTCTTTTCTTTCTTTAACATACTTAGTCCATTCTTCCGCGATATCAACAAAAATTTTAAACGGTGCTTCAATAATAAAATCAAGAACAAAAACAAATACATTAATTCGAGAAAACTTTCCGGTTAACCATTTTCCTGTCGCAACGACCGGAGTAGAAAAAAAATCAAATACAAATCTAGAAAAGCTGTCTCGTGTTTCAACAACAATCCATTCCTTCGCATTGCGACGAATACGTATAATAAAGAAGCTCACAAAGGCTAAGAAGAATAAGAATATAACCGTACTCACCCAACTGAAGTTAATAATTTCCAAAAGCCAGACAACCGCACCAAAAGAAATAAAGAAGGTAACGGTATACACCAAACCAAAAATTACATTCATAACCGGATGACGACCGATTGGCTTACGGATTTGAATTTTATCGTCCCTTCGTTTTTCGTTAAAAACGATTTCTTCAAGTCCGGCAATAATACGCTTGGTATTTTCGTCATTAGGCAGACGCGATATCGCCACGGCCATAAATAACAGCAAGGCCGGGAACGAAACATTAATAGCCAAAGCTATCGGGCTCACTACTGAGCCAAACAATCGAGCCGCAGGAATTTCCAACAAAGCTGCAAAAACTGACTTGGTTAACAATATATAAATGATACTGCGCCAGGCAGAGCGCCATAGTTTTGTACGCGCTACGCCATAGCGCTTAATACAAGCCTTTTTAATACGGCTTCTAAAAGCTTTTGGATCTTCAAAAAATTCATCATAAACGAGCTCCGGATCTTCACTGATAACATCTTTTAAAATTGTGAAAAAAACCGTATAGGAAGAAACGACTCGATCAAGGCGACCGGCAATCGGATGATGTAATTGCGCTTCAATCAAACGACGCAGAGATGAAGCATTTTTTGCAATACGTTGAACGGTTTCTTTGTTAGCTGTTTCCCAATCACCATTGAAGTAACGAAGCAAGATTAACGAAAGCATGTCATCATCAAACTTCAAAAATGATCGGTGAATCGATAAGTACAATTGAATCGGTAAATCCTGTTCATATGGTAAAGAAACCGGCAGCTCCAAACGTTTTTCAAGCAGGCTGTACATAACCGACATGATAGTTTTCGAAACAGTGTCCGGGCCAATCAATTCTTCTATTTCTGATGCGGCCAAACCAATAACAAACTTGAGATTACCTGCGTCTGCAGTGGGCAAGAATCTACGCAACTCAAGATACTTAGCAATAATTGCAGATACTTCATCAACCACGGTTTCCGGCAAACTATTATTCGGCAAGTACCCCGCGCGAATCAATTCAATAAGCAAATGTCGAGCTGAGGCGCTAACATCGATGCGACTAAATTTAATCGGATTTTCAATAATGATCTGACGTTTTAAAATTCTTTCAATCGCATCCTTGCGCAACAAATGCTCTTCGCGATAATGAACGGCGTTTCGAATCTTTTCATAATAAAAAGCCATCTTTGAAATGACATCACTAACCTGCAGACGAGCTGTCGTATCATCAGCCAAAGCAGACGCGCCGTTTTGAGAGCGATAAATTGCTTGAAAAATCTTTTTTGCTCCGGGCGAAACCGTTAAGACGGACGGTTCGGAACTACGATGTATTGTTTCTGATGACATATCTGTATTATAACACAACCATCCACTCTCCGTTTTTTGATACTAAACGGCCCGGCAGACTAAAACCTGAGGCTTGGCGATGACCGCCACCGCCTAAATATTGCGCCAAACGAGCTACGTTTATATTCGGACGAGTTGTTCTGAAACTTCCGCGAATCGTCCCGTCTCCCATATCATATATAACCAAGATTGCCTTAGCATCTATTCCTCCCAAGAAACCCGCAATACCCTCAAGGCTCTCTACACCCGCTTTACTCAATTTCAAATCTTCTGAACTTAGTATTGTCCACACTAAATCATACTTAGCATTTCTTGTTAAACGAGATAAGGCAATCCCCCATAACTTTAAATCCGGTAAGGTTTTAGTTCGGGTGGTTAAATCATTAATTCGTGATAAATTTGCTCCTTGCTCAACAAGTTTTGCGGCTGACTCCATAGTATCCGAGCTTGAACTGGCATGAATAAAATTTGCAGTATCCGTTACAATTCCGGTTAATAACGCTTGAGCCATTTCTTTGTCGACACTAATATTCATTTCATTTGCCAGCTCGGCCAAAATTTCAGTTGTTGAAGCGGCTTCGGGAATACGTAAAATGATATCAGCCGGACTTGGAACAATTTGATGATGATCGATTTCAATAAATAGTTGATTTGAATTTCGTGCTTGAATATTTTTTTCTATAGCTGTTCGCTTTGGCGTCGCGCAATCAAGACTAACGAAACAATCAAAAGAAGATAAATTTACCTTTTGTATGTCGGTAATAATATCTTTAAAGCCGGGTAAAAATTCTAAACTTGCCGGCATTGGTCCGGCGCAATAAACAACGCAAGATTTATGTAATTTCAGAAGCAAGAGGCGGAAAAAACAAAGAGACCCGAGGGCGTCGCCGTCGGGATTGATATGGGTTACTGCAAAAACGCGTTGGCTATTTTTCAAAGTTTCCGCTACGCGTCCGTAGTCTGATAAATTATTATTCTTCTTTGGCAAGTTCATGAAAGACATCTTCTAACTCAGCCGCGCGCAGTTCCCGGCTGTCAAATTCCCAATGGAAAGTCGGCATCTGTCTGAATTTCAGACGTTTGCGCAATTCGTGCGCTACGGGACCAGAGATATGACGCAATTTTTTTAACACCGTACCTAATAATTTATCAGGCAAGACTGAAAACCAAATTTTTGCTTCGCGTAAATCAGGCGAGCAATCAACTTCAGTAACAGTTACCAAAACGCCATCCATTTCCAGATGACGATTTACAGCCTGAGCTAATTCGTGATGCAATACACTGTTTACTTTATCAAGTCGTGCGCTAGGCATATAAATATAATATAGCTTAGGATTTTAAACCCTAACCTACTTTCTTAATAATCTCTTTTTCTTCATAGCACAAAAGGATATCACCAACTTCGATCAAGGGTTTACCTTCAAAACGAAGTCCGCATTCCTGATTAACTTCTACACTCTGCACATCTTGCTTTCCGCTTTGCAATCCCGCCATTTTTCCGCTAATAATTATTTCATCGCCGCGTTTCGCTTCAAGCATTGTTCCCGCTTTTAATTCACCGTCCAACACTTTACCGCCAAGAATCTGTACCTTGGCTTCAGTACGAAAAATTGCCAATACTTTTAAGCGACCTAAATCAACTCGTTCAATTTCCGGTTTAACCAAATCCTGGATCTTTAATTTAACTTCATTAATCAAATCATAAATAATGCGATGAACTGATACCGTAACTTTCTTATCGCGTGCCAATTCCTCGGCGCTTGGCGTTAATTTAACGTTAAAGCCTAAAATCATCGCTTGGTTTGTTTCAGCGCGTAAAATATCTCCTTCGCTAATGTTTCCCAAACCTTTAGAAATAATTTTTACTTTAACGCCCTGACTGTCGATTTTAGACAAGGAATTTTCAATCGCTTCACCGGAACCGAGCGTATCACTTTTAATAATCAAAGTAATAGACGGACCGCTTTCTTCATTCTCGTCACTGGTTACGACATTAATGGTCGGAGCATTCAAGGAATGAGATTTCTGTTTTACTTTTTCACCTTCTTTTACTTCCAAGACATCTCCAACTTCAGGTACAAATTTCAAACCGTTTAATTTTGTCGGAGTGCCGGGTAAGGCTTCGTTGATAATCGAACCGGTGTGATCTTTAAGTGAGCGAACACGACCGCAGGCAATGCCGTTAAAACTGATCGGATCACCGACGCGCAAAATTCCGTTTTGGACGAGTACTGTAGCAATCGGTCCTTCACCTTTATCAAGACGAGATTCAATAATTGTTCCCATAGCAGGCACACTTGGATCCGCCTTTAAGGTATCAGCCGCAACTTCCGTAACAAGTAAAATCATATCAAGCAACGTATCAACACCTTCACCGCTTTTAGCAGACAAGGGAACGCAAATCGCTTTTCCGCCCCAATCTTCAGGAGTGATATTTAATTGTGTTGAAAGTTCTTGTTTTACTTTTTCTAAGTTTGCTTCCGGTTTATCAATTTTATTTATTGCAACAATAAACGGTAATTTAGCCGCCTCAATAATACGATAAGCTTCTACAGTTTGCGGTTTAACACCGTCATCAGCCGCAACAACAAGAATAGCAACGTCAGCAACTTTGGCGCCGCGATTTCTCATAGCGGTAAAAGCTTCGTGTCCGGGAGTATCAATAAAAGTTAGAGCTTTTTCGTTGTGAACAATTTGATAGGCGCCGATGTGCTGCGTAATGCCGCCGGCTTCAGTTGCAATAACATTGGCATGACGAATAGTATCGAGTAATTTTGTTTTACCGTGATCGACGTGACCCATGATAACGATAACCGGAGGACGATTACTTAATTCAGAACCTTTTTCATTTGATTCAATAGAGGCCTTGATTTTATCTTGTGCCGAATCTTCGTTGGTTTCCGTACTTGTCTCTTCTCCGAGTGTTACGGCAACACCAAGGTCAGCACCAATAATCGCCGCAGTTTCAAAATCGATTTTTTCATTAAGCGAGCTGAAGATATTATTCTTCATTAATTCACCTAATAATTTATTCAAAGGCAATTTCAAAAGTCCGGCAAAATCCTTGACGCTGATGAATTGAGGAATAGTTACTTTATCAACGGCCGGCTTAATAACGACTTCAACTTTTTGAGAAGTTATTTCTTTAGGCAAACGACGGGACAGGACGTTCCAGTTACGGATGATTTTATTGGCAGTAAAGTTATCAATCTTAATTGCCTTTTTTCCAATATCAAAACCAAGGCGAGGCAAATGTTCGCGGAGGTCATTAGGATTGATTTTGAGAACACGCGCCAGTTCTGAGATATTCATAAATTTATTTAAAAATACCTTAAATTAGAAGAAAAGTCAACATTATTATGAATACATATACTATTGACAATAATCAATTTTCATGATTAAATCAACAATTAAAAGTACATTACAAAATTAAATAACATACCAATGGGGAATCAGGAACAAATAGCCAAAGTACAAAAAGATATTTCAAATGCTAGAGAATCAATATTAAATTTTTTCATAGCAAATCTTTCTATAACACGGCAATTCAGAGCGAGTACGCACGTAAGCGCTTTTGGAGATGTGTTATATGATAAATATTATGAGGATAAGTTGGACAAGCAAAATAATGAAATATGGCTCAACTATACCGAAGATCTTTTTAGGATTGAAGCGGAAATCAATATTAGTATCAAGCCAAACAGAAAAAACGCCATGCTCACACCAATTCGTTTCATAACTCCATTAACGCAGCTAACTAAAGAATTCTTTGAGATACTTGAAGAAATATTTATTTTTGCTGATCAAGTCAATATTGATACTGCTCTAAATACAAATATTCTTGTGCAAATTCACAATAAAAAACTAAGGGAATTATATCTAAAAATTTTACGATATCCCGGAACAATAGAAAAAGCATTTTAATCTTTAGAAAACGAAAAGGATTGTTACTTGTAACAATCCTTTTTTAATACTCTTTTATATCTTACTAAACTTTCAAATCTTTTTTCCAAACCACATTTTGATCAATTCTGTTCAACCATGCTTCGTGATAATCCAGTCTTTGAACCACTTCAACCCTAAGACCATTAATCATTACTGTTAACTTATCCTCGAGTTTATCGATTCTTTCTTCTATTTTATCCATCCGCTTATCCATTTTCTCAGAAAAAATGTTAAGCACTTCGATGATTTCCATATTTGTTGCTTCTTTAGACATAACCCTCAAAATTAATTAATAAATAGAGGGTTAGATTATTAATATAGCAAAGTTTATTAACCTCTTCAAGACCTAAAATTTTATCTTATATTACTACAATATCAACATCGCATCACCGTAACTATAAAAGCGATACTGATTTTTTATCGCATGATGATAGGCTTTAAACATTTTCTCTCTGCCCATCAAAGCGGCGACTAAGAGTAGTAAACTTGATTGCGGCAAATGGAAGTTTGTGATTAGCCCGTCAACAATTTTAAATTTAAATGGCGGATAGATAAAAATATTAGTCCAACCGCTATAGCCTTGACGCTTGGCATTCTTATGTCGAACCGCACTCTCTAGTGCGCGCACTGAAGTTGTACCAACGGCAATAACCTTATTCTTATTCTTTTTTGTCAAAGCAATTTGATCAAAGACTTTTCTCTCAACTTCAATCCATTCCGGATGCATGACATGGTCTTTTATATTTGCAGTTTTGATAGGTCTAAAAGTTCCAAGTCCAACATGCAAGGTAATATACGCAATCCTTATTTTTTTCTTTTTCAGTTCCGAAAGTAAACGCGGCGTAAAATGAAGTCCTGCAGTAGGCGCGGCGACGGACCCGTTTTCTTTATTATCCGCGTACACCGTTTGATAATGTTCAGCGTCCTTTCTTTTACCTTCTGATTTAATATAGGGCGGCAACGGAATCTGTCCAAAACGTTGCAAACGCGTAAAAAATGTTTTGCCGGAACAATTAAAACGCAGCTTCATAAAGCCGTCTTGTTTTTGAATCACGACCGCCTTAAAGGACGGACTGAAAATAATCTCATCATCCACTTTTAATTTCGAGCTTGTGCCAATCGCTTCCCAAATTTCATTTTCAGTTTCAAAACGATGTGATAATAATATCTCAATTCTTCCCCCAGATTTTTTTTTACCAATGAGGCGAGCCGGAATTACTTTGGAATTATTAACAACAAGAAGGTCGCCGGGTTGAAGATATTCAATTAAATCACTAAATATCTTATCTTCAATATTTTTCTTATTTTTACGCGTAACTAAAAGCCGCGCTCTATCGCGCGGTTTTGCCGGCGATTGCGCAATCTGATCCGGCGGAAGATGATAATGATAATCAATTAGTTTCATGCACTATGTTGTTCAGTGTCTTTACGCTCATGCGTTAATCGCATCAACATATCGCGGATATGCTCCGGATTGGCGACTTCTTCAAAAAATAACTTACTATTTTCCGAAGCGGTTTGCACGATAACATTGCCAAAATGTAGTACTGTCGGCAAAAAGCCGGCGGATTCGCTTGATACATCTTGAATACGATTTAAGCGCACCTCGGAGATTGAACGGGAAAAAAATCCTTTTTGACGAATATCAATAATACGCTGGTCGGTGATAATCCATACGTCCAAAAAATAATCGATCAAGGAAAAGAAAAATAACAGCCAAATGAAAAACACATACGCACTCGCCGCAATAACAACGGCCGGCCAAATCCACTCTTGTTCAGACAATACCGGGAAAAGAATGTTAATCATGATTAAAACAATAATAGGCAGAGCCAATAAAAGAACAAAGAAGACTACGCGCTTAACAGCGATAAATGCATCGCGATGAATAACGCTGATAACTTTTTCTCCGGCCAGGGGTCCGGCCAATCGATACACGGAAAGCATAAATTTATTTAAACAAATTATTTGTCGAACCGAGATTATCAAATACGGTGATATTATCAAAAATAACTATTTCCGTGTCCCAATCAATCGGCGACATATATACGTATGACAATGATCCGATCATAAGCACTCCAACTAAATAAATGAGTCCAACAAAAAATGTTCCAAACATACGACCGCCAAAACGGATTAAATGATAGAAGCCAACCATGCTCAAAATAAACCAAACCAGAAGGAAGGCAAAATATATATAGAGAAAAATATTGAGAGTGAAAGTCATATTATGAAATGACGCGCGTGCGTCCAAGGTGTTTATAGGCTTGATCTGTCGCCAATCTTCCACGATTAGTTCGATCTAAAAATCCCATTTGCAGTAAATACGGTTCATACACTTCTTCGATGGTTGCGAGATCTTCTCCGCTCGCCGCCGCTATTGTCGAAATACCGACCGGTCCTCCGTTAAACTTATCAATGATAATTTCTAAAATTTTTCTATCAACACGATCGAGTCCGTGTTCATCAATTTCTAACAGTTCTAAAGCAAGTTGGCATAACTCGGGAGTCAGTTTTCCATCGCTCTTCACTTCTGAATAATCTCTGACCCGGCGCAGTAAACGGTTGGCTAATCTGGGCGTGCGTCGCGCGCGTTCGGCAATCGCTCGCACTGAGTGATCATCAGCTTCTATATTAAGAATACCGGAACTGCGTCTAATAATTTTTTCAAGATCGTCGAGCGTATAAAAATCCAAATGATGCGTTACACCGAAACGATCGCGCAAAGGCGATGACAATAAACTTACCCGAGTCGTCGCTCCTATAATTGTAAACCTCGGTAAATCAATACGCAACATTTTGGCGGACGGTCCTTTGCCAATAACAATATCAAGGCCAAAATCTTCCATGGCTGGATACAATACTTCTTCAACCGTACGAGGCAAACGATGTATTTCATCAATAAATAAAATATCGCCCGGATTTAAATTGCTTAAAATCGCGGCTAAATCTCCCGGCTTTTCTAAAGCCGGTCCGGAAGTAATGCGCAGATTCGCGCCTAACTCTCGCGCAATAACGTGTGCCAGAGTTGTTTTACCAAGTCCGGGAGCGCCGTAGAGCAGGACGTGATCTACCGCTTCTTGTCGTTTTGCCGCCGCATCAATCAAAATAGACAAATTGGCTTTGACATTTTCTTGTCCAATATATTCATTCAAAGTTTGCGGACGAAGTGTTGCTTCGGCCGCGTCTTCTGAACGCGGATCAATAGTTTGCGGATCGACCAGACGATTCATACTAGTTAAAATAAAATACTATATATAAGAAGATGATGACAAGATAATTAAAGACCATAAACCATTTATTGGACCAACCAATTCCGGAAAAATGAAATTCTGACACAGGCCATAAAATTTTAGTGGGGAATGATCTTCGGCTGTGAGTAAAGATATCCAGTAAAATATGAAAACCCCAACCGCAAAACGCAATCGCGACCATATGCCAACCCGCCGCCCACATAATTAAAAATACTGCCAACCAAATTACCAGGCTGTGACAGGCTGCATACAGTTTTAACACATACGGAGGGAAAAGCGTAATCGGCGGTTTTTTAAAGAATAAAATCTTGCGCAAAAAAACCGAATTAAACATGCTGCCGAAACTTACTAAATCCGGCAATATGCCGAACGCCGTCGCTAATAAACGCTGCTCGGTCGGAGCATCTTTAAAAACTAAATTGGTTAAGAGAGCGTGCGAAATAATGTCCATACTAATTACAACTTTTTCTGTTCATTAATAAATGATCTCACCACATCTTTAGTGTCATCGGCAAAATCCGCCTGCAGAATCCAACGTAAAAAAGTTGGGTCAGTTTGTCCGACTGAAGCAATGCTTCTGCCTTTAAACTTTGAGAAGTTAAAAAATACTTCTCCTTCTTGTCTATAGAATTTTCCCTCAGCATCAATATAATCGCGACATACTTCTTCGTGAATTCGTTTCACTTCATCAAATCCGTAACGCTTGATCTGTTCTTCTATAATTTCCGCTGTTACGAGAACATCGCCCAAAGCGTCATGAGCATCAGTATGCTCTTTAGCGCAATAAAACTTATAGGCACTCGCTAAATCGCGACGTTCCATATAATGATAAATCAATTTCGCATCAAGAATATCATCAGGCAGATATTTAAATTCTAGGCCGCTACGTCTAAATTCTTCTCTAATCATCGGCAAATCAAAACCGGAAATATTAAAGCCGCTATAATAGGCATTATTAAAAAGCGCAAAGAGTTCCTTTGATTTTTCTAAAAAAGTCGGAGCATTGACGACATCTGCTTCTGTAAAACCGTGTACGTCTGAAGCTTCTTTAGAAATAGGCACGGTCGGATTAATCATGACGCATTCCTCAATATTCTTGCCGTCAGGATAAGAAATTTGATAGGCAATTTGAAGAATTCTGTCTTTTGTAACTGATAATCCGGTGGTTTCAAGGTCAAAGACCACCACCGGCCTCGTAAGTCCTAATTGTTGTGCAAGATTTTGTTTCATACCTGCATTATATCTTAGTAACTCTAAAATTGCCATGTAAACAATTTTTCAATAAAAAAGAGGCTTAATAACGATTATTCGTTAAAAAGCCTCATAAAAAAGTTACTACTCTGCAAGAACTATAAGCCCGTTTGAAAAAAAGCTGAGAGCTTCTTTACTTTGGGTGGTAGCAAAATTTAATTCGTTACGTTCAACCATGCGAAAGCTTAGAGTTAAGTCATAAGGACCATAAAAAAATGAACTACAATATTGACCAGTTGTGTAACGATCTTTAGCTAAAAGCTCTGGATAGATTGCATATGCCATTGATGTATCAATTAATCCAGAGAGAATTATGTTACTCGGCAAAGTGCCCATCTGGTTGAGAGCGGCTTCGGGTGAAAAACCCTGTAGAGCACAAGGAAAATACAAAGCGAAAACTGGTTTTGATAGCAGTTTGTTGACCAGCTTTTCATAACGACTGCCGTCCTTAATTGCAACTACTCTTGTGTTGACCTCGCTGACTGATACTGATTCCAATAAATCCTCTATTAATACATTAGTACCAAAATAACTATTCAAAGACATCTTTGCTTTTTGTATATAAGTTTCGGAGATTCTTCCTAAGTTTAAGATTGCGCTCGGAATTGACGGAATAATAATCGGAAAATAGGCTCCCGCAAGTAAGTTAGCTGTCACTGGATTTTCCTTTAATTTTTTAGTCAATTCGTCAATTTTTTCTTTAAACATCACCAATGATACACCTGGAATTTCTTTTAATAACTTTGAAATATTTCTTAAAATAAAGCTTTCTGATGGTGCAGCTACAGTATATTTAGGATTAGCATCACACACTTTCCCCATAAGTTCTGGGTATGGAATTCTGCGTCCATTCTTATCAAATAGTTTTTTTGCAGCAATCATGGCCTTAAGAGACGAGTCATCCATATTAAGTTTTATTTCGTCATTCAAAACTTTCCAAAAAATTTCTTCACCACCGATCTTATTGATAAATGCTTCAACATGACCCGGTGTCACTGAACCAAATTTTGCAGAATGATCCATCCTATTCCACAAAATTTTTTCAATTGTATCTTCGGGAAAGCAACCACCAAATAAATGGATGAGATTTGCTATCTGATTAAATGTGAAACTTTTGTGCTGAGTGTAATAATTATCTTTAGACATTGTTAATGTACTCCTTTTCTCAGGCTTTTTGCCCGAATTATCTTTGCCCCTTCCCGAGGCCAGGGAACTTTTCAAAATTAAAAAGATAATTTAAAATACCACTTTTAAAGATAAAAGTCAATAATAAAGGTGTTTTTAGGCTACTTGCCAAGCCCGAAACTGCGTGATAGCATACAGATATCTTTCAATACATTAATTTATCACTAATTCAGCCGTCCGGACTCTATTGAGGAAAAACTCTTTTTTTATGACTAATGTTAGCAAAAGATCACTAGTTTTGTCAGTTTTAAAGGCATTTATTGATCCGACTCTCAGCCGGCTTATTTAAGCTGAGCTCGCCTAACTAAGTTTTTTCTCATTTGTTCGACGGCATCAACCTATATGCCGTATATTTTGTATGCAATTATCGCCATTATCGCCTTTGTTGGCGGTTGGTGGCTTAGAAAACAACGTGCTTTAACGCAAATAAATAGCGCTGAACTGCACGCTGAGAAAATTTTAACTGAGACAAAGAGCAAAGAAAAACAAATTGTCTTAGAAGCTCAAGATAAAGCCTTGAAAATTATTGATCAGGCAAAACAAGACGCTGAAAAGCAACGTCGCGAAGTTGCCGAAGTTCAAAAAAGACTTGAAGAGCGTGAAAATACTTTTTCACAAAAATTGCTTGAACTCCAAGACAAGCAACAAGGTTTGTATGACAAGATTTCAGAAATTGAAGAAGCTAAAGAACGGATTAAAAAAATCCGCGAGGAACAAAGCGCCGCTCTTGAAAAAGTTGCTAACTTAACTCGTGAAGAAGCAGTTGAAAAACTTTTGGAACGCGCTCAAATCGAAAGCAAAGATGCTCTTGATTCTCGTTTAAAGAAAATGGATGATGAGAGCTCCGAAGCAATCGAAGAAAAGGCCCGCGAACTTGTTTCCGGTGCAATGCAACGCATCTCTTCAAACTTTATCGCCGAACTGACAACCACAACCGTTGAATTGCCAAGCGATGAAATGAAAGGCAGAATCATCGGACGCGAAGGTCGTAACATTAAAGCTATTGAACAGCTAACCGGCGTTGAAATTATTGTTGATGACACACCGAACGCCATTACAGTTTCCGGTTTCTCTGCTATTAGACGTCACGTTGCTAAAAAAGCTTTGGAAGTTCTTATGAAAGATGGTCGTATCCATCCAACAAAGATTGAGGACGCAGTTGAACAAGCTAAAAAAGAATTAGCCATTGATATTAGAAAAGCCGGAGAAGAAGCTTTGTATGAATTAGGTATTACCGGCTTTGATCCTAAGCTTGTGCAAATTATCGGTCGCATGAAGTACCGCACGAGCTACGGACAAAACGCTTTGAAACACTCGGTTGAAGTTTCTCACCTATGCGGCATTCTTGCCGAACAGTTGGGTGCCAATGTCAGCATCGCTAAAAAAGGCGGATTACTCCATGACATTGGAAAAGCCGTTGACCATGAAGTAAAAGGTTCACACCCGGAAATCGGCGGACAGATTGCTCGTAAATTCGGCCTGAGTGAAGAAATTATCGCTCCGATTGAAAATCACCACGAAGATCGTCCGAAGGATTTAATTACAGTTATTGTAAAAGTGGCTGACGCTATCTCCTCTTCCCGCCCCGGCGCCCGTCACGATAGCTTTGAACAATACGTGCAACGTCTTGAGGAACTTGAAAAAATTGCTACCTCATTTTCAGGCATTGAAAAAGTCTATGCGATTCAAGCCGGACGCGAAATCAGAGTCTTTGTTGATGCTAAAGAAATTAATGATGCCAAAGCTCATGATCTTGCTCGCGACATTGCGAAAAAAATCGAAGCTGAACTTAAATATCCGGGTGAAATCAAAGTTAATCTGTTGCGCGAAACCCGCGTAATCGAATACGCCCGCTAAACATGTCCGAATCACATCTTACAATATTATTTCTCGGCGACATTGTCGGTCGACTGGGCCGCGCTGCTGTCGCGCGGCTCGTTCCGCAGCTGCGAGAGAAATATTCGCCTGACTTAGTTTTTGCCAACGGCGAAAACGCCGCTCATGGCAAAGGAGTAACTCCTCTTACTATCGAAGAAATGCTCAGTTCAGGCATTGATTATCTCACTACCGGTGATCACTGTTTTGATCAAATCAATTTAATTGAAGAGTGCTTCAACGGTCGCTTCCCAATACTGCGTCCGGCTAACTACGCGCCTAATGTTCCGGGCCAAGGTTTTGTTATTATTCCAAGCGCCAAAGGCGATATACTGCTCATCAATCTTATCGGGCAAACCTTCATGCCACGCAATTTTGAATCACCTTTCCATTGCGCTGAGAAAATACTCGCATCCTTTACAGGAAAAAAGTTTTCTGCTATAATAATAGATATTCATGCTGAAACTACCGCCGAGAAAATTGCTTTACGCCATTTCCTGGACGGCAGAATCAGCGCCCTACTGGGCACTCATACTCATGTTCCAACCGCCGATGCTCAGATTACGAGTAACGGCAGCGGATATATCAGCGATCTTGGCATGACCGGCGACGCCGACGGCGTTATTGGCATTGTAGCGCAACCGATTGTGCAAAGTTTTATAACTCAGCTGAAACTTGGACATGAACTGGCTCAAACCGGAAGAGCCCAATGTAACGGAGTAAAACTCGAAATTGATCCCGAAACTGGTCGTTGTATGAATATTGAACCAATTCACGAAACAATTCTAATTGCCTCATAAACCTGTCTAGTATGCGAATGTTCCGTCGTTTGAGAACAAAAACTTCAACCAAACCAAACCTTGATCAAAGCTTGGTGTTGCATCTTTCCAAATCCCGTATTCCGGGACCAAGGCAGCTCAAGTATCTTGGTAAGTTTCTTTCACCGATGGAACGGTTGATCGTTTTCGCAGTCTTGTTGATAAGCGCCGGCGCATTAGTATATATGAGCGTGATTTTTTATAATAAGCACATTGAAATCGTCCCCGATGACGGCGGACGTTATACCGAAGGAATTGTTGGCAACCCGCAATATATCAATCCGCTCTATTCTTCATTGAATGATGCAGACGCGGATTTAGATCGACTTATTTTTTCTCGTCTCTTTACCCGAGATTCATCCGGCCGCGCTGTTCCTGACCTGGCCGATGAAATAAAAATCAGTGATGAAGGCAAGACTTATACTATTAGCTTAAAGGAAGCTCGTTGGCACAGCGGAGAAACACTGAGGGCCGGTGATGTAGTGTATACATTTAATTTAATACAAAACCCTGACTATAAGTCACCACTACGTTCAAAATTCAGCGGCGTAAGTGCTAAAACAATTGATGAACAAACTCTTGTGTTCTCATTACGTGAAGCCTATCGTAACTTCCCCCGACTTTTAGATTTTGGAATTCTACCGGAAAATGTTTGGTCCGCCGTTTCACCGCAAACAATCGCCTTAACCGAACTTAATATCAAACCGATGGGTTCTGGCCCCTATCGTTTTAAATCTTTAACTAAGGCCAAGACAGGAACAGTTCGAAGCTATGTTTTAGAGCGCAATGAACATTATTACGGACAACGCCCTTACCTTGATGAACTAGTGTTTAAATTCTTTCCGACTGTTGAAGAAATGGTAGCCGCAGAAAATAACGGGCAACTGAGCGCTATGGCATTTATCAATGCCGATTCAAGCGACAGCCTGGTCGCTAAAAATTCCATTGAGTATCATCAATCGGCAAGTACCAATTTGGCCGCATTGTTCTTTAATCTTAAAGACAAAGGTTTAGTAAGCGATAAAAAAATACGACAAGCGCTTTCGTTAATAATTGATCAATCATCGATTGTTAGCCAAAGCGTCGGTCGTTGGGGCGTGGCAACCAAAACATTATTACCAAGTTTTGTTCCCGGTAACCGCGACGTATTTGCCACAGATACAGAAGCAGCAGCCCGTCTCTTAGAAAGCTCGGGTTGGCAAAAACAAGGTGCTGAGTGGCAAAAGGACAGCAAGCCGCTCCTTATCCGCTTAACAGCTGCTGATGCTCAGAAAAATATTGCTGAAGCTATTACAAAGCAATGGAATGATTTCGGTGTCAAAACAGAAATCGTGTATAAAAATTCCGATGAATTAACTAAAGTAGTTAGTGACCGTCAATTTGAACTTGTGTTGTACGGCATTGAAATGCCTGACGGAGATCCTTTTGCCGTGTGGCAGAGCGGTAGCACCACTAACTTGAGTTCATGGGGAAGCAAGGACTCGGATGCTTGGATGACTGATGCTCGATTAACGAGCGACGAAAATATTGCCGTAGAACGCTATGGCAAATTTTTAACTGCTGCAGCAGACGACATTCCGGCAATTCCGTTATTTTGGAAAGCGTACGTTTATCCACAATCCAAAAAAATTAAAGGTTTTGAACTTGCAAATATAAGCGATCCGTCAGAACGTTTTTCAATGGCAGCACAATGGTATCTTAAAACCTCGCGTCGTTATACGCCGGGTTCTTAAAGACTTTGCCGAAGTGGCGAAATTGGTAGACGCGCAGCGTTCAGGTCGCTGTGGGGGCAACTTCATGAGGGTTCAAGTCCCTCCTTCGGCACAAGAACAATTTCAAATTTCAATTTACAAATTACTAAACAATTTCAAATATTTTAATTTTCAATTTTTTTAAAATTTAAAATTTATAATTTGAAATTAAATAAATTATGATTACAAAGTACAAAAACGCCAATCAGCAGCGCTATATGCGCCCGAAAGGCAAACCACAGGCTGCTCGTCCGCGAACAGCCGCCCCAGTTGCTTCTAAACCAAGCGACACACACAATAAACTACGCATCATCCCGATCGGAGGCTGCGAAGAAGTCGGACGCAACATGACCGTCTATGAATACAATAATGATATTGTCATTTTGGACATGGGTCTGCAATTTCCCGAAGAAGATATGCTCGGCATTGATTACATCATTCCGAACATCGAATACTTAAAGGGCAAAGAAAAAAATATACGAGGCGTTATTTTTTCACATGGTCACTTAGATCATATTGGCGCCGCGCCGATTCTTCTTGAAAAACTCGGCAACCCGCCGATTATCGGACGTAACTTAACTCTCGCTATGGTTAAGCATCGCGTTGAAGATTATAAAGTAAATACCTCAAAGAAATTAAAGACTATTTTAGTAAAAAGCTTGAGTGATAAATTAACGCTCGGTGCTTTTAAGTTGAGTTTCTTTCAGATCGAACATTCTATCATGGATGCGGTCGGGGTTATTCTGACAACACCGGTCGGTACGGTTATTCATCCGGGCGACTGGACTATGGAACGCGATAAGACCGGTAAACCATTGGTTGATTATTCTCATTTGGCAAAACTGCCTCGTCCGACAGCGTTGATGCTCGAAAGCCTTGGCGTTGTTTCAAGTAAACCAAGCCCAACCTCAGAAGAACTAAAAGCAAATCTAACTGAGTTCATTGCCAAAGCTCCGGGACGCGTTATTATCGGAACTTTTTCTTCTCAGATTGAACGAGTCGGTTGGATTATTGAAATTGCGGAAAAGCTCGGCAAACGCGTAGCACTCGATGGCTACAGTATGAAAACTAATATTGAGATTGCCAAAGAGCTCGGATATATCAAATGCAAAAAAGAGACTTTGATTAAAGTTGAACAGGTGCATAACTTGTCTGAAAACAAAGTGGTAATTATTTGTCCCGGCGCGCAAGGCGAAGAAAATTCAGCGCTTGCTCGTATTACCGGCGGAAGTCATCGCCATCTTAAAATTAAAAGAAATGATACAATCATTTTTTCATCTTCGGTTATTCCAGGAAATGAACGAACAATTCAGCGCTTAAAAGATAACTTATATCGCCAATGCGATAATGTTATTCACGGCAGCTTAATGGATATTCATATTTCCGGACACGGCACTAAGGATGATATCGCATATTTATTGAAATTGGTTCGTCCTGACTTCTATATTCCGGTATATGCCAACCACTATATGCTCAAAGAAGCCGAGAAATTGGCTCGTGGCATCGGCTTTAACCAAAACCGGATCTTTGTGCCTGATAACGGACAAGTCATTGAATTTGACCGTCACGGCGCTCGACTTACAAAAGAAAAGGTTCCAGCCAACTACGTCTTTGTTGACGGTATGGGTGTAACTGATTCTTCCAATGATGTAGTACTCCGCGATCGCAAGATGATGTCTGAAGACGGTATGGTTGTAGTTATAGCGACGATTGATTCAAAGACCGGAGATCTTATCGGATCACCTGATATTATTTCACGCGGCTTTGTTCTTATGAAAGAAAATCAAGACCTGATTCAAAAGACCAGACTAAAAATTAAAAACATTATTAAAGGACGACCGATGCCGCAACCCGGCGTAACTGAAGATGATTATGTAAAAAATAAGATTCGTATGGAAATCGGTCAATTCCTTTTCCAGCAAACAAAGCGCAAGCCGATGTTGCTGCCGGTGGTTATCCGGGTATAAGCCAATATAAAATGTAGGCACGCATAATTATGCGTGCCTACATTTTTTTACATTATTTTAAATTATTCCAACTTAATTCAAATATCTGTTTAACAGTTTTAACAATATCCGGATTCTCGATAATCACTGCTTGATTTATATCAAATAACATTATACGAACAAAAAGATTAGTTGCATCAATTGAAACATCTGATGAGTATCTATCAAGTGAAATAGTTTTGAAGATCTGGCCTAAAGAATCATCCGTCTTTCGAAAAGTTTGTAAAGAGGCGTGCTCTGGCGCAATGCCACGTACGGTAATTCCCTTGTTATACATGTCGTTACGCCACTGATGAGAGAGACTTATAAATTTAGAACTTAATGCCGTTGCCTTGGCAAAAAACCCGACCACTTCCGAATATTCTAGTTCTTCATAGCGATAATAAAGAGCTTCTTTAATTCCCTCATCGCCCTCAAAATACATTGTGGAAACTTTATTATCTTTGCGGTGAATTGCCTTTAGTTGTGAAAGTGTATCGTAAGCCTCCTTGGCTTTTGTCAAAGATTCACGGAAAAAAGCATCGGGATCTTTTGCAATAAAAATGGCTTTCTTTGTATAAGGAATCTTAAGAACAAGCTCTTTTTTACGAAGTTCCTCAAGTAAGACATAAATTGTCGGACGCTTCAGTCTAGAAAGTCGAGCAATTTCTGTAACATTAGCTTTCCCAAGTTCTAAAAGGGAAATATAAACTAACGATTCTTTTTCTGATAATCCGAGATTTTGTAGTGCATTGGCATTATTCATATTTTTCATAGTAACAGATTTCCTTATTCTGTCAATAATGATGACAAAATTATTAATAATTCATTTGTACCCTATAAATAAAGGGTTAAATTTATATTTTGTATATATCTTTTTTGACTAATTATCGTCTAACTATAAAATGACTGTATAAAGCTAATAACCGTAACTTAACAAATAAAGAGGAGTTAAAATGGAATCAATAGATCTTTGGTATAAGCTCATTACGGGCAATACACAAATTGGACCTGAGCATTCCCGAGAGATGCGTAAATTATTACAAGGAGAACTGCCAAATTTATCCTCCTTAATTATGGAGCGAACCTGCAATCTTTCCTGTAAACATTGTATTTTCCTAGATGAAAAATCATCACGAAAAATCTCTGAAGCCAGCGACCTAAAAACAATAATTATTACTATTACTACCCAGTTGCCGCAAAATGCTTCAGTCATTCATGAGGGAAGGATTCTCAGAGATTGGCATGTTCCAATACTCGCAAAAATTAAAAGAGTAAGGCCTGATATTTCCATTGGCCTCATAGATAATGGTACCTATCTTAAGGTCGCGGAAAAACTTCATGAGGAAAAATTCTTTTTTGATTGGATTGATATCTCGATTGACGGTACAAAAGAATTTCATAACAAGCAGAGAGGAAATCAAGAAGCGTATGCTACGGCTATTAAAGGATTGTGTAACGCACGACAGTATATTTATGCAAACGGCAGAGTCACATCCCTTTTTACTGCTACTACAATAAACTATGCCAATGTATATGAAGCAGCTGCTGCTTTGATGAGTGCGGGACTAATTGATGAATTTCATGTCGTACCGAATAGTCCTACTTTCAGAGAAGATGACTTAGTAATGAGCCTGAAAGAATGGTCAAGCTTTTGGAAAAGTTTTATTAAAGCTCATGCCCTTGGTGCGTCATTTGGAATTCCGGTATACCTTAGAATATATAAACATGAAGATATAAAAAAATTAGCAGAAACCACTGGCCATGATTCATTTAGAGCAGGTTTTACAAATAAAGAAGAGATACAGGTCAGTACGGGTTCTATTAGTTTTCTGATTGAAGGCATGCGCATTATTTATATTCCGATAAGCATCTGCAGCACAGAAACCTTTGTTATTGATGTAGATGGTCACTATCGGCTACCCTACTGTGTCAAATATACGCTTGACGAACTACTCAAAAAACAAAGGGGCAACGAAGATTTATCCGCTTACACTGTTGCCGAAATACAAAAAACGGATAACTACGCAGATCTTTATAAAAAAGGAGCGAGCAAGTGGTGGGATAATTTTGGAGAAAGATTTCTCTACAAAGAAAAAGAAGTAATCAATAATCTACTCTTAGAAAGGAGTTAACATGGAAAATTTTTTAAGCAAAATACTATTCATAAATCTTAATTCGGGAAGCGCTAGTGGTCGGCAAACCAAGCCGAGACAACTATATCTTTCTTAAAATGAAAGGAGGTAAATCATGAATATTAATTCCGGCAGCGCTAGTGGTAGCCAAAAAAATTCAAGGCAACTTCGCTCTTCTAAAAAGAAGAGAAGCGCAACAAGGATAGTATTCGCAGGTGCTAATACAGGCAGCGCCGGTGGTCATCAAATAAGTCCGAGACCGCTTCGTTAAAACAACGGTAAAACTGTAAAATTAAAGGGTTGAATAATATTCGACCCTTTTTATTTACTTTGTTTCCAGATTGATTTGAAGAAATCTTGATAGCGTCTATATATTTCCGGAGCGCTTATTAAAATTGCCAAAGGTTGTTTTCCCCAAACCAGATTAATAATAGCTTTTTCTAAAATAATCATACCGACTGGGATATCCATCGACGTATATTTTATCTTTAATTTTTTTACGTCTTTAAAATTACGGCTGATAATTTTTTTTATTTTTCTATGTGCAATAGTCTTGTCATCAACGCCTTTGTCAGTAATCTCTTTATGAAAATCAACTAACATTTTAGATACTACGTCATCATGATATTCGTCTTTAAAAGCAAAGGACCAATAATAATCTCCTTTCTTCAATTTCCTTCCCAAACGGTTAAACAAATTTTGAAACGATTGCATTCCTTTATACACAACAACAATTTGTTTTCCGCTTGGGTCTAAAATCTCGCTTTCTTGCTTAAAGGTATAATATGAGCCGCGCTGTCTTCCCTTTTGTTCTAATATATCTAATTCAACTAATTTAGTTAGAACTTGTTTAGCAGTCGGACGAGGGATTTTTAAGCTCTTAACTACGTCAAAGACAGTCACCCTGCTTTTGCTATCAAACAGAGCTAACACTTTTTGCTGGTTTATTGACAGTGATTTGTTCATATATCCCATTATATCTTAAAACTATTTTTATTACGAATAAAAAATAAAGAGACTGTTTTGTCTCTTTATTAATTTTATTAGCCTAATTAGTTTAAAAGTTCATGTCTGTCTAGATCCTTTATGCGGCATTACAAATCTTCTTTATTTATTTGTTTTAATGCAAGTTTAATTCCCTGCGTGAGCAAACTGGATCGAGAAATTTTGTCTGCAGTTAGAATTATGTGAGGATCATCTGCATACCAATAACAATCTACTTCATTCTCAATAATTGAACCAATAGTGGTTTTTTGAAAACCTGTTTTTTCAGCTCTGATAACATATTCTTCCGGAAATTGAATGCCGGGAGAACATGTAATAATAGTTTGATTTTTTGTTAAAACAACAATAACCGCCAAGTCAATTGTTACTCGGGGTATTAAATCAGCCATTAGAATACCGCTCTCAATGGCGATAGCAATGCTTTCCGGATACTCTTTAAAAACAGTTTGGGCTCTTGCTAGGGCCCTAGCTGTAGTTTCGGTAATTCCAACTAGTTGTTTATTCTGGCTGGATTTTGAAGTAATCCCAACTACCTCGAGACCTAAGCCCAGTTCTTTTGATGCAGCCACTGCAGAAAAAAATTCCAATAGACTCTTAACGCCTACCTTTATTTTTTTGTAACTCATTTGTGTTCTCCTTTATATTTAATTGTTAATGTAATATTACATTATATCATATAGCTTATATCTTGTCAAGAGCTTATGGATATAAATGGATATAATAGCCTAAATGCTCTATTTTATATATGATTAGGTTATGACCAAACAACAACTTATCAAACAAATCCACGCGGAGCTTAAAAACGGGAAAAGATTGCCGCTCTACGGATATCGAGTAAAAAATAAGTACTTTCCTGTTATAGGAGAAGGTAGCTTAGATGCAAGCATTGTTTTTATCGGCGAGGCACCAGGGTTGAATGAAGCGATAAGCGGTCGTCCTTTCATCGGCGCTGCCGGGCGCGTGCTTGATGAACTACTTGCTTCAATCAAACTTGAACGGACGGACGTCTATATCACGAGTGTCTTACTTGACCGTCCACCGGAGAACCGTGATCCCTCAGCGAAAGAAATAAAAGCCTATACTCCGTTTCTAGTTAGGCAACTTGAAATTATAAAACCTAAAGTTATTGCTACACTCGGACGCTTTTCAATGAACTTTATATTCAATCATCTTGGACTAGAAGATCAGCTCCAAACTATTGGAAGGATTCACGGACAAGTATTTGAAGTCAAAGCCTCTTGGGGAGGGGTAACTCTAATTCCCCTCTATCATCCGGCTGCGGCGCTCTACGGCGCTTCAATCAAACCGACATTGATTAAAGATTTTAAAGTATTAAAAAAGTATATATAAAAAAAGTAGAGGCGGGTTTTAATCCACCTCTACTTTTTTTATTTGAGTTTACATTACATTCGAAAATACTCGTTCAAGCTTGCTTGCCGGGGCTTTGTTAGACATTAACTGATTAAACAAGGAAACCCAAGCTGTTATTTGAACAACTGAAAGGAATGATCCTCCGATAATAACAATAGAAAGTGATGCTAATATTCCGAGAATCAGAGTTACAACAAATAACACGAATGATCCGACAAAGATGCTGAAAAAGTAGAGTGCAACAACCGGAATGGCAACCAACAAAACTGCCAAGATCAACGCAATACTAACTACCATGGCCATGGCAAACAGTATTAAAGCCATTTCCAAACTAACCAACCAATTCTTCTTAAATAATTTCCATGCAGAGACGATCGACTGTCCCATTGATTCTCCTTTTAATACAATAAAGGCGATGGCAAATTTAGTAATAAAGGCAAGAAGCAAAGCAATAGCCAATAAGATGATAAAAATAATAAAGTATAACAATGACATGGAAATACTCACATTGTCACTAATAGCCACCGGAGCTATTGTAACAACCGCTAAGATATAAACAATGGCTCTGACAATAATATTAACTCCAAAAATTGGCCAAAAACGTTTACGTCCTTCCTTAAATCCGACCGAAGTATCATGCTTGCGTTCAGCGACTGAAAGTGTTTTACCATTTTCTGCCAAAGCTTTATTGGCATTACTGACTAAGGCGCCCAGCGATACCGTCGAAAGCCAAATCAAAGCAATAACAAAGGCTATAATCACAAGCAATACAACCATCAAGGAAACAAACGACCAGGTGTCAGTTTTTGCCATTTCACCGAGTTGTATCCACGATTGCGGATTAAAAATACCCGTATCCGCCCAGCGCTGCCAATCATAAATGGTATTGGCTTGGCGATTAGTGAAGCGATTAATTAACTCAATTTCAAAGTTACTCGCCATTAAAGTCGCGAACAAACCGAAGAACCACAAATATTTATGTCTCCAGGCAATAATAAATGATTGCCGGATAATAGAACGATAAAGAGTCATAGGCATGAAATAATAGTAACTCCTATATTATAACACGTTACCCATAAGTTCCTCAAACTCTTCCTTCTCAATAGTCTCTTGTTTTAGAAGAAGCTGGGCAACTTTCTCAATCTGCTCCTTTTGATCTTTAATAATCTTTTCCGCCTTATCCATCCCGTGTTTAATAAATCCTGATATCTCGCCGTCAATCGATTCGGCGATTTTTTCGCTGTAATCACGCTGTTCGTGAATTTCGCGACCTAGGAATATCATTTCTTCTTTTTCTCCGTAAGTGCGAGGACCAAGCTTTTCAGACATACCAAAATCAGTAACAAGACGACGAGCCAAGGCGGTCGCACGACGCAAATCTGAAGTCGCACCCGTGGTCACTTCTCCAAAAATAATCTGCTCGGTTAGATAGCCGCCCAACAACACCGCAATTTCATCAAGGAAATAGGATTTTGTTTGCAGATGACGATCTTCAGACGGAACTTTCAAAGTATAACCGCCGGCGCGTCCGCGAGAAATGATAGAAATCTTATGAACCGGATCGGCGTTAGGTAGAAAGTGAGCCACAACCGCGTGTCCGGCTTCATGATAAGCCGTTACTTCTTTTTCTTTAGGCATTAAGATACGAGATTTTCTTTCCGGACCAAGCATTACTTTTTCAATTGCTTCTAGCAACTCATTCATGGTAATAATTTTTTTATTATGACGAGCTGTTAAAATTGCACCTTCATTTAACACGTTAGCTAAATCAGCGCCGGAAAAACCGGGTGTGCGTTCAGCAATTCTTCTCAGTGATACATCCTTGGCCATTGGCTTAAGACGTGCATGAATTTGTAAAATCGCTTCTCGATCTGCGATATCAGGCTCATCCAGAATAACTTGGCGATCAAAACGGCCGGGACGCATTAAGGCCGCATCAAGTACGTCAGGGCGGTTGGTGGCAGCCATCACAATAACACCGGTATTAGTTTCAAAGCCATCCATCTCTACTAATATTTGGTTTAAGGTTTGCTCACGTTCATCGTGTGAACCGCCCATACCTGAACCGCGTTTACGACCAACCGCATCAATTTCATCAATAAAAATAATACAAGGCGCAGTTTTCTTAGCTCGCTTAAATAAATCTCGCACGCGGGAAGCGCCAACACCAACAAACATTTCAACAAACTCAGAACCGGAAATACTATAGAAAGGAACATTGGCTTCACCGGCTACGGCGCGTGCCAATAAGGTCTTACCGGTTCCCGGACTGCCAAGCAATAATACGCCACGAGGAATTTTAGCACCGAGTGCTGTAAACTTTTGCGGTTCACGTAAAAAATCAACAACTTCCGTCAGTTCTTCTTTAGCTTCTTTAACGCCGGCCACATCTTTAAATGTTACTTTACTTCTATTTTCAGCGCTTGATTCACGAGCTTGCGATTGACCGAACATCATAGCTCGATTATTAGCACCTTGAGCCGAACGCAACATGAAATAAATAAATACTCCAATAATCAGTAAAGGCAAAAGGAAAGGCAAAAGAATACCAATCCAATTTTCAGTGGCAGAAGGAGTTTTAACATTAATTGAAACGGCGCTGAGTTGTTCAGAGTTGACGCCAAGCGCCGCAAGTAATTCAGTGACGGGTTGTCCGCTTTCCTTACTGACTTTCTGTTTTTTATCACCCTCTTTTAAAGTAATTTCCAATTCATCCTTATTAACATCAATTGAGGCGACTTGTCCGCTTTTAACTTCTGTAGCCAGCTGATTAAAATTAATTGATTCAATTTCTGTTTTCTTTCCACTCCACAACGAAACAACCGCTGCCAAAAGCAGGAAAGCGACAAAAAAGATAAATAAATTTTTTACCAACGATTTCATAGCGCGGCCCTTTCTAGGTTCTGTAATATAAAAACTTAATCAATCAATTTGCGAATGGCGTGCAGCTTATAAGCCACGTAAAAGAGGCTATACGCAATAAGTAGCACCATCAAGCCGACCAATAACTGCAAGACCACTTCAGTCCAGACGATCAAAACCGCCAAAACGAGCATAATAATGCCGTTGATTATAAAAACGCGCTGGATATCGGCGAGTTTCTTACGCGCCAATTCAAGTAAGTTGACCATATGTTTAATTAATAATATATCTATTAGTATAGCAAAAAAATGCCTGCTGTAATAGCAGGCATTTTTCTTATTTAGCTTCGTCTTTTGTCTCTTCCTCGCCCGCCGTAGCCGAGTCAACTGACTCGGCGGAGGTGGGTTTAGTTTTAGTCTTGCCTTTCGCTGGTTTTCTTTCTTTAGCCTTTCCCGGAATCGCTAAACCCAAACGATGTTCGTTAGCGTCGAGCGAGATAATGGAAAATTCCATCTGCTGTCCTTGTTGATAAACATCATCAATCTTTTCACCGTTCTCAATACCGAGCTGACTGACGTGAGCCAAACCGTGAATATCGGCATCAAGCTCAACAAACAAACCGAATGGATTAACTTTAAGAATGGTTCCGGTAACATTTTGTCCAACCACATATTTCTTCTCTACGCCTTCCCATGGATCAGCCAACAAACGTTTGGCGGATAGGAAGATCTTCGCGCCTTCAATAGAAATAATTTGAGCGGAAATCATATCGCCAACTTTGTAAATGCCAGTCGGATCATCAATACGCTGCCAAGCCAATTCAGAAATGTGAATCAAGCCCTCAAGGTTGCCCGAGAAGTTTACAAAAATTCCGAAGCTGGTTACAGCGATGATTCTGCCTTCAACCGTATCGCCCACTTTAAACTGAGAAATAACATCTTTCTGTTTTTCCTGCCAAGCATCTTTTTCACTGACTACCAATTTACCTTCTTTACGATCAAGAGTAATAATTTTAACTTCGGTTTCAGTACCAACCAATGATTTTAGTTTTTCTAAAATTTTAGCTTTGTCACCACCGGAAACGCGCGGATAGTTTTCCGGAGAAAGCTGCGAGACCGGCAAGAAAGCCGGGATCTGCGCATAGCTGACCAATAATCCGCCGCGGTTAGCTGCATTGATGCGAACCATGATCGGAGTTTTCTTAGAATACATTTCTTCCAAATTAACCCAAGTCTTTTCTTCGCCGGCTGAACGGAAGGAAAGTTCCAATTCACCGTTTTCGTTTTCAACATCAACAACCGTAGCTTCAATAACGTCGCCCGGTTTTAAGCCGGAGTATTCACCGCCTTCAAAATATAGTTCACGACCGCGAACAACGCCGATTAATCTGCCGCCGATATCTAATCTGACTTCGGCTTTAGAAGAAGATAGAACAACGCCGGACAGTGTGTCGCCAGCCTGCGGAATTTTAAAAGCGTCATCTTTTACAAGAGTCGCGAAATCACTGAGTAATTTAGTTACTTTATCTGTCATATAATAAAAAAGAAGCGTTTAGCCATCCGAAACTCGCCAGAGCGAAGGATGGTTCTGTAGCCGCCTTATCTACAGATTTGTTAAAGGCGGTATTCAGTTTTATTGCTTGGTTATTTAATCATATCTTATGAGAAAAATCAAGTATTACTAAATGGAGGACTATTATTGACAAAATCAGAAGAAAATGATATTATCAGAAATTAAAATACATTAACAATTAAATTAACGGAAGGATTGAGCCATGGCGAAAGATATAATAATAATAGTAATTGCCTACCTTACAATTGCTTTTATCTTATATAAAGGTGTTTTCAGATTAGAAACACGGAAAGCAAAGTTTTCATCATTCAAAATATTTACTTTTTTTGTAGCAATTGGACTAATTGCTGACTTCACTTGGGGCCCGTTTCTTATGAATAAAAATCTTACAATAGAAGACCGGCAGGCTATGGAGCAGGCAATAGCGATTGGAAATATCTTTGAGATATTTATGATTTTTCTAGTGTCTGCACTGTTTACACTGACGATCAATATGGAGTTCCCAATGATTTTTGTTATTAAGAAGAAAAACGGACAAGCAGTGATTACTGAAAAAAGGATTTTACGTAAATCAAGAAATTGCATTGTTGATATGAATCAAATAGTCTTCAACTTCAAAGAAGTACAGGATTTTAATTCAGCATATTTAAAAGAAATTAGAGTTTTAGTTGAATGCTCAGATGAATTTCTTCTGAATGAATATTTAATGGTCCATCCTGATGATATTATTCCAGGTACAACTCTAACCATTAAAGATCACAGGCAGGCTTCATATAAGTTACTAGGATATGTTTTATGGCAATTTGTTATTCTTAAAAATATTGAAATTCTACAGAATGGATCAGCTAAAGAACTTGAACAATATCCACTCTCAAATTTTTTACGTTCACAGAACATAATTGAGCACGGGACCGAAAATACTGGCATAAAAAATGTTCAGCTTACTCTTTATCCCAAAATAAAAGAACAAACAATAGTACTTAAATAAAAATATAGAATAAAAGATCGGAAATAATTCCGGTCTTTTTTCTTTTCAACCATTGTCTGAACCGAGTTTGTGTCATTCCCCGCGCAGGCGGGGAATCTAATATTCTACCGCTCATCATTGTCAGAACCACTGACAGCCCTGAAAAGACTGAGGGCACTGACTATTTGATGAAACGTCTCATTTGTAATTTCTTTGAGCCAAAATTTATAAGCAAGCCAATTTTTACTTTATACGCTTCAATATAGTTTACGAGTTGAGCAACATGTACATCTTCTAAGTTGGTTACTGCTTTTAATTCAAGCATAATATCTGTATCTATTAAGAAATCTACTCTTCGCTCACCTATTTTTTCTCCTAAATACCAGATATCCATTTCTTTTTCTCGTTCAAAGATAATTCCATTTTTAATCAACTCTCGCATTAAAGCTCTTTGGTAGATTAACTCTTGAAATCCATTTCCTAAAACATCATGAACATTATAGGCACACTTTATAACCTTGGAAGTTATTTCTGATTTATAATAATTAGTATTTATATAATTCATATAATTATATTATTAATAGTCAGTGAAGTCAGAGCCCTCAGGGCTGTCAGTGGTTCTGACAGGAGAAAGGCCTGGGTCCCAGCTTTCGCTGGGATGACACACAAAGAAAATACAAAAAAACACTCTCCAAAATGGAGAGTGTTTTTAAGAAATTATACTCTTAGGTAGCTGGTGCGCACTCAGCAGCGTTAGTGTTAGACGTTACGCCTGAACCAAAACCCGGAGCCGGAGTCGCAGCATCGAGTGCGGCGTTACAAGCTTCAGGTGCCTCATTAAAGGCGGCGCAGATAGTCGTCAACAAACTCTGACTATCACGGTTTGATTCAACGGACTTACCGTTAATAACCAACGTTGGGGAGCCCTGAACACCATATTTCTTATTTTCAGCGTCGTGAATAGCAAAGCTCGGGAAGCTGCCGGTCCACGTGTTCTTATCATTATAGCTTTCTGTAATTTTGAATTCCTTATCAGCCTTCGAAACACAAGAACTTATTTTGCTTTCATTGAGTCCGGCTTCAGTTCCGCAGGAGCTAGAATTGCCGCTCGTTGAGTAGCATGATAAGTAAGAAATAAGTTTTGAATTCTCTTCTTTGTTAACACAGTACTGACGAAGCTGCTCATCAACTTCTTTCTTACCGTGCATAGCATAGTTAACAAACTTCAACTGGAAGTCCATTTTGTCTTTCAAGGCGTTTACAACAGGCAACATACCTTTTTGCATTTGCAAACCGTATGGGCATTCGCTCATGACAAACATTTCAACAACTGGCTTATCATTCTTTGGCAAATCAGCAGGCACGACAGGTGCTGAGGCCTCGGGAGTTGCAGTGCCGTCAGTTGTGGCGACACCGTTATTAACATCATTGATATTCATCGCTTGTGGGAAGAACAAAGTACCATCTTTCGAGATGAAAGACTCAATAGTGTTAGTTCCGACAAGGACGCTCAGTTTATACATCATGTCGCTATAGTCAGTCACTTCGCTAACAGAGGCAGTCGTACCCTGCACTAGATTCTTATTGATGAATTCTTCAGCCTTGGCTTTAGCTTCATCAGGTGAAAGATTTTTTCCAGATTTAAAGATTGAACCGCCGAAGTTCGCAAAAGCAACAACGATCAATATAACAACCACTGCGCCAAGTCCGATAAGAAGATTTTTTTTATTATCTAACTTCTTAGAAGACGACGTGTGGTGTGGAGCGGACATTTCATGTTCCATACACGTAGGAATTAATAATTATGATGCTGAGAGAGAAACAGCAAATTACTATAAGTATACGATAGTAGGAAAAAGTGGTCAATGCTCTTAAGCCCAGGTCACACAGGCGACACTGTCTTTATCTTCCTTAAAACGCATCAACCTAATACCCTGAGTGTCCCTACCTAATTCATTAACTGATTTAAAAGGCAAACGAATAACCTGACCTTTGGCGGAAATAATAATCAAATCTTTGTCAGACATAGCATCAGAGCTCACAACAAAGGCGTTGGTCAGCTGTCCGGTCTTATCAGTCACCTTGGCAGTTTTAATACCTGATCCACCGCGACCCTGAACTTTATAATGAGAAAGTGCTGTGCGCTTACCATAGCCGTTGGCCATCACGGATAGTACCTGATATTTTTTAACTTTTTCTTTATCGGATGGAACAACTCCCATGCCAACTACACAATCGCCTTTCTTAATACGAACACCCATAACTCCGGACGCATTTCTTCCCATAGGTCGAACATCGCTTTCCTTAAAGCGTATAGCTTGTCCTTTGGCGGTGATAAGTTGAATTTCATCTTTACCTGAGCTTGGCTTGGCCCAAATCAATTTATCTTCCGGACGCATTTTAATTGCAATTAAACCACTACGGCGAACTTTTGAAAATTCATCAAGCGGTACTTTTTTAACCACGCCGCGCTCTGTGGCGAAAAAGAGATAATCATATTTGGTGAGCTTATCAAGAGGTAATACTGAAGTAACTTTTTCATCCGAAGGAAGCTGCAAGAAATTCACAATCGCCTGGCCCTTAGTGGTTCTCGATGATGCCGGAATTTCATAAGCCTTGAGTTGGAAAACACGTCCTCGAGTTGTAAAGAATAGAATATCGTTATGCGCCATGGTGGTGAACATAAATTCAACCATGTCTTCCTCTTTAGTCGTCAGGCCGATAACTCCTTTGCCGCCGCGAGCCTGAACCTTAAACGTATCAGGTGTTAAACGCTTAATATAACCGTCGCGAGTCATAACAACCATGGTTTCTTCGTTAGGAACCAAATCCTCAACGCTGAACTCTTTAATACCATGTTCAATAATCGCGGTCCGGCGCTCATCACCGAATTTTTCAGTCAACTCGATGAGCTCTTTTTTCACGATTCCTAAAATCTTGGCTTTTGATTTCAAAATGCTTTCGAGCTCCTTGATAATCGCCAATTTTTCTTTTAATTCATTTTCAATATGTAAACGTTCAAGGTTAGCGAGTGATCCAAGTTTCATTTCAACAATGGCGAAGGCTTGACGGTCGCTTAACTTGAATTTCTTCATCAAATTATTCTTTGCTTCTTCTCTGTCCTTTGAAGCTTTAATTGTTTTGATTACCGCATCAATATTGTTCAAGGCAATCATCAAACCTTCTAAAATATGCGCACGGTCGCGCGCTTTTTCCAATTCAAATTCAGTGCGGCGACGAATAACCTCATCGCGATGTTTGATGTGTTCTTCTAAAAATGATTTCAGGTTAAGAATCTTTGGCTGAATACCATCAACCAAAGCAAGCATGTTCATATGAAAGGTTTCCTGAAGCTGTGTCTGTTTATACAAACTATTTAAAATCTTTTTCGGGAAAGCATCTTTCTTTAATTCAATGACAACACGTACGCCGTCTTTATCGGATTCGTCACGTAAGTCTCTAATACCTTCAATTTTTTTCTCACGCACCAAATCAGCGATTTTTTCAACCAAGGTTGCTTTGTTAACTTGAAATGGAATTTCAGTAATAATAATCGAAAAACCGCCCGACTTTGTTTCAACAACTTCTGCGACACCGCGCATAACAACGCCGCCTTTGCCTGTCGCATACGCACGATTAATTTCTGAACGGTCATAAATAACACCGCCAGTAGGAAAATCAGGTCCTTTAACAAATTGAGTTAAATCTTCAACCGTAGAATCAGGATTGTCTATTAAGTGAACAATGGCAGCCGATACTTCGCGCAAGTTATGCGGCGGAATATTGGTCGCCATACCGACGGCAATTCCCATTGATCCATTCAAAAGCAAATTAGGTAAACGAGCCGGCAAGACGCGCGGTTCCTGTTGTGATCCGTCGAAGTTCGGAATAAAATTAACAGTTTTCTTTTCAATGTCTGACAACAATTCTTCGCTGATCGGTGCAAGTTTTGCTTCGGTATAACGCATAGCAGCGGCGTTATCCCCGTCCATCGAACCGAAGTTACCTTGACCGCGAACCAAAGGATAGCGCATTGAAAAATCCTGAACCATACGAACCATGGATTCATACACAGCCGAATCGCCGTGCGGATGGTATTTACCGAGCACTTCACCGACAACCGTAGCCGACTTTCTAAACTTTGCTCCCGGACGAAGCCCAAGATTCCACATCGCATATAAAATACGGCGATGAACCGGTTTCAAACCATCACGAACATCAGGCAAAGCACGCGAAACAATTACGCTCATCGCGTAATCAAGATATGAACGACGCATTTCATCAATAATCGGCTGATCTTCAACCGTACCGAGATTATTGTCGTTAACAATTTCCTCTTCGTCCTTTTTGGGTTCTTTATCTTTAGCTTTGGCCATACTAAAAAATTTAATTAGGTAAGGTGTTCGGCAACGCTGGATTTACCGTCGGAGTAACTGAAGGGGAAGTAGTTGCAGTCGGAGTGGCGCTTGTCGGCATTTCAAGATTTTTCATATCATTTTTTACCTCAGATAAAGTATTACTCAGTTCACTTTTAATTGAAGCGAAATCTAATTTTTCTTGTTCATTTGTTCGCGGAAAAATCTCACCGGCTCCTAAGATACGATTCAGATTTGTAATCCAAATCCCGACAACGACAGCCATGACAACACTTACTCCCAACCACATCACCAAACGTTTATTTTTATCGTCAGTCTGACTCTGAGCATGATGATGATGCGGAACAGAAACATGACCGTGCGCCACGGGTCCACCGGATAAAGCGACAGTTTTTAAAACAGCCGGTTTGCGGCTGCGGCGCTTCGGGCTGACACTTTTTTTTGCAGTAGTTTTTTTTGTAATGCGTGGCATACTACATTTCCAAAACAATTAACTCCATGTCATCTTGCGGCAAATCTTTTTTAATAATTTTAAACTTTTCTTCGATGCGAGGCTTCATGGCAATCGCCTTAATAAATTGATCAAGGGTAGCGAGAGGTTTAGATAATTTCAAACCCGGAACTTGATAATGCATTGGTATAATAATGCGCGGTTCAATTTGATTAATAACTTTTACGGCAGTTTGCGCATCAATCGTATATACACCACCCACCGGAATAAATAAAATATCAGTTCCTTCAAGACGTTCGAGTTGTTTGTCATCGAGTTCATGCCCTAAATCGCCAAGATGCGCAATTGATATATCTTCAAGTTCAAAACGGTAAATAATATTACTGCCACGCTCGCCGCCTTTGCTCGTATCATGCCAAGAATGAATACCATCAATATATACACCCTTGGTTTCATACTCACCGGCACCGCGCACTACAAACGGTTCTCCTTTAACGGCATCTATATTATTATGATCATCGTGATCATGACTGATGCTGACAATATCAGCTTCAAGCCGAGCTAATTTCAGCCCGATTTTTTCAGGATGAAAAGGGTCTGTTATGATACTAACTTGATCTGCGCCGGATTTGCCTTGCAAGCGAAATGCGGAGTGTCCGAGCCATGAAATTTGCATGGTAATTCAAGAATATATAATAAATAATACCTCTTAAATATACGCTAAAATGGAGCTTGTGTCAACGAAGCAAACTTGATTTTCTGCTGATTTTATGCTGTATTTATTAAATCAGTCCAATACAGTATAATGGACATACACCAATATAACTTATGTACGATAATAATCGCGTCTTGCAAGATCTTGAAGCACTACAACACGGCGGCGCACCAAAGCGTCGACGTCGTTTTATGCATTGGCTTTTAATTGTACTCGCAGTTTTCGCGCTCATGTTTATTTTTTTCTTTATAAAAAATTATTTTGCACCGACTTCTAAAGATTCATGGGTTGATCGTGTTCCCATTATCGGACAAGTTAAACACTTGGCGGAAAGTTCTGATCGAGAACTTAAAGGAGAAGAAAATGATCGCATTAATATTCTCCTATTGGGTATTGGTGGCAAGGGCCATGACGGCGGACAGTTAACCGATACGATTATTGCGGCAAGCGTTAAACCTTCAACCAAGCAAGCGTCGATGCTTTCGATTCCCCGTGACTTAGCTGTACCGATTGAAGGTTCGGGTTTTGGAAAAATTAATAGTATCGCCGCCTATGCCGAACAAAGCGATCCGGGTAGCGGTGGTTTAGCTTCTTCTCAGGCTATTGGCGATCTCTTGAATGCTCCGATGGATTATTATGTACGCGTCGACTTTTCAGGTTTTGAAAAAGTAATAGATCAGATCGGCGGCGTTGATGTGTTTGTCGATAATACGCTTGATGACTACGCCTATCCAATTCTGGGCAATGAAGACAATACTGATTATTACAGCCGCTATGAGCATTTACACATAGATCAAGGCTGGCAACACATGGACGGATCATTAGCTTTAAAATATGCTCGTTCTCGTCACGGTGTTGGCGGCGAAGGATCTGACTTTGCTCGCGCCAGACGCCAACAAAAAATACTGTCGGCTGTTAAAGAAAAGATTATCTCCGCAAATTTTCTTTTAAACCCAACTCGAGTATCGTCTTTAATCAGTACCCTGCACGGCAATATCTCAACAAACCTAAAGGTTTGGGAAATTTTGAAACTCTGGTCAATTGTAAAGAATATTGAAACCGAAACGATTATCAACCGGGTACTTGATAACAGTGCTGCCGGTTTACTCGTTGATGATCGCGGCTATAACGGAGCCTATATCTTGAGCCCTCGCAGCGGAGATTTTTCAGAAATCCAATATTTATTTAACGGTATCTTTGGCACAGTGTCAGATAACAAAGTCAAATCAAAGACACAAAGCAAAGAAGACATTACTCTAACTATTTTTAACGGCACCTGGGTCAACGGATTGGGTAGTCGAGTTGCTCTTGATTTGGAACGCGAGGGAATTAATGTTGTTGAGATCGCCAATTCAACCCGTCATAATTTTGAAAAATCAGTTATCTATGATTTAAGTTTTGGCGCTAAGCGAGACGCTCTGCAAGAACTAAAAGAAAAGACCGATGCCAATATAGCTCCAACACTGCCGGATTGGCTGAAAACTGAATTACAAGAACGCAACGCTGAACGCAAACGCGTGCAGCCTGACTTCATCCTTATTCTCGGAACCGACGCGGATACCTCAGGATCCGGTACGGAAAATAACAATTAAATGAAAATACCAAAAGCTCCACTCGTCGTGATTTTCGGACGAACCAATGTCGGAAAATCAACTCTTTTTAACTGCTTAACCGAGCGGCATGGTGCTTTAGTATCCGATATTCCGGGAACTACTCGCGATGCCAACCTCGCAAGCGTTGTGTGGCGCGGACAAAGCTTCGATCTCGTCGATACCGGCGGATTTATGGACTTCGACTTTTTACGTTTAAAAAAAATTAACGCCGAAACAATTGATGAATTTGTACAAAAACAGGCTCGCGATTATATCAAGAAAGCCGACCTTATTTTATTTGTCGTTGATTCGCGTGACGGCTTATTGCCCCAGGACAAAACAATGGCGCAAATTGTTAAACGTATAATCCCGAATAAGAAAAATATTTTAGTGGTAGCCAATAAAGCGGATAAAAAATCTTTAGCGAACACAGCTTCAATCGAATTTATGAAACTCGGCTTAGGTGATGTTGCGGCGGTGTCTGCTGCAACCGGAACCGGCACGGGAGACATGCTTGATTTTATCTATACTAAAATTGATCCAATTGAACGACAAGATGAAATTAATAAAGAAGAAGCCCCTCGTCTTAAGGTTGCAATTATTGGAAAACCTAACGTCGGCAAATCAAGTTTGATTAATGCCATACTTGGTTTTCCTCGCGTTATTGTTTCACCACTTCCTCACACAACACGCGAACCGCAGTATGCGCGCTTTACGTATAAAGGAAAGGAAATTGAATTTGTTGATACGGCCGGTATTACTAAGCACGGACACAAAGTAGAGAACTTGGAAAAGTTCAGTATGGATAAAAGTTTGGCGGCAATTAATAAATGCCAAGTCGCGATTTTAGTCTTGGATATTTCTGAGCCTCTAACCAAACAAGATGCTCGTTTGATTGAAGAAATTACCGGCCGTCATAAGAGCCTCATCTTTGTTGCTAACAAATGGGACTTAGCGGAAACAAAGGATCCAAAAAAGTTTACCAATTATATTTACGGTGAGCTACCTTTTGCAACTTATGCACCGATTCAATTCTTGTCAGCTAAAAATCGTGCTCGTATTGATCAACTGCTGGATTTGATTTTAAACGTTGCCGAGCAACGATATATTATGTTGCCGGATTCAGCGACGGACAGACTTTTGCGTATGGCTGTTAGAAAACATAAACCAACTAAAGGCAAAGGAACTAAATATCCTCGCATCTATGAATTTAAACAAGCGAGTGTCAATCCGCCGAGCTTTATGGTACAAATCGGACCGCGCCAAAGTATTGCCGACTCTTACCTTCGCTTTTTAGAAAATCAATTACGTGCCAAGTTCGGCTTTTTAGGAACTCCAATTTCAATGTGGGTAAAGAAAGGCCGTGATGTGCACGGACTACATGATAGTTAAGACCTCTCCCGGTCTGTCGCTTCGCTCCATCCCACCCTCTCCAGCCTTGCTGGCGAGGGTTATTTGTTTTTTTAGAAACCCTCTCCATTAAAAATGGAGAGGGTGGACGCCGAAGGCGGCCGGGTGAGGTCTTGGGCGAACTAATGCTATACTAACAATATATGAAAATAATCGTCGGCCTGGGTAATCCGGGCAAAGCATACGAAATAACACGTCACAACGCCGGCTTTATGGCCGTAGATCTTTTGGCTGATCAGCATAATCTATCTTGGTCAGTAGACAAAAAATCAAAATCTCTTATTGCCGAAGGCGATGGGTTGATGTTGATAAAGCCGCAAAACTTTATGAATCGTTCGGGCGAGAACGTCGCCGCGATTATGCGCTATTATAAGATGTTGCCGAGCGGAATCTTTGGTATAAAAAAAGACTCTGATCTTACTCAGGTCTTAAGCGTTATTCACGATGAACTTGATTTAAATTTAGGAGACTATAAAGTTTCTCTAAACTCGGGGAGTGCCGGACATAACGGTGTTCAATCGATTATCGATTCCCTTAAAACCAAAAACTTTAAACGTCTTCGCCTCGGGATTTCTACTGAAAACCGAAAGCAAATTCCCGGAGATAAATTTGTCTTGATGAAGTTCAGTGAAGAAGAACTAATACAACTAAAGAAAGTCATTACAGAAACAATAAAGCAAATGTAAAACCCGCCACTTAGCAGCGGGTTTTATATTATACAAATAGCTCAATTAGTTTGGCATCGAGATATTGGTGGGCCATTGTTCTGAGCGACAACTTATGGTTAAGCTCTCCACATATTTTTGAATAAAACCTTTAGTATCAGCGTTAAACATATCTACCACTGACACTAAATCTATTCCTGGATCGAATGGCCTGCTTGTATTTACACACAGATCAATAATTTCATCGATGGCATTTACCTTTAACTTAAATTTAATTAAAGGAAGGCTATCATTTGTAATCATTACCCGGGTTCTTGAAAGAGGTACTGAACTAAATATGTACAATTCATTGCATGGATGCTTCCAGGAAAAAACAACATTATATTCAGTTTCTTCGGTAATACTTAATTGTCCACCAAAGATCCCGAAATATGCATACAATCCATTTTTTTGATCATTAGCTTGTCGCATGGTATGCAGGGTATGCTGATCAGTAAAATCTTTCAAAAATATTTCAGCTTCTGCTCTCTTCTTTTCACGCAACTCATTTTTTTGATCTTGATGAAACGAGCAATTAAAAGATAGAAAGACCAGAGAAACAATAAAACAAAATCCTACTATTTTTCTCATTTTAGGCTCCTCGTTTTTTAAGTTATTGATTTTTCTTCAACAATTTTTTCTGAAACTTTCTTACGAAATGTGATGCAATCAGAACTTCGTCTGACAGCGCTTGTTTCTTTCTCAAGAGTCCAACCATAGCCCGGGCAATTATCACTATATTCCAATTTGATTTTCGCCATATTATATTTGTTTTCTCCGAAGAAAATATAGTATCTGAATTCTTCATTCAATACTATGGGCGATATTTCCCGATTATGAGAACTCTCCAATAAATCCTTGGTCAGCGATAGAGCTTCATGTAAAGAGAATAGATATATATCATCTGCTTCAAGCCCGAAATGTGGCATAACTTCAGTTTCTTCAATCTCAAAAGCCGGTACATTTATTTCTTCGGTACTCAATAATGATTTGAAAGAGTCCCATACAAACATAAAGATATAACAACCTTCTGAGAAAAACTGGGCGGGAACGAATTTTGAATCTTTTATTAACTTTGATGGCGGCTGTTCCGTTTCGAGTGGCTCCTGCAATTTTTCACAGGAAATCGTGCTCTTTCTTCTGATCAACAAACGAATGATAATAAATAATACTACAAATGAACCTATTATGATTACTGCGGTCCAAAATGAACTGGGTTCTGGTATCATATCAGTTCCTTTCTATATGTTATTTTTAAAAAACTATTAATAATCAATACTAAGATATTGGCATCATTTTGTCAACACTATATTAGATAGAATAAAGGCGTGGATTTTTTTTCCACGCCTTTTATTATTTTCTTAATTATTTAGTTCTGTATTTAGGTTTTTTTGTTATTTCGTTAGCTATCCCCACCGCACATGATATTAAAACAATTAAAGATGCGAGACAGGCTCCTGTTATCGGAACAATATAAATAAAATTATATTCTATATAAAGTCCTATATACCATTTATATATAGCCTCGTACCAAGTTGTTTCTTCATAAGCTGGCCCGGCAATTTTCCCGGATTTCATGTTATATAAACCCATTGGCTCAAAAAAACCTTTGATATTATCATCTCTGAGAACAATGTAGTGATCGCCATCTTTAAAATACTTCTGAGAATTCTTGTTGACTTCGAATCTCATATTCGTGCCTGTTTCTTCCTGAGCTGTAACTGACTGCGCTATTAAGAAAATAGCGAAGATACTGATAAATAGTTCTTTCAATTTCTATTCTCCTTTAATTGAGATAATTAATTTGTTGTTTCGCTTTCTTCTGAAGCTTCATCTTCTTCTGAATCACTGCTGGATTCAAAATAATGAGCCGTTGCCTCGTATTTACTCAAAGAAGCAAATTGATTTTTTGAGCGCAGCTCTCGCACTTCATCAAGCGCGGCTATTTCTGCTTTAAGTGTTTCAGTTGATTCATTCCAATAACGCTTTGTGCCTCGGAAACAAAAATACATAACTACAGAAGCAATAAGAAGATACAAAGGAGAGTTAGTATCCTGAGTATTATGCTGTGATATCACAATAGCAAATATAATGAAGATTATCGCTAAAAACAAACAAACTACAAATACTATTCCAAAGATAAAAATATCCTTACTATTATGTGAGGTTATGAAATTCTTCAGAAGAAGATACTCCATATCTGACATGGGTTTATTATCCATTGTATAGCCTTTCTATATATAAATTTTAATGTTCTTTTATTTACAATATTATAGCATTTTACTTAAATATTGTCAATATATAGGAAGAAGCTTATTTTTAAACAAAACCCCGCCCCTCGAGAGGGGCGGGGTTGATATTAGGCTTATTTTCCCAATCCTTCTGAAGCCTGCTTCCTATGAAGCATATCTTCAACAACGACTGTAGCCGCCGTAGCGACCGGAATCGACAACAATGCTCCCATCACTCCTCCAACGGAAAAACCAACCATTAAGACCACCATACTGACAATCGGGTTAAGACCAGCCGTTTTCTCCATGATCTTCGGAACCAGGAAATTATTTTCAAGCTGCTGAATGATTAAATACAAAATTGCAACAAACAGTGCTAAGGTCGGTGATTGAGTAAAGGCAAGGAAGACCGCCGGTACCGCACCGATAATCGGACCAAGATAAGGAATAAATTCTGTAAAGCCGGCAATCAAAGCAATAACTAAAGCGTACTTAACACCAAGAATTAATAATCCAATGTAAGTTAGGGCAAAAATTACTACACAGAGAATCAACTGACCGCGCATCCACAAACCGATTTTCTTCTGCATGCGGTTAAACACATCCATGACATAACTTTGCTTATCTTCCGGAGTCAAAGACCAAACCAACTTCTTGATGGCGTTTTTCTCAACAGCCATGTAAAAAGTAAGTACCAAAATAATAAGGAAAGAAAAGATACCACCAAAGAAATTATAAACGGTAGAAAGAATCCCGCCCGCTGCGGCCTGAAAATTCGAACCTACCGAACCGATTGACGATTGAATATTATCAAGCCAACCGTGTGCGGCTCCGTAATCGCGTAAACCCGAAAACATTTCTTGAATACGATTTACATACATTGGAAAATCTCCGGCCAATTGAGTGAACTGTTCAATGATCGGTGGAATAATCAAATATACCGTTAAGCCAATAATGCCCAACAATAAAATGTAAATTATAGAAATACCCAAGACGCGAGGAATACTCTTCTTCTCCATCCATTCAATCGAAGGTTCCATGGCGCTTGATAAAATAACGGCTACAAATAAGATGGCGAGAATATCTTGAATGAGATACGCAAAGTAAACACAGAGAAGCACCACTAAAATCCTGACCAAACTAGAAGTTGTCAGTGTAATGCGTGTTGAGCTTTTTTCTTCGAACATATATTTAATAACGAGGCTTACGCGGACCATTAAAGTCACGTCGCGGCGGACGAGCGACAAAGTCGCCGGACTGCTTCCCCTTTTCATTTTCCCACAAATGCTGGTTTTCGGGAAGACCTTTCATACTTAAGTTAACGCGTCCTTTTTCATCAATTTCTTTAATTTTTACTGTAACTATATCACCAATTGCAAAGAAGTCAGACGGACTGGAAACGCGGTAGGGAGCCATTTCACTGACATGAACCATACCATCGCGGCCCGGAACCAGTTCGATAAAGGCACCGAAGTCGAGCATACGAACAACCTTGCCCGTGAATGTTTCACCGGCTACAAAGTCGCGTACAATATTATTAATCCAATCAAGTGCTTTCTGCACTCCTTCAGGTTCTGTTCCGCAGACCATAACCAAACCGTCGTCATCAATATCAATTGTAACACCGCAAGCATCAATAATTTCATTAATAACTTTACCGCCTGAACCGATAACTTCTCCAATTTTTTCCGGATCAATCTTAACTGTTGTAATGCGTGGTGCATACTTTGAAAGTTCTGCCCGCGGTTTATCAATCGCCTCATTCATAACTTCCAAAACTTTCAAACGAGCTTTTTTCCCGTCGTTCAAAGCTTTTTCCATAATTGCTTTATCCAAACCGATAGTTTTTGTGTCTAACTGAATCGCGGTAATTCCGTCAGCGGTTCCCGTAATCTTAAAGTCCATACCGCCTTCTCCATCTTCCAAATCTTGCAGGTCAGTCAACACTTCCCATCGACTCATGTCAGGGATTGAAGCAAGTCCCATCGCCACACCGGCCACTGCTTTTTTCAATGGTACGCCGGCATCAAATAACGCGAGTGATGCCGCACAACTTGAAGCCATTGATGAGGAACCGTTAGAAGATAAGGTTTCGGCAACAACTCTAACGGTGTAAGGAAATTCTTCTTTTGAAGGCATTAAAGACACGATGGCTTTTTCAGCTAATGATCCGTGACCGATTTCGCGACGGCCCGGTCCGCGCATAGGTTTAGCTTCGCCGACCGAAAACGGAGCGAAGTTATAATGAAGCATAAATCTCTTTTTGCTTTCACCTTCCAAACCTTCCAATGATTGTTCATCACCCGGTGCACCAAGAGTTACTACCGCCATGACTTGCGTTTCTCCACGACTAAATAAACTGGAGCCGTGATTGCGAGGAAGTAACGAAGTATCAGATTCTAAATTTCTAATTTCATCAAGAGCTCGGCCATCAACGCGTTTCTTTTCATCCAAAATCGCACGCGTCACTTCCGCTTCAACTGCAGATTCCACCAATTGATAAATCGCAACTTTACGGTACGCAGCGTCGATTTCTTTTCCTTCTAAAAATTCATCTAATTTTTCTTTAATGGCGCTGACCGCAGCTTTGCGTTCGCCTTTAGTATAATACACTTTATCAAACAAAATATTTTTTACATTTTCTTTTAACCAATCACCAGCCAATGACAGAGCTGATTCTTTAATTTCATCAACTTTCAATTCTACTTTTCTTTCAACTCTCTCATGCTTTTCAACTTTCAAAGCAGTAGTCATTTCATTAATCAATTCAATGGCCGGTTGCATTGCCTTGTGTCCCTCTAAAATCGCATCAAGCATAACGTCTTCCGGAACTTCCTGAGCGCCAGCTTCAATCATAACAACTCGCTCGGCAGTGGCGGCAACAATCAAATCAAGATCACTTTCAACACGATCTTTGTAGGTCGGATTAAAATTAAATTGTCCGTTAACGCGACCAACTCTGATTCCGCCAATCGGACCTTTCCAATCAACGCCGGAAGCAGCTAAAGCCGCTGAGGCAGCAACAAGAGAAACGATGTCATAATCGTTTTCAGTATCAACTGATAATACAGTAATCACAACTTGTACGTCGCGACGAGATTTTTGATCAAACAAAGGACGGACCGAACGGTCAATCATACGGCCGGTTAAAACCGCATCATCAGTCGGACGTCCTTCTCTTTTTATCCAACGAGAACCTTTGATAATACCAGCGGCATACAAACGTTCTTCGAATTCAACCATGAGAGGAAAAAAATCCATTCCTTCACGGGCTGTTTTAGCTTGTACAACAGTAGCGAGAACTACGGTTTCGCCATATTGCACTGTAATGGCAGCATCGGCTTGTTTAGCAAGACGACCTGTCTTAAAAGTAAGCGGTCGGCCAAGCCAATCGCGGGTAAACACTTGTTCATTCTTCATATGTTTTTGTGTCTGCCCAACAAACTAAAGGACTATGGATAACCACAGTTCTGTCTGTTTGTCGGCCAGATCGTTAATAAATTATTAATTTTCAAACTCAAATTTTCAAATAAACTAAAATTTAAAATTAAAAATTATTTGAAAATTTTAAATTGAAAATTCTTTACCTCCCTATAAGAAACTTCCGGCTTTCACTCAAGCTAATAAAGTCGTCAACGCTCTCGATTAATTTCGAAGAGGTTGTCTGACGAAACGCCATTGCTTCAACTCGGCAGCCTTTGGCAGCCTGTAGGTACTCAACCAAAGGAATATAATCTCCGTCGCCGGAAACCAAGACAATCGTATCAACATGTTCTGAAAGTTTAATGGCATCAATCGCAATGCCGACATCCCAATCAGCTTTGCGAGCGCCACCGGAGAAAACTTGTAAATCTTTAATGACTACTTCAAAACCCTGATTAGACAACGCTTCAAAAAACATTTCTTCTTCATCATTAGAAGCACCGCGAATAACATATGCGATTGCGCGCACTAATTTGCGGTCAGCCACCGCCGCTTTCAAGACTTCCTTGAAATTGACATGGCGTTTATATAAATTTTTCGCTGAGTGATACATGTTAGCGGCATCAACTAAAATGCCGACACGTTGATCTTTGTGTTTTGTCATAGATTCCAAAGAAAGCGAGCTCGAAGCCCGCTTTCCGTTTTCATTACGAGTCTTTTTCTGTTGCATTGCTTTCTTCAATCATTTCATCGGTCATCAATTCGGCTTCAAGCGCTTTGCGCTCTTCTTCCTCTTCGATCATCTTCTTGGCAATCTTAAGCTTAAGCTTAGCTGCCAATTCCATGAAAGCTTTTTCATCTTCGCGTTGCAAGTATTTGAGCAAGCGGCGGCGTTCGCCAACTTTGCGCAAAAGCCCTCTGCGGGATGAGTAATCGTGCTTGTGCATTTTCAAGTGATCGGTCAGTTGAGTGATCTCTTCACTTAAAATAGCAATCTGCACCTGCGGGGAACCGGTATCAGTGTCATGCACTTTATAACGGTTGATGAGCCGTTGTTTGGCTTTTTTGTCTAACATAGTCGTTTGCTGGACCAAGAAATACCTTTTGGAGGGTAAAACCGAGTGCCAGTACATTAATAATAAGTAGGATTAGTGTACAACAAATTGATAAAAAAATCAAGACGTCGTACAATATTAAGGATGAATGAGAAAAGCCCTAAAAAATTAAACCAATTAGACCGTTCAATTACGGATTTTTTAGAGTATCTGGAAGTTGAACGAGGCCTGGCTAGCTTAACCCTGCGCAATTACGGATTCTTCTTGCATCGCTTTGCGGATTTTGCCCGTGAACGAAATGTCATTAAGCCTGAAGGCATTTCTAAAATTTTAGTTCATCAATACCGTCTGCATTTAAATCGTCTGCCTTCGCGCGGTGATGATCCAATAAAAAAGAATACGCAAAATTATCATTTGATTGCCCTACGTACTTTTTTAAAATATTTAAATAAGAATGATGTTAAGACTTTGAGTCCTGATAAAATAGAACTGTCAAAGCAAGCGCCGCGCCAGGTTGATTTTTTAGAAGGATCGGATTTGGAAAGAATTTTAGAAATGCCGCTTGAACATGCAAAAGAACCTTTACAGCAACTGCGCGATAAATCGTTACTCGAAACGTTATTTTCAACCGGACTTCGTGTTTCAGAACTCGCTAAATTAAAAGTTGAAGATATAAATTTATCTAAACCTGAATTTACGGTACGCGGTAAAGGATCAAAATTGCGATTGGTTTTCTTGTCTGAGAATTCACGACATTGGATTAAAAAATATTTAGCTGAGCGTCATGATCCTAATCCCTTACTCTTCCCGATTACGCCGCGTTCGATTGAACGCTTAGTTTCTCGCTACGCGCGACTGGCGGGAATTATGAAACGGGTAACGCCGCATACCATGCGCCATAGCTATGCTACCGATTTATTGATGAACGGCGCCGATATTAGGTCGGTTCAAGCGATGCTCGGGCATGCCTCAATTACCACAACGCAAGTCTATACGCATATTACGGATCAGCAGTTACGGGATGTCTATAAAGCGTTTCACGGGAAACAAAGAAAAAAACAGGATAATAACGATTGACAATAAACGATTTTCTTGTTAGTTTTAGAAAATCTGTCCCTGTAGTTCAATGGATAGAACAGGAGACTTCTAATCTCTAGATGAAGGTTCGATTCCTTCCGGGGGCACAAGGATAATTTCAAATTTCAAATTCTAAATTTTAAATATTTTTTCAATTTTTGTTTTGAAATTTAAAATTTGAAATTTTTAATTGCCTTACATGGTGCCTATAGTTTAATGGTAGAACATCGGGTTGTGGTCCCGTCAGCGAGGGTTCGATTCCCTCTAGGCACCCACACAAGGGGAGTTTATAAATCTCTCTGACACAAAAAAGCCCTTTTATCGGGGCTTTTGTGTTATATGCTTTGTTTCTCGTTTTTAGGCACTACATACTGTAAAACATTACTCCATTCTTGCCCAAGTTCAGCTAGGTGCGTAAGATCTTTGTTCGGCGATCGTACTAAATGTTTGTAAAAAGCTGGCGTTGGATTTGGTTGTGCTAAAACTGCTTTAGGTCTAGTGGGCTTTTGTAATTCTTGCAACGCTCTAAATACTGGTGTGGCAATTGCTTCAACAATTTTATCGCCCTTAACCGTAAAGCGTTCCCAAAAGAAACCAAGATAACGATGCTTTAAATCATAACTGCCTGCTTGGTAGGTGGTAAATGCGTTCCTAGCAAAAGTAGCGACTTCCTCAAGCGGTTTAATACTTATTTTTTGTCCTTGTTGTAGTTGTCGTATCTCACCTTCAATATTAGCAATACCGATTTGATATTCTTCGGCTTTACGCTTATATACATCGGGTAATATTTTTTCTTCAACTAACAACTCTTCGATTTTATCTCGCTTTTTTTCAAATTCAGTTTTAATGCGGTTTAAATCTTGAACCTGCTTTTTAGCCTCAGTAGTATAGCTGTCATGGTAATGTTTTAAACGTGCTAAAAGTTTCTCAAAAAACTCGTCATCAAAAGTAACTTTTTTAAAATACTGCTCAACTTGTTGTTCTAATAAATGTGTCCGTATGTTACAACTACTTTCGCATGCTCTGCCTCGCGTACAGTGATAATACGAATACTGACGATTACCACTTTTAAAATGATGTTCAGCTGTAAATTTGCGACCGCACTGGCACACAACAAAGCCCGACAATAAAAAACTATGTTTGCGTTCGTAGTTCCTATTAAGCGTGCGTGATTCTCTTATCGTTTGTGCCATGTCCCACATTGATTTAGTAATAATCGGTTTATGCTTTCCTTTGTGGATCTGACCGCACCAACGAAACTCGCCGTAATACATAGGATTTTCCAATACACAATGTAACTTACTGTTGGCTAGTCTCTTCCCCCGCTTTGTGCGAAAACCTTTGTCGTATAAAATATTGCCAATTGCTTCTGTGCCATAATTGCCCTGTATATATAATTCAAAAGCCATTTTGATAAACGGCGCTCGTTCTGCGTCTACTCCAATAACATTCTTTCCATTCTCGTCAACAATATTGTTATATCCAGGCGGAGCATTAGTGGGCAACCAACCATTAATCGCTCGTTGCTCTAATCCTTTTTTGGTTTTACGAGAAGTAATATCAGACTGGAATTGATTAAAACCAGCTAACATCGTATCCATTATTTTCCCCTCGGGAGTATCGTCAATTCCTAACTGAGAGATAGCTATTAATCTTGTTTTATTTTTTGCAAACAAAGCCTTTAAAGATAAATGCTCCAGTGTATTCCGAGCAATGCGGTCTGTATCTTGTACTAAAATATAGTCCACATGTTCGTCCTCAATAAAGTTCATCATTTCTCGCAAGGCTGGTCGACCTTTTATTGTTGTGCCCGATTTACCGGCATCAACAAAAGATTTAATTACTGTAATGTTTTCTCGAGTAGCATATTCCTGACACAGTCTTTCCTGTGTTTCTAATGAGTGATGATTTTCTTGTGTTTGTTCTTCCGTGCTTACACGGCAATAGATGACTGCATTTAACATAATAAAATTAAATTAACTGATACGATCATAGCGAAGAATTTTGCTGCTGGCGATAGATTTTGGCGGTGATGCGGGGGAGCAAAATTTCAAATCACAAATCAATGGGAGGGGGTATATACGTTATGATGAGGGTTACATTTAAAACTGCCCTCCCACTGATATTTTTCAGAAGATTGATCTGTTTTCTGCTTTACGTAATAGCTGTTTAAATATAAATTTTCTTTCTTGCTGATTGTAATCGTCTTTACTAACCAGCTTAAAGGCTGAATAAAATTCATCTTTTGAGTATGGCAAGTTTAATTCGATTAACGCCTCAACAATACTTGATAAGATGACGATATCAGACCAACCTTTTACCGACTGATATTGTTTTAATTCTTTTGAGATTGCTCTCAAGCGTTGCCGATGCAAACGACAACTTGAAACAAATTGTTTTAATTCTTTTGATGTCATAAAAAATAATTAATAATTTATATAGTACTAATAGATACTGAATAGTTACTCACCTTAATAGGAAAGAGTACTCTTTAGTACTTAAGAGTCTTATTAGTATTATTAGTACTATTAGAAAGTACTATCAGAATGGTACTGTGCTCACATCAATCTCTTCCGTTGGCGGGGCATAAACATCATCTTCTTGTTCAACCGCAACAGAAGAAGTCGACTGTGCTCCTAGTTGTCTTTGATATTCTGAAATAATTTTTTGTTCGAGCATCTTCCAGCCTGCTACATCTTCTACATAGATGAGCTTACGACTTCTTTGTCCTCCACTTAAAACTAGTGATGGTGGATCCACCCAAAGATTTTCGTTTGTCTCACTGCTTGAAACAAACTTGGATAAAAGAACCTTAAAACCCTTGATAACTAGCGAGCCAAGTAGCAAGTCAACAACTGCTAGCTGTTTACCTCTTTCCGCGCGTGTACAGCGAAATTCTGCTTGCTCTATCCAGCTATTGGCTGGGCTTAAATCTGACTCTTGATTGTCTTGATACATAAAACTTATTTGTTATCCCTTTCGGGTTGTTTATTAATTTTTTCAATGACAAAACATTGCCAATAAAATTTGGCAAGCACATCCACAAGTTCGTCTTGTTTAGTGGTTTTTTGTTCTATCATAGGTACAATTTTATCAAATCCAAACTAGGGCATGTTAGAGAGTTTGTAGCCGGTTATAAAACAAAAAAAGCAGGTTATTTAACCCACTTTTCTAAACTAATTTTGTGTCCGACTATCTCCGGTCAGAGCCCCTAAGTTACTTGCGGCTTAGGGAACCATTTGTATTCATATGTGGTGCCATGGAGCTTTGGAACCTCTTTATAGATAATCACGGCAGGGTAAACACCCTTGGATTTCTTTGCAACTCTGGCATTAATCAATTGTATCGTTTTTCTAATCTTTTCACTTGATATTTGGACATTTAAGTCTGCTTTTATACTTTCATAACTACACCATTTGCCTTGCTGTTCTTCATAAAAATGTTTTATTAACTGACTTCTAAACTCGTTAAAACCAATGGATCCTGATTCCGTTGTCCATATTTCGCCAGTACCGTCAGCCGATAAAGTAAACCTTACTTTCAGTTTGCTATTAGGAATATTCATTGGTCTTAATTCTTTTTCGCTTTCAAGAAGCTCATCTCGAAAAGCTATAAGTGCTTTTAAATTTGGTTTAATAAAAGTGTAATCAACACTCCCTTGTTTATAATCTTCAAAGCATCCCATTTTTTTCATTTTAGTAAACAGACTGTGAATCATAACCATGCTATACTGATCCGATTTTACTCCTATATAATTACTAAAAAGTCCCATTTTATCGCCTCGTCCTAAATCAGCTGTGATGCCCGATATAATTCTTTCTACAGTAAACAATCTCGGAGACATTCCGCTTATTTGTATTTCATAAGAAATACTGTCATCAATTTCTTTTTGACTTCTATACTCTTCTTTCGTTAACGTATAAATTTTATCTGATATCTTAAAATCAAGCTTCCTTTTTTCAGAAACTTTTTTTGCCATTTTGTTAAGTTGTTCCCGACTAGGATGAGCCGGGACTGCTTTACTCGACATAGGGGTTAATATGGTGAGTTGATTGAAGTCTACTTTTTCCTGTAATCAAAAACGAATAATCGGAAAGAATAGCATCTGCATTTATAGGGGTTATTAGCCCCTCCCTCACCCATTTTTTATATTCAAAAAGCACCTTCATTTTATCACAAAGGCGCTTTTTTTATTAGATTCAAACCTAGCCTATAAAATTGTCTTAATAAACATTATTAATAATTTTATTAAATATAAAACCGCGATACCAATGACAAATATTTTAATGGCGGGAATGATATTTCTCAAAAATGTTTTCATATGGCTATAACCTTATTGCTAGTCATTTTTTGAACGCCTCAATATTAGGAAAAACAAGGCAAAAACAAGCCCGTCAAACAAGATAATACGCTGGAAGGCTAGATTATACCTATTGGCTACATAATCCTCAGTCTGCCCGATTATTTCCTGTGTTATCCCCATGTTGCCCTTTAACATTTCGTTCTTTGCTTTTATGCTGTTTGCTTCTGCTGAAATCCACTGCCAAGCAGAGAATGCCAAGCACACTATAAAAGCAGCGGTAAATAGTTTTTTGTTTAACATATGTTTACTTTTTTTTATTTAATCGATCAAATAAATCAAGAATATCAAAGGGTAGGATTCTGTGTTCTTTCTTGGGACCAAATAATGTCTGTTTAAAGTTAACCCCTAGTTTTGTTTCTTTATAAACATGCCTAATGGCATATATCAAACCTACGAGACAAGCTACTAGACAAATTACTGAAAACACAATTACAAAAGTTTCCATACTTTAGCTTATACAGTCGGGAAACAAAAAAGGTCTCCCGATCAGCGGTTCTTTCGAACCCAATACCCTTTCGGGTAAAGACCACTTGCATAGTGCCGATCTAAGGAGACCGTCTTTATGCAAGTGGATTCAAGCCATGCCCAGTTTTGACTGAGTTTAGGCTATATACTTATTCAATTATATCATTACGATAGCATAAATTTTGTTTAAATTAAAACTTCTCCCACAAAAAATGAAATGTCCGTATCCATTGATTTTTTAAGGGTTTAAGAGTAATATTGGATGAATCCTGCGATAATGGGTAATGTATGAAATATAAAATACTACAACTAAATGAAAGGGTTGAATGCTGTTTTGTCTATATAGACACTTTAAGCGATGAGCTTAAAAATGATTTACAACAGCATTTTCTTGAAATAGTCAACGGTAAACTTGAAGCAGAAAGAGCCAAGGGTGATAATAAGGCGTTAGACAGCGCACTAGAAGATGCAGCTAAATTTATTTATGAAAAGAAAGGATCAGATGCGAGGGTTGGCATAATTGGAGAATTACTTTTCCATATTATCTTAAGAAAAGAAGAGCTATCATGTAAATATTTTAGTGCATTGCCAACAATAGGCTACTCCGATTGTTACTCTGCATTCTTTAAAGGATTTGATGGTTGCTATTACTATCAGGATTCAATATGGATATCGGAAATAAAGTCTAAACTAAGTACAAACACATTAGACGCGGATAATAGCAAAAAAATTAAATTAGCCTCTAAGCAAATCAAAGACGAAGCAAAAGATAAAACAATTAATCGCTGGGAAAGGGCTAAAAAAATGGTTTATCATCAATTAAATGAGCTGCAGCGAGACACTGATAATATTTTTAAACTCCTGCAAAAAGCAGAGAACAATAATTATAATCAAATGCTAGGTGCATTTTTAATATGTGGCAATGGTGACTTTAGTAAAGAGCATATAGAAACTTATGTTGATAAGTTATACCACGAAGGAGTTAATAATCAGCGCATACTTATGGTCTGCATGAGAAGCTTTGATTTTGAAAAAATTATAGATTATATAGCAAATGAAATTGGACAAAAAAGCCAAAATTGAATACGTAAAAATGGTTAGAGGTGAAAGGAATGCAGATTACCAAACATTACTTTCATATGCCTTTTATTTATTAATTACTAATTCTGATGAACTAAGTTTAAATTTTGCATATTCCATTATTTTACAATACACAAAAATAACGAAAGATTTTAAACCCCTGACTGAATTTTCAGTTATCTTTGGCTTTTCTCCAGTTCTAAAGATACTACTAGATAAAGAATTTAAATTTAAAAATGATATAGAAAATTTGCTAATGAGCATTTATATCACTAACAATAAATATAAAGATAAAATCTTAACATCCGGGCAAAAAATAATATACCGACTAATAGGAGAGGATAAAGATTACTCAGTTGTTGCTCCAACTTCATATGGGAAAACGGATTTAATGATTGAAAGTGTATTTAATACCAACGAAGATGTAATAATAATTGTTCCGCTCGTTGCTCTTCTAAGCCAAGTAAAATCAGATATACATATATATGCTAAACAAGCGGGCAAAGAAGTTAAAGTAATTACTCATCATGATATTAAACCTAGCGAAACTAGGCAGAATGTTTATGTATTAACACAAGAGAGATGCTATCAAACAATAAAGAAAAATGGACTACACAAAAAAATCTCATGTTTATTTATTGATGAGTCACATAAATTATTAGTAGGTGATAAACGATCCTTAAAGTTATCTGAAATAATCTTTTTACTAAAGAGAAAATACGGAATTTCAGTCAAGTATTATTCTCCTGTTCTTTACGATGCTAACTCCATTAAAATAAAGGGGCTTTACGCTCAGGACATGATAACAATACAAAATATTCGAGATGTCAAAAACTATAATTATTATTTCTTTCACCAAGAATCTAAAAAACTATACCTTCCTAAAACAGAAACTTTCAATAGAGATTATATAGTCGATTCAGGATATAAAGATTATATTGATTACATAATCAAAAACAGCAAGAAAAAAAATATAGTCTATTTAAACTCTCCGAATGCTATAGAGAACGAAGCATTATGGCTCTCATCAAGAATTGGTGGTGGGGTAAATATTAACAAAACAGTGATCAGAGACTTTGTAGGAGATGAATATTATATTATGGATACCCTGTCCTCTGGGGTTATATATATACACTCTCAAATGCCAGAAATTGTACGTTTCTATTTACTAGATTTATACCGAAAAAATAATGATATAAAGTATATAGTGACAAATTCTTCTATACTAGAAGGAGTAAATACTCCAAGCGATAACCTCTTTATCCTCGACTATAATATTGGTCCAGCAAAAATGAGGCCGATAGAATTTATTAATTTGCGAGGAAGAATTAACAGAATTGCCGACATGGTCAAAGAAAAAGATATTTTTAGACTTATATGTGATGTTCATTTCATTGTTGGTGATTCTAACGCAAAATTAGGAACCGCAAGAAATGAGATTATAGATCCTTGTTACGAAAAAAATGTATTAGATTATTCTGAAAATTTATTTTTAGAACAATGTATTCCTGAAGAAAAAATAAAAAAAGAAGAAAAAAAAGAAGACTTTATTAATAGTATTACTAAAATAAGCTTGATAGACAAAGAAGCTGACATTGAAAAAATCTTTAAGAAAAAACTTAGACAAGATTTAAGCGACGAATTTATTAAATCTTGCCTAATGAATGATGTCATTTTAAGCGACAAGCAACTACTAGGAATTAGGGGGCGAGTCTCATCCTATGAAAATAGTAAGATCAATACTATTAAAGACTTATTAGATTGTATTGAACAAATTTTTGACTTAAAAAATAGTGATTTTTATCAATTATCGCGTTTATCAAACGAGAAAGCAAAAAATTTCTACTCGATGTTTATGAACTGGTTAATCGAAAGTAAAACCATAAAAGAGAAAGTTGGTAGTATGATGTCCTATTATGCCAAGGTAAAGCAAGATGAATTAATATATGTCGGATCCAGAGGAGAAATTTGTGCAGAAATGGACGGCGAGGAATTAACCATAAGGGAGAATGGATGGAGCCGTTTTAAAAAGGACAGACAGGGAAAGTCAGTTAGATTAAAAAAGGTTTGGATAAAGAATAACAAAGAGACCAAAGTACTATATAACTCATGTGTTGTTAAGATAAAAATTGAAGAAGATTTCATATCATATTTCTTAACACCCCTAATTGAAACTCTATATGAATTCAAAAAGGGAATCATAACCGAGGATTTATACAATTTGATTAAATATGGCACGACTAGCAATTTTGAAATTTTACTTGCTAAGGAAGGATTTTCTCCCTATCTTGCCAGAGCACTGAATAAAAAAGAATATCTTGAATATATTTCCTTGAAAGAGGGTGAAATCAAAATAGACAATAAAATACTAAATGTCTTTAATGAAAATGAAATTCTAAAATCAGAGCTTGCTTTAAATATATACTGATTTATTGAATAATCTCATCAAAGCGACCCCGAAAATAGCCCTAATATTTTGGTTTAATGGTATAATTTTACATATGAATATAAAAAATAATAGAGCTGCATTACTAATACTCCTCGCGATTTTAATTGGTGGTGGTTTATTTTATTGGTACGAATTAAGACCCGCTAGAATAAAACATGATTGTTCTTGGGTAAAAAAACAAACAAACTATATATCCGAAGTAACACAGCAAGAAGCTGACGAGTATAATAAAGACTGTCAAAAAACAATGGATGAAAAAATTGATGATGGCACTGCATTCGGCAGGTTATTTAGAAAATCATGTAACAAACAGGCAAAACCAGCGGAACCAGCAAAGGAGTGGTGGGAGCCAGCTTCAAAAGATGAGTACAATTTCTGTATACACGAAAGGGGTCTTTAAGACTGTTAACTTAACAGAATATAATCTTAAACAATTATAAAAATATGGGGAAAAGATTTTTTAAACTACTTTATATCATTTTGCTAATAGGGATAGCTGCTGCATTCCCAATTTATGCTTTATCGCATATACAATTTGATGCTGTTGTAAGAACTACTTATAAAGTAAAATGCATAGCCAACAACCAATATGTTGTTTTAGAGGGCTCACAACTAAACGATATTTATACTTTTGAAGAGTTCATGCTTGATAGCCCCTTTGATCCAAATTTTAAAAGGGATTTGAATTTCCGATGTCAGTACTATGATGATATACAACCATTTATTATGGCTTATGTTAATAGTAAGACAAAAGATGAACAAATAAACGTTAATGCTAATTATTTTAGATTTCAAGAATCAGTAATATCAAACGTAAACTCTTACCCTCCACTTTATACTCTCGAAACAGTTAGCGAAATTACTAATATGGGCGAGGTCTGGAACCCTATTATTGAAGCATTGATGTTTGTTTTAATTTCATTTATAAGTTTACAATTTATTAAAATTTGCTACCAATATATAGTAAATGGAAAAATTCACTGGCATCCTCTCAAGTAATATTAATCAATTATGAAGAACGTCATTAAATTCTGGGTACTAAGATTATTTGAAGTATTCTGTGCCATAATATTTATTATTATTTTTGGTGGTTTACTCTTCCCATTAATTGAATTACTTATTGACTCGCTAGTAACCTTGAACCCAGATCAACAAGAAAGCCTACAATACAAATTAGCTATTGCTAGTGTGGCAGCTCTAACCATTTATTGGTGGGCTAAGGCATATAAAAACAAAAACAAAGCTAGTTATTGCTTAGGCTTTGAACAAAAAAGTGGTATAAGATAAATCCATCAACGACCCAATTAAAAACATCCCTAAGATTGGGGATGTTTTTGTTTAGACAGTAGTGGGAGTTGAACTTTTGACTTATATAGGACGGTGGTATAATATCTAATATTAAACTTAAGCAAAGAGTCATGGGTAACCTAGATCAAATCAAATTCAAAGACAAGAAAACTATTGCTTTAGAATACGCAAAAAATCTAGCTGAAAGAAGCACTCCTGAAGAAATTGCAAATTTTAACGACGAATTTCCTATGTCTGATACGCCATATATAGATATTGGTATTAATGCCTTAGCTGACAGACTAGAGGGCGAGGAGTTGGAAAAATTCAGGGCAGCAATAGCAAAGTACCCCTTGGTTGATTTGGCGTGTGGTAACAGGAGTTACGGAAGTAATTATCTGTTTGATTATATTTTTAAAGATACTTTCATAGATAGAGTAAAAAAAGAAATGATGACAAGGCCCATACCACAAGACGAGGCTGACTTTGTTAAGAAAATTGAAAACTTCAACTTACCAGAGCCTAAGCAATATATTGGTGTCGATAAATACGTCACTCAAAACCCAACAGATGAAGCATATACATATATTGGATTGCAACATAAACTGCAATTTGAAAAGAAAGACATGATAGAGTTTTTGAAAACACTACCGGATAGCTCCGTTAACATCTTTATTGGTGGATTTAATGATGAAGTTTCTAATCCCAAGGGGCAAAGCTTTTTCGAACCCTTAAGTAAGCCCGATTACTATCGAATTATTCTAATGTATGAGATTCAGCGAGTTTTAGCTGATGATGGATATTTATTTGAATCTACAACACAATTCACCGCACCATTACCACAGGAGGCTGGTGGAGGAAAATTACGCCTTGAAGATTTTGGTATCATGGAATCAGAATTTAGTGGAGATGGAATAATATACAATAGTTTATGTAAAAAGGGATCAGCACCAGTTTTAAATAAAGAAACTTTATAAGATAAATCCATCAACGACCCATTTTAAAAATAGCTCAAATTGTAGCTATCTTTATCTGGGAGTATAATTTAGTTATAAACTATATTGTAAATCTTGCCATGAAAAATCCTATCAGCTCACTACTGTTAATACTTTTTTCAACAATTATTCTAACAGGCTGCGAAGCAAATAATAGTTCAAGCAACACCCCTAGCGCAGCCGTGCAAAGTGATAGTTCATCTTGCCCTCCTACTATACAACATGAGGGTGGTTCATATGATGTTAATGGCATATTTCTCGCAGGGGGAGGCTACTACAGAACAGTAAAAATTGGCAATCAATGTTGGTTTAAAGAAAATTTAAATGTGGGCACCATGATAAAAGAATCTACTGTACAGACCGATAATAAAATTATTGAAAAGTATTGTTATGATTATAAACCGGATAATTGCAATATTTACGGAGCTCTATATTTAGGGGCAGAGGCAATCCAATACATTAGCGGCGATATTAATACCGACGATCCTAAAACAAGCAAAGTAGTAAGGGGTATTTGTCCATCTGGGTGGCATATCCCAAGTGATAACGAATTTGCTATTCTCTCTGATTATTTAGGCGGAGATAGTATTGCTGGTGGAAAATTAAAAGAAGCTGGTACTGCTCATTGGCTAGAGACAAGCAAAGATGTTACTAATTCCTCGGGATTCACTGCTCTCCCATCGGGTTATACTTTTTCAGACGGGTCTATATATGGTGATACCTTACTTGATTTATGGACATCATCCATAGATGATTTTACTATGCAGGCTCGTGGTTTAGTTATGTATAATATAGGATTTGAAAAACATTATAATAGTCAGTATGGTAATGGCTACGCTGTGCGTTGTTTAAAAGATTGAGTGTTTAAAGTTCTGAACATATCACATAACTCACCCAAATTTATGAATCTCAAAAATAAGACAATTGTTATAACTGGTGCAAGCCAAGGCCTCGGGCGATGCTTGGCTCTTAAGCTCGCCAAAGAAGGCGTGAGACTCGCCTTAGTTGCCCGTACCGAAAATCTTTTAAAAGAAGTTCAAGCGGAATGTATCAAAGCTGGTACAGAAGCTGAATATTTTACTTGCGACATTCGCGACCTAACACAGATTAAGAAAACCGTTCTCGATATTAAAACCAAGTTCGGAGATATTGATATCTTAGTTAACAACGCAGGTATCTGGACAGATAATGAGCTAGAAGAAAAGAATCCGGAATTGCGCCGTGACGCTTTTGAAATAAATGCCCTAGGAAATATTAATTTTACATATGAAGTCTTGCCAATGCTGGAAGCGAAAAACAGTGGTCATATTTTTAACGTCATCTCGAGCTCAGGAGCGCAAGATATTCCAGCCGGAGATAATAAAGATTGGCGAGTATATGGAGCGACTAAATGGGCGATGGTAGGATTTTCTAAAGATCTCGCCAATAGCCTGCATGATACAAAAATTAAAGTAACGCAATTTCTACCTGGAGGCTTTGATAGTAATATCTTTGAGAATGCAGGACTTAAAGACGCTCATGATCAACCATGGATGATGAAGACTGAAGATGTTGCAGATATTATTGTTTTTGCGCTCAACCGTCCAGATGATGTTTGTATGGAAAAAATTATTGTTTCTAAGCTTCAATAATGATTATAAGATAAGTTCATCAACGACCCACTGCGCCAAGCCGAAGCTCGAGAGAGCGAAGGCTGGCTTCAAAAACTGCCTTTTTGGGCTGTTTTTTATTATGCGCGGGGTATATACTAATTATATGAAGAAACTATACCTTATCCCATTAATAATCGTCTCTCTAACGGGTTGTTCAAACCCCTTGTTAAAGATTGTCGAAAAACCGCTTTCCTTTAATCAGGTGGATATATGTGAACAGGATAAACTTCCAATCAGAGATGAAAAAAATCTTATAGTTCAAGAAGGAAAAGAAAATTTCTTAGTAAATACAAAAATATCTCCTATATACTTTAATGAACATTTCGTATTTCAATGCGCCGGAGAACAAACTAATAGAACTGGCTATGAGTATTCATCGCCTCCCAACTGGGTTATCTACAAGTTTTCAGTTGGTGACTATGCTACGCTAGTGTCAATTTACGTACACTTTGATCGGATTACTAACGTAAAAGAAGTAACATCTAATTTTATCGGCTTAAAAGAAATTGAAAATACATTACCAGAAAAAGAAGCCTTAGAAAAATTTTCTTCATGTTTAGATGGAAATCCAACCAACCTTAAATTAGAGCTCACTAAGGATGGTTTATTTATGACCGGACAAACTGATAAACTTTCGGGTTCGTTGAACCTAGAAACAGGAGAATGTGTGAGTTCTTCATTATTTAAAAGAGATTGAAGTCCATTGTTGGGTTCTGAACATATCACATAACTCACCCATTTTAAATAGCCCATTTGGGGCTATTTTTGTTTGGGGGTATAATTATAATATATGAAAAAATTAATTCTAATAATTGGTATTTTACTACTTGGCGCTGGGGGATACTATTTTTATACACACCCTAATATAGTTCCACTAAAAATACGGAACTTTTTAATGTTTGATAATTTTGGACAAAGTTCAAATTCTCAAAAAAATTATTTCTATTACTATAAGAATCAAAAAATCTACCTGAATTTAATTGGCATGAAAAACGGGCATTCTATTTTTGTAACCAAAGATAACCCAAAGGGAAGCGAAATGACATTACGGGATATATTTATGGTGAAATTGAATCAAGGAACATCGCTGGAGCAATTGGAGACGCTGAATCGCGCGAATGGTGTCGAAATAGTACAGAAACTTGGTTTGACGGGAGAAGCTTATACACTGACTGTAACAGAGTCCTCTAAATATAACGCGTTAGATATGGCTAATATGTACTACGAAAAAAATATGTTCGAATGGTCTGAGCCGGACTTTAGTTTTCAGAACGTCGGACTTTAATTTTTTGTATGAAAAAAATTATATTAATTATCATTGTGTTGGTTATTGTCGGGGCTGCTTATTATACTTTTACATACTTTCCCTCACCTAGTTTAGTGGGCGGATGGTCTCACGCACGAGAAGAAGATAGCGGAGAAACCATTGTATATCGAAATGAAAAATATTATAGCCCCTCACTGTCTCGATATCGAGAGAGATTCACCTATGCTCCAAACAATACATGCTCTTCCTTAAAGCTCGCCCCCAATGACGCCCATTATATGGTAGAAATTCCTTGCTCATTAACTCAGGAAGGAAGCGAAAAAATACTAACGCTTAATTCAACTGCTTATACAATCCTTGAGATGACAAAGCGAAAACTACTTCTGAAGAAGAGGATTAACCTAAGTTTAAACTCTAGCTATTGTGAGAAAGACAGCGATTGCATAGCTGTCAAAAACCCAAGCAACGGCTGTTATTACGGTTACTTTAATAAAGATGCCACTGATGCAATTAATGAATTTACAAATAATCCAAAACCGATGGTAATGGATTGCCCGACCTGGAGCGAAGTATATTGCGATAGCGATAATACATGTACCGCTGATCGTGACAATAAATAGCTACCCGATATGATCAACACAGAAAACGAGTTCCAAGCAATAATAAACGATGCTGAAACCAATCCTGATATTTTAGGATTAGTTTTGGTTGGTTCACGCGGTAAAGGTTTTGAAAATGAATATTCTGATTATGACGCATTTATAATTACTACGGACGAAGCGATAGAAAGAATAAAGAAAGAATATGCAGATAAGAAAAATACTCAGATTGATTTATTTATATATTCACTTTCTGATTTCCGAAATTATGCACTATGGGAAAGTCCGGAAGCCTGGGATAGATATAGCTTTACTCACACTAAAATTTTGGTTAATAAAGTTGAGGGTTTAGCGGAGATAATTAAAGACAAAGGCTATATTCCTAAAAACAAACAGAAACAATTCATCGAATGGTGGATTGACGGTTACATTAACGGAGTATTTCGTTCGGTTAAATGTATTCGAAATAATAATACATTCGGCGCCCATCTCGAAGCAGTAAATTCCATACTTGATTTATTAACTTTGGCTTTTGGTATTAATGGACGACATCGGCCATTTCTTAGTTATCTTGAAAATGAATTAATATCATATCCTTTAAACGATTTTCCTTGGACTACAGAAGAATTTATCAAAAAGATTTCTACTGTTTTAGAAAGTGCCGACCTGAAAACTCAACAAGAGCTTTTAAAGGGTGTAGAAATTTGGTGTCGTAATATTGGCTACGGACACATGTTTGATGGATGGAAGGGGAAGGATACATGGACAATGAATTATATTAAATAAAGTTACAACTCTCATCATCGACAAGAGGGGTATAAAAAAGGCTTTATTGGTATTTCCAACAAAGCCTTTGTTACTAAACTTTTAAACACTTTCCTTAAAAACAGGAATAAGTATTTTTTTCTCCTGGTCTTTGTATTTTCCATTTTCATCGTAACAATTTAATAGGATATGCCATTTGAATCCGAGGACACTATCTGTTCTTTTATGTATCGATGCGAATTCAAAGCCATCCCAGCCAAAATTTACAGCGCATAATTCTTCATCAGATTCTTTTAATATCTCTGAAAAATATGCCATTGAAAATGCTTCGACATGATTTGCCGGAATATAACCAAGCTTGGATATTTCCTCCCTTATAGAATTTCCGATATCATTATGTTTTGCAGTGACTACTAACGAGGATAGATCTATACATTTAGTATCAATGAGAAAACCTGGTTCGCCTATCTTACTAAAATCACAAGCGAGGTGTGCATTACCAAAGAATCCGCCAAACCAAATATTGTGAATCTCGTGCTCGTTGCTATGAACCAGCAGAAAATAGTTAATTTGTTTAACGAGTTCCATGTAATGATTGGGAATAATCGGGGTGAAGTCTGGAATTTCATCATACTGCTGAAGTTTTTCCCACAGGAGATCTTTCTTCTCAATTAAAGTTGCAATAACTTCATCAGGAATTACCGGATGGATATTCCTCCATTGAAACACCTGCAACTTTACGATTTTTTTTGCAAAATTAAGTTCAAAATTTATTTTGTTTTTATCCATTTCACTTTCTTCTCTTATTTGTTATTTAGTTGGTTATTTAAATGAGTGAATTGTTTTTAATAAGAGTTGCAATTTCGTCGATGTTACTAACAACATGTTTAACACCGGCTTGCTTAAATCCTTCACGACTGACAAGAATTGATTCAACGCCGATAAAGGTTATTTCCGGAAAATGATCCCTGATAGCAGCATAATCAAATTTTATCGTGTCGCCCACATAAAAAATACGGTCGTAGTCCTTGTCTTTAATAAATTCCAGGGTTGGCAAAAAAGATTCTCTGGACGGTTTATGATACGGACAACAATCAGCGGACTGAACATACATAAACTTTCCACCGATTTCCAGCTTGTCCAATAATTTATCCAGCGTATTTTTTTCACGGCTTGATAAAATTGTTTTATCAACGTGCTCAAGTGAGGCAAGTTGCAGCTTAACCTCGGGATAGGGATTCCCATTGTTAATAGCGTCTGAAGCATCAGAACTAAGAATTGTTTTAACAAATTCTTTGTGAATACCTTCCGGCCATCCCATCTCTTTAGCAATGGTCGGGATGAGGACTGACACATACACATGACCCCAATGATGGACTAAAACTTCTTGAGTTAAGGGCAACCCCATTTCTTTAGCCACCGAAAGATGTCGCTTGATAGTTTTTTCGGTATCAGGATGCAAAACACCGTCAAAGTCGAAAATGACTAAAGTCTTTGCTGCTTTAATATTTGCTTCCATTATAATTGATCTCTCCTTGAAACGTTAGTTTTTAATGTTCTATAATCATTTATTCTTAGACCTTTTCGACTATTTTGTCAATGCTTTTAGGTTATATACTTTTATCTATTTTTCTTGTGCGTTTAATTTCACTGCAGCTTCAGGAGTAGAGACTGTTTTACTCATAGTAAACATTTTAACAATTGCCCAGGCAATCAATAAGTAAACAAGCATCGCTAAAATCGTAGTCCATTCAAAAACATTGCCTTCAACTTTCGTAGTGCGAAACACATTTAAAAACGGCGTAGCAAACGGATAACTTACATTATATATAAAGTTACTAAAACCGGCTGACGGATTAGCGCCGAATAATTTTAAAATAAAACGAAATGCTAAAATAACTTCAAGCAAACCGACGATATACCAAACGATTTGCGTGCCGCGGTAAAGCGGTTTTGTAGAGGAGGAAGTATATGATGAGTCCATATGTGTATTATGAAACTATTTTACGGCCTTGGATAACACGAACCAACACGGCGATGATCGCGATAACCAAAAGCACATGAATAAAACCACTTAAGGTGTACGATGTTAAAAGTCCTACAAGCCAAAGAACCAGTAAGATCGCGATAATTGTATAAAACATAAGCGTATATTACTTATTTGGATACGTTAAGCCATATCCTACTTGATACAACGGCTCTTTGATGGTTTTTGTTTCAATCTGCTCCATTGTCTTTGGCCAAACTAAAGGCAGCTTACCGGAAAGATTATATTTCCCGGATATTACATCAGTAATTCCTTCGCCTTCAGTGCCGGGCAACCACGCCATAACAAGTGCATCAATGTCTTTTAATATCTGTTCAATAATCAAAGGACGGCCGGCTAACATAATCACAACAACTTTATTGCTATTTTGTTTTGCGCTAGCAATTCGCTTTAAATCTTCAGCTGAAAGCGACAAACGTTCGCGATCGCCGACTCCTTCAGCGTATGGTTGTTCACCGATAACAACAATTCCAATTTCAGCTTTTTGAGCAAGTTTTTTTTCAGCCATTGGATCAAAGCTAATGGTTGAATTAGTAAATTCTTTTTTGAACGCGTCTAAGATTGAGGTACCGGGAGTTGTATCACCGTGATCACCTTGCCATTCAATAGTCCAGCCACCGGCCTGCATTCCGATATCATCAGCCGCTCGTCCGACAATTAAAATCGTTTTAGGATTTTTCAATGGCAATGCCTCATTGTCATTTTTTAACAAAACCAACGATTCACGAACCGCTTGTCGAGCGACTGTTCGATGCTCTTTTGAGCCGACGCTCGAAAGTAAATTTTTATCGGGAATCGGATTAGCCAATAAGCCGATAGATTTTTTAGCTCGTAAAATTCTCAGTACCGCGTCATCAATTCGTTCTATCGAAATTTGATTGTTATTAACCGCTGTAGTCATATTATTCATAAAAATATCGTACTCTCCGGGTAGCATAACCATATCCATTCCGGCATTGATTGAAGTAATAATATCTCTATAATAATCATCAGATATTTGATCAACTGCGCCCCAATCGGACACTAAAAAACCTTTAAATCCCATTTCATTTTTTAACAAATCAGTTAACAAATATTTATTGCCGCTGATTTTTTCCCCGTTTAAAGAATCTCGCGAAATCATAATACTCATCGCTCCATTATTTACAGCCTCAGTAAAAGGTAAAAGATTCTTTTCTTTAAGCTCGGTTAAGCTCATACTTAAGTTGCCTTGATCAAGTTTATAATCTTTTGAAGTATCCCAATCTTCCTGACCCTCACCCAAAAAATGTTTTGGTGTTGCTAAAATATTTTCAGCTTGCAAACCTTTCATGTATGCAACACCAAGTTCAGTAACAAGATTTATGTCACTACCGTAGCATTCATACACTCGTCCCCAACGATAATCTTCCGGCATTGATAATACCGGAGCAAAATTCCAATTCGCTCCTGTTGCTTTAACTTCCAGCGCGGTTATTTTCCCAATCTCTGTAAGAAGCGCTGCGTTTCGAGTCGCACCTAAACCGATATTATGCGGAAAAATTACCGCTCCTTTTAAATTGCCGTTTCCGTGCACGGCGTCCACTCCATAAAAAATAGGAATCTTTAATTTTGAATCAAGCGCCGCAGTTTGAAATTCTTTAACCATCTCATACCATTGCTCAGGAGTATTATCTTTCGGATTACCGCCGCCACCCGACAAAACACCGCCAATTGATTTGCGACGAACATCATCTAAACTTATAGCGTTTTTATCAATTAACACCATCTGACCGATTTTGTCCTGCAAGGTCATTTGATCAACAATTCGCTGAATATCAGCATCTTCTGATTTTTGCTGGCTTATTGGCTTTTTGTAGGTCAAAATAACGGCAATTACGCCGATAATGACAATAAGCCCTATAATTAAGATTTTGTTATGTTTCATGCTGTTTAGAGTAGTACATATAGCTATAACGCGTAAAGAGGGAAAATGTATCATTTAGTATTTAGATGCGTTATTATAAAGACACTGCTTTGCAGTTTAATAATTATTATATGAAAAAAATACTCTTGCCCGCTGTTTTAATCGCTACTATAGTACTAAGTGGCTGTTCAATCATCACAAATAATACTTCTCCAAAAATGAACCAAGCAGAAAATACGAATACCGAAGAAAAAACGCCCAGCGGAAAAACTATTGATTACAGCAACCAACAATTAACAAAGGTTCCTGCTTCAGTTTTTAATCAAACCAACGCTGAAGTTCTTGATCTATCCAACAACCAATTAAGCGGCTCGTTGCCTGGCGAAATTCGTTTTCTTAAAAATCTCAAAACTTTAAAAGCTAATAATAATCTCATGACGGGAGTGCCGGCAGAAATCGGACAGCTTAGTGATTTAGAAGTTCTTGATTTATCCAACAATCAATTAACAGGACTACCCAATGAGCTTGCTAATTTAAAAAATCTAAAAACCATGAACTTGTCAGGTAATAGCTACTCTCAACAAGACTTGGATTATATAAAAGAGCGTCTGCCGAATACAACATTTATAGTAAAATAATATAGGAAAATACAGATGTAACAAAGATTTATAAGCGGCGTTTCAGTCTATGTTATACTAATATAAGCTCGCTAGAGCTTAAAAAATAAACAATATGAAAAAACTCATAGTTTTGTTAGTCGCTTTTTCTTTGGTCTTTGGCGCCGCCGCCTTCGCCCGAGAAAACGAATCAAATGATGATCGCGAGAAGATTCCTTCTCCGTCACAGATGCAAGAATTTAAAAATATTATAAAGAAAGGCAAAGACCTGTTTGGTCATCGCCGCGACAATAGCCAAACCTTGGTTCGTCCGGAAGCCGTAACTTGCGTTAAAACAGCTATTGATACAAAAGATACCGCTGTTAAATCCGCAGTAACAACTCTTTCGACTAAAACAGTTGCAGCTATTGAAGCTCGCAACACCTGTCAGAAGGCCGCTCTTGATAAAACAACTGTTAAAGAGCAACGCGACGCAAACAGAACATGTCTTAATACTTTTAAAACAAGTATGAAAACAGCTTCTAAAGAAGCTAAAACTGCTCGCGACACAGCTTGGAGAACCTACAAAACCGATTTAAAGACCTGCGGACAATTGCAAAAGGCTAGCGGATCAACAAATATTATGATTGAGGATGGTGACGATTCTTCTGGCTCATAATAAGAAAAGGACTAACTAAAAAACGGGGCTGTTTCAGTCCCGTTTTTTATTGTGTTTGAAGACACTTGTAATATCAACGGCCATACTCTATAATACCCCCATAGGGTATTAACTTAAAAAATATGAAACAACATACTAATAAACTGTTGCGTCGTCTTAAGATTATCGAAGGACAAGTGCGCGGTCTACAAGAAATGGTTAAAAATGACATTTATTGCATTGATGTCATTACTCAAACTTCCGCAGTCAAACAAGCATTGGCTTCGGTTGAGGATGCGCTGATGGAGGATCATCTCTCGCATTGTTTAGTAAGCCAGATTAAAAAAGGGAAAGAGAAAAAAGCCACAGAAGAGATTTTAAAAGTGTATCGCTTGAAGCGAAAATAAATTTTATTAATTATAATATCTAGGTATGTCAAAAATATCTCTTACCCTCGCCGTGGCTCTTATGATTATAGCGGGCATCATCGGCCTCGGTGTTGGTTACTACCTCACTCCCGAATACCGTTTAACTATGTATGAAAAAAATACAATGGATTTAGGCAGAGCTGATCGTTGGGTAGACCAACGTTATATTAACGCCATGATCGCGCATCACCGGGCCGCAATGCTTATTGCCGAACAAGCCGGCAAAACAAGCCAGCGCCAAGAAATAAAAGATTTAGCAAAAAAAATCCTTGAAGATGAGCCCGGCGCAATTGCTGAACTCTATGAGTGGAAGAAAGCTTGGTACGGCGATACTCGACAAGTAACTGACCCCGTAGTCGCCACACTGGGAACCTACGATGAAAAATACGATTTGAGATTTCTTAACGCTTTAATTTCTCATCATGAAGATGGATTAATTATGACTAAGGAAATTTTAACAAAATCAAGCCGAACTGATATTTTAAATAATGCCAATGCAGTTGATATCTTTCTGACAAATACTTTACAAATCTTTAAAGATTGGAGAAGCGAATGGTATAAGATTTAAACTATTGTATGTTACACCAAACACTTAATATTAAAGGCATGCACTGCGCAAGCTGTGCGGTGATCATAACTAAAAAAGTATCAAAGCTCCCGGGCGTTAATGATGTCTCTGTTAATTTTGCTACTGAAAAAGCTTCAGTAACATTTGATCCGGCAAGAATTGCCGTTCAGGACATGAATAATGAAATAGAAAAGCTTGGCTATAGTTTAGAAGATTCCCATCACGCCGATCATTCCGATCATGCGGGCATAAATCAATCCAAAGAAGAGAAGACTAAAGAATTAATGGCTTTACGAGCCAAGACCTTATTTGTTCTGCCTATTGCTCTTACAATATTTATGTTAATGATCTGGGATATTGCCGGCCGAACCTTAAGTTATATTCCAAACTTGCCTCTGCCCATGGCATTATTTAATTTGATTAGCATGATACTGGCAACCGTGGTGCTATTCTGGGTTGGTCAACCGTTTCTGCGCGGAGTAATCACATTTATTCGTCACAGAGTTGCTAATATGGATACGCTCATTGGCATTGGTACGTTAGCAGCCTATCTCTATAGTCTTATCATTACTCTTGCACCTCAACTCAGCGATATTTTCAAACTGCCAGATTATACATATTTTGATGTTACGATTGTTGTAATCGGATTTGTTGTTCTTGGTAAATATCTTGAAACCCGTTCAAAATTCCGAACCGGCGAAGCGATTGAAAAATTACTCAATCTGCAAGCTAAAACCGCTCTTGTGTGGCGCGACGGAATCGAGATAGAAGTTCCAATTGCCGAAGTACATCTTAGCGATATTATTATCGTTAAGCCTGGTGCAAAAATTCCGGTTGACGGAAAAATTATCGAGGGACAATCAACCATTGATGAATCAATGGTAAGCGGAGAATCTTTGCCGGTTGATAAAAAAATTGGAGATCTCGTAATCGGCGCAACGCTTAATAAGCAAGGTAATTTCAAATTCAGCGCTACAAAAATTGGTAGCGACACACTCCTATCTCAAATTATACGCATGGTTGAAGAGGCTCAGGGTTCTAAAGCTCCAATACAAGCCCTGGCTGATAAAGTTTCGGGAATTTTTGTTCCCGTTGTTCTTGGCATTGCGCTACTCTCATTAGTACTGTGGCTGACAGTCGGTGTTTCCATTCTTGGTTTCTCTACGGCTCTATCATACGCCATACTTTCTTTCGTCGGAGTTTTAGTTATCGCTTGCCCCTGCGCGTTAGGTCTCGCTACTCCGACGGCAATTATTGTCGGAGTTGGTAAAGGAGCTGAATACGGTATATTGATAAAAAATGCTGAAGCCTTAGAAAAACTAAGTAAAGTTGATACCGTAGTATTTGATAAAACCGGAACTATAACAACTGGAAAACCCGAGCTTAGTGACATCGTAGCTCTAACTAACAATTGGACAGAGGCTCTTATTCTTGAAATGGCAGCCAGTTTAGAAAAGTTATCTGAACATCCTTTAGCTGAATCAATTGTGCAAAAAGCCCAGGAACAAAAGATTTCATTATTACGGGTTGATAATTTCAAAGCTCACGAAGGTGTTGGAGTAAGCGGAAAAATCAATAATCAAACAATAAGTATCCATAAACCAAACTCAAAAGAAACTCAAAATAACGTTATACAAACTTTGCAAACTCAGGGCAAAACTGTTGTAATACTTGAAGTCGACAATGAATCAGTCGGTGTGTTGGCATTAAGTGACACCTTAAAACCTGAGGCCAGATCAGCAATAGCAAAACTTCATAGCAAAGGTATTAAAGTTGTTATGTTAACCGGTGATAACCATCTGGCCGCTCAGTATATTGCCGCGCAAGCCAATATTGATACGGTTATTGCCGAAGTATTACCGCAAGAAAAAGCTGGAAAAATTAAAGAGCTTCAATCTCAGGGGAAAAAAGTCGCCATGGCCGGTGACGGCATTAATGATGCCCCGGCCTTAGTTCAAGCTGATGTCGGTATTGCTATGGCAACCGGAACTGATATAGCGATTGAATCGGCCGGTATTACGTTACTCAATGGTGATATTGCTAAATTGTCACAAGCCTTTGAATTATCTCGCTCCACCATACGAACCGTTAAGCAAAATTTATTTTGGGCATTCATATATAATATAATCGGTATACCGATTGCCGCCGGAATTTTATTTCCAATCTGGGGAATCATTCTTAATCCGATTTTTGCCGGACTTGCTATGGCCGGCAGCAGTGTATCAGTTGTTCTAAATTCCCTCAGACTCAAAACTAAAAAATTATAGTATGCAACAAACTTTTACTTTTCATGTTATAGGAATGCATTGTGCTTCCTGCGTCGTCGTCACTGAAACTGAATTAAGCGGTTTGCCTGAAGTAACACATGCCAAAGCAAGCTTGCGAGATAACACAATCACAGTCAGTGGTGACTTCGGGACTATGGCTAAAGATGATATCAGAATCATGTTAAGCAAAGTCTTAACCAATTACGGCTATTCGCTGAGCGAAGTTGCTGAAGAAAAAAGTAAGCTAAAAAATAACTATCTTCTTGCGGCGCTGTTCGCCATAATCATTTTTGCCATATTCTTAGCTTTGCAAAAACTTGGACTAGTAAATTTAATTAACGCGAGCGAAGTGGGTTATGGCACTGCTTTTGCCATCGGCTTAGTGGCGTCACTTTCAAGCTGTATGGCCGTGGTCGGTGGTTTGGTTCTATCCTTGTCTGCTAATTTTGCCAAAGAGAGAAGTGCAAAACCGCATATTATGTTTCACTTAGGACGGCTGATCAGTTTTTTCATTCTCGGTGGAGCGCTCGGCGCACTTGGTTCAGTTTTTCAAATCAGCGCCGTCGGTTCTTCGATTCTCAGCCTAATCGTTGCCGTAATTATGATTATGCTCGGTCTTAATCTTTTAAATTCTTCGGCGCTGCAACTACGCATGCCTTCATTTTTAAGCAAAAAATTACTGGGTCTTAAATCTCTTAATCGCGCTATTATTCCTTTTGTGATCGGTGCTGTAACTTTTTTTCTGCCCTGTGGCTTTACCCAATCAATGCAACTCTTTGCTTTAACTACCGATAACTTTTTAACAAGCGCCGGAATTATGACTGCTTTTGCTTTAGGTACCTTACCCGTTCTTGGTCTTATTAGTTATGGTTCATCGGCCGCGGAAAAAATGCGACAACACTCGGGCTTTTTGTTTAAAATAATGGGCTTTGTTGTTTTATTGTTTGCACTTTTCAATATCCTCAACAGTTTGGCGGCGCTCGGGATTATTCCGCCTTTGCTAAACATATAGAATGAGCTATACTATTTTTATATGAAAAAAATAATTATTGGCGTTTTAGCGCTAGCTGCAATCGCTTTAATCTGGAGCTTGTCTTCAAGCGATAAGAATAAAGTAACTAAGTATTCTACTGACAGCGAATCAATTACTCAGAATGTTTCAAGCGACAATGATAAGCAAATTATTGAAATAGATGCTAAGGGTGGTTATACTCCTCGTATGAGTATTGCCAAAGCTAATGTTCCGACGATTTTACGCGTCAAAACATCAAGCACCTTTGATTGTTCTTCAGCTCTGCGCATTCCATCACTTGGTTATTCAAAAAATTTACCATCAACCGGCACGACTGATATTGAAATTCCCGCGCAAGCGGCGGGTTCAACTTTAAATGCGCTTTGCAGTATGGGTATGTATAATTTCTCGGTTGAATTCAAAAGTTAAATTTGTAAAAAACAATTTAGATGCGAAAAAGGACTTACATTGTAAGTCCTTTTTGTTTAGTTTTTTTAATTAACGGATGGATTATGCTGCTTGTTCTTCATATATGTAGTCAGAATTATTCTTACTACGCTCCCAGGCTTCTGTTGATTCTTTAAGAAGCTGAGCATGAAGCTCATCATCGAATTCTTTAAAGAAAATATCCTGGAGTATTCTGTCACGATCGCTTCGTTCTTTCTCCTCATGGTAATTTATCATTTCACGATCGTAATCCCTTTCCGGAAATTGATTATCCATTACTTCTTCATCACTTTTAGCTGCTTTAAGCCTCACTTCAAGATCGTAGTCAGCCCAGAATAGTTTTTGAAGCTTTGCAGCATTGTTTCTGTAGCTTTTTCTTGGATCTTTTTTTGCAAGACGGGATTCATCAACATTCTCACTTGAAAACCAAGAATATGTGAGGACCTGTTTCTTTTTAAGCTTGCGAGGTGTGATTTCTTTTGTACGCTTAGGTACATTTTCCGCGCGTTTATCTCCGGAAAATCTATATACATTAACACCACGTTTTGAAGATTTTGCTTCCCATGAAGGAAGCTGATCGTTGTAAACATCTGCATCAACTTCGCCGACTTTGTACTTAGTTTCCAAAAGATAAATTTCATCCTCTGATTTCTTAGTCTTTCCATCATCAAAACGGTAGTGAACCAAGTTTCCTGAATCTAAAACAGAATAGCTTGTAAACATGGGAATTTTCTCCTGATATTTTAATGTTATGTACAATTTTTTATTACTTGTATTATATCATATATATCTATTTTTGTCAATATATAGGGTTTTAGGGTATAATTAAGCCATGAAAACTGCCCAAAATCTTATAAAACTAGCTAAAAAGCAAAGTAGCAAAAAGCGCGCCGAAGGTGCAGCTCGCTATTTTAAGACCGGAAAGGGCCAATACGGCGAAGGCGATATCTTTTGCGGATTAACTGTCCCCCAATGCCGCAAGATTGCTCATGAATTTTACGAATTAAACTTACGTGAGATTCAAAAACTATTAGAATCAAAAATTCATGAAATTAGATTGATAGGTTTATTGATTTTAGTAGAACAATATAAGAAAGTTATAAACAAAAATGCTATTGTTAATTTCTATTTAAAAAATACTAAAAACATTAATAACTGGGATTTGGTTGACTTAACAGCTCATAAAATCTTAGGCGATTCACTGCGCAATAAATCTACAATAATTTTAGAAAAAATGGCTGATTCAAAAAATCTGTGGGAACGACGCATCGCAGTGATTTCCACAGCGGCTCATATTAAAAACAATGATTTCAAACCAATCATTACACTTTCAAAAAAATTATTGCATGATGAACATGATCTCATGCATAAAGCTGTCGGTTGGATGTTGAGAGAAATGGGTAAACGATCAGAAATCCATCTCAAGGCTTTTTTAAATCAATATGCCAATGTCATGCCCCGAACAATGCTTCGATATGCCATTGAAAAGTTCCCGGAAAATGAGCGAAAGAAGTACTTACTTAAAAAATAGCTCTCAAATCTAAAACAGGTTATAATATCAATATGATTTACGCCATAATCGCCACAGTAGTCGTTTCCCTGATTTCTTTAATCAGTGTTATAGCCGTATCGCTTTCAATAGAACGTTTAAAGCGTTTGTCTTTTTTATTAGTAAGCTTGGCTGCCGGAACATTAATCGGCGATGTATTCATTCACCTCTTACCCGAAGCATCTACTGAAGCCGGTGATGGTTTCTGGATTTGGGTCATTGCCGGTTTGGGTATATTTTTTATACTGGAAAAAATAATTCATTGGCGTCATTGCCATGTACCAACCACCGAAGATCATCCACATCCGGTCGGCACTATGAACTTAATCGGAGACGGCCTGCATAACTTTTTTGATGGAGTATTAATTGCCGGTTCATTTATGGCTGATTTTAATCTTGGAGTTGCTACAACAATCGCCGTTATCTTTCATGAAATACCTCAAGAGATTGGAGATTTTGGAGTCATGATTCACGCGGGCTTTTCTAAAGCCAAAGCTTTATTTTGGAATTTTATCAGCGCCTGCAGCGCCTTGCTCGGCGTTTTACTGGTTTATTCCTTTGGACAGCAAATTGAGGATATCGGCAGCTTTTTTATTCCAATAACCGCCGGCGGATTTATTTATATTGCCGTAGCCGATCTTATTCCTGAAATGCGCAAGGAAACACGCTGGCAACAATCACTTATGCAGCTTGTTCTCTTTGCTATCGGTGTCTTTATCATGTACCTGTTAAAAGTTTACTTTGAATAATATGGCCAGAATTATTTACGGCGTCGCCGGGCAAGGATTTGGACACGCCGCTCGCAGCCACGAAACCTTAGTTCATCTCAAGAAACAAAAACACACTTTGTTGGTATTAGGTTATAATCAATCAGCCGATTTACTTGGCAAAGATTTTTCCGTATTGCGGATTCCCGGACTTGGTTTGAATTATCAAAATAACAAACTTTCCTACTGGCGTACTATTTATGACAATGCGATTACACTCATGCGCGGTACAAAAGCATGGCCGTCGCTGCGAAAAAAAATTAAAGCCTTTAACGCTGATTTGGTTATTAGTGATTTCGAACCCATCTCAGCCAACGTTGCGCACTTAGAAAAACTTCCCTTAATCTCAATTGATAATCAACATCAGTTAACTAATACTAAAATATCTGTACCGAAAAAATATCGTCGCGACTTTGCGGCGGATAAACTGGTTACAAAATCAATGGTCTGGGGAGCTGATTATTATTTATTCACTTCATTTTTTAAAACTAAAGTTACCAAAGCGCGCAGCTTTCTTTTTCCACCTATTGTTCGAGAGCAAATAAGGAAACTAAAACCAAAAAACGGTAAGTATATTTTAGTGTATCAAAACTCGGACTTTGATTATATCCTTGATGAATTGAAGCAGTTAAAAAAATATAATTTTATTGTGTATAGCGGACGCCCCGGAACAAAGAAGGATCACAACCTAACAATGAAAAATTATCATAATTCAAACTGGTATAAAGATTTAGCAAATTGCCGCGCTATTATCGGGACAGCCGGCATGAGTCTTGTCTCTGAAAGCCTTTGTCTTAATAAACCCTATTTCGCCATTCCGGTCGGAGGTCAAATTGAACAAGTAATCAATGCGCTCTATATTAAAAAGCTCGGTTTTGGTGATTGGGCACACCACTTAAATGCCGCGAAAGCCGCAGATTTTATTAAAAAATGCCCAAGTTACAGCAAAAATCTAAAAAAACGCCCAAAAGAAGATATAGGTGCAATCTATAAAAAACTAGATTCCATTATTGAGTCGCTAGTGTAAAACAAGTGGAAAAGAGGGGGATAAGATAATTTTTTTACTTAATATTAGCGATTATTTTAGAGTCGAGACCCGGGGGTCTTGACTTTTTTATTTAGCTATGATAGACTGGCACATCACCCCTCAGTGGGATTTTACAATGAGCTTTGACGAAAAAGGTCGCTTAAAGCGGGCTAGGCACGACAAGCATGGGGATTTCTTCGTCAGAAACAATCCGGTTCCGACTAGATTCTTTCTGATGAAAATTTCTTGCCTACCCGCTTTAGATGATCTTTTTTTATTCTCAAAAACTAAAAACACCCCCGTCTCTCTCGAGAGGCGGGGGTGTTTTTTATACTGCGAATTTATTCAGCAGCTTTCTCGTGTTCATCAGCGGCTTCTTTATTAGCCTCTTTTACTTCTTCTTCAGCGCCCTCAACCTTTTCATCAGCCTCGGTAACACCATCTTCCATCATATAATTCAACATATGTTTTGAATTAGTGAATTAGGCTATTAGTATACCCCTAAATGGCATATTAATCAAGCCCTCAGGCTTATTCAGTTACCGGAGTTGCGCTTGGTGTAATTGTTGTTGTGGCTGGTGGTGGAACCGTTCCTTCAGGAGTCTTTTTGGCGCCAACTAAACAAACTGCCTGCCAAGGGACATAATGAGAAGTAAAACGCTTTTCTTTTATTTCACCATTCGCATAGGTAACCTTATAATCGAAATAAGCATCAGCACCGGCATGAGCACTTTCTGTACAGCGCTTCTTTCCTTCAGGTAAATCAGTTGTTTCAATAATTTTAGTCGGCGGTGGGGATTTAATATTATAAATAACCGGTTTAGATACTTCAACCTTTCGCTCATCTTTGGTTCCCCAAAAATCAAAAGATAATTCGTTGGTTCCCATACGGGCCTGAATCAAGACATAATGGCCTGTGTCATTAAGGAAACGATAATCAGGAGCAGGATCGTAAATCGTTGCATCAGTTCCGGCTGGTTCATAGTATACTACTCGATATGAATGATTTTTTCGTTGTGTTACAGGCAAACCGGAATTAAAAGTTGCTCGAAACATTGTTGTACCAATCTGACATAAACCTCCACCATACTCAGGAATAGTTTTACCTTCTTTAATAACCAATTCTTGCAAATAACCGTTTCTGCCATCAATCTCACCCAAAGCCTTCAGTAATGAAAATTCTTCTCCCGGCTTGATAAGTAAACCATGTAAGGCATTGGCTCCGGTTTTAATATTATGTCGACGGTTAGCGGGAGATCCCGCAAACTTTGATGTTCCTGTACCAATTATTTCTTTTAAGCCAAGTTCATCAGCTGTCGCGTCGGTTGCTGCGCTCGCTACAGTATCAACAACAATTTCAATTTTTTCAGGTTTCTGCTCGGGCCATTGTGCAATTAGGTTTGCTGTTTCTTCCATATTAAGTTCTAGACCATCTTGTCCTGCTTGCCATACCGAAACTCTTGATCCTTCAATAGATAAGCGTGCGTCTTCCGCTTCTCGATTTACTTTTGGAACAACTTCTTTTTCGAGAAAAATCTTTATTTTTTCAGGATCCAATACTAAGCTTGCCTTGCCCTGTACTTTCGAAAAACCAAGCCATTCTTTTACATTGTCTGTATCTAAAACCCATTTATTTTTTTCATACCATAATTCAGTTTTTGGCAAATCAATAAAGTCAGGAATGAGAGGCAACAGTTGTTCAGCGTCCCTGGCTGTTAATTCAGGATACTCCTGGCTTGCAACAAGATACACATCTTTTAAATTTCCTTTCTGAAGCTGCGTAACAACTTGTTTTACAACTGCGTCAAAATTGAGCCTCTGTCCTTCGGTTTCAGGAATAATGCTCGGCATATCATCCTTAAAAATAACCGAGGCGTTTTGCGCCGGATGAATGTACGCTGCAAAATCATTTTCTAAACTTGTTTTTAAATTATCAGTGTCGGCGCTTAGGGCAATATCAATCGAACGTTTAGCAAAAACTCCGCGAAGCTGATCAATGGTATTAAAAACCCAATTTCCGTTTCGGCCAATTGCCCAGGCACGACGCAAGGTTTCATCAGAATCAAATGTTACTGTTTCTAATGATGGTAAATCAGGATCTAAAATTAGTGTGCTAGACGGTACTTGCGCGACATGATCGGAAAAATGTACGGGAACGCCGTTTTGAAGACGTTCAATCTCTTCTTCAATTAAGGCTCTGGCGTCGGCAGGATTTTTTCCTCCCAAGTCTTTTTCTCCAACCATAACACCGAGCATAATCTTTTCTTTATTGGTTTCTGCAAACACAGCACCAGCAATTAAAGATAAGAATATGAGGGATACAAAAACAGCTACCGCGATAAGCAGCCAGCTGGGAACAAGTGCGTGTAGATTATTATGCTTCATTGCCGCTTAACAATTCATTAAGAAGCTCGCGCGGCGCTTTTCCGGGTTCAGGCGAGCAGCTGATATAGAGGGTCTGCCCGAGTTCAGGCTTGATAACTAACGACACAGGCACAGTAAATGTTTCACCAACCTCAGTTTCAAGCAGGAGTTGCTTGTCTTTTATTTCTTTAATGACAGCAGAAACTTCCATACTAAGCATTATCTTTGATACGAATCGTTGTATGCTTTGATTTCTTTAGTTTTGGCAATATGACAGTCAAAACTCCATTATGCAAGGAAGCGGCAACTTTATCACCCCGAACTTCAATTGGCATAATAATAGAGCGGGAAAATTTTCCCCAATAACATTCACGAAAAAGGTAGGAATCAGAGGCAACATCTTCATCTAATTCACGAGTACCGCGAATAGTGAGCATGTCATCCACCAGGGAAATATCAATATCTTTACTGCGGGCTCCGGCAATCGTTGATTTAACCACGACGGCATCGTCGGTTTGGTAAATATCAACCGCTAATTGGCCCTCCTCTTCTCCTAGGTTAAACCATGAGTGTTCTGAACCGACTCCGTTCTGCAACATAAGGGCGTCGGGGGAACTTGAACGAGGAGACAATAGTTTAAAAATCTTTTTCATAGCTAAAAACGGAAAACTCCAATAAGTCTAAATATACAGCAAGTATAACATAAAAATAACGCAAAAGCGAATTGAAGGATAGCTTTTCTCATGGTACACTAATAGCACAAACGCAAGCCTTTTTGAATTTACATTATGAGTGACGGCATACAATCCATTAACGACCTTATCGCTTCAAGTGGCACAAGCAAGGCACTGGACGAAGATACACTTGAGGGAAAATTTGCTAAAAAACAACGCGAAATTCAACTTCACGATCTTGAACGTTTAACCGCGACTAAAGCGCAAAGTGCGGGCGTCCTATATATCGACCTGCAAGGCTTTCCTATCAGCCAAGAAGCTCTCGCCATGATTGAAGAATCTGAAGCGCGAGAAATAGGCGTTGCCTGTTTTTATTTTGACGGCAAACATCTAAGACTTGCTGCGCTTGATCCCAAATCACCGGCGGCCCAAGCTAAATTAACAGAGCTTCAAAAGAAGCTATTTATTGATAACGCAGAAATCTATCTTGTTTCATCACACAGCATGGAACACGCGCTTTGGTTATACAAGAGTCTTCCAAAAGTTAAGCCGGCACCGGCCTCAGTTGAAATCAATGCTGCGCAACTTGAAAAATTTAAACAAGAAATCGATAATTATAAAAGTCTGGCCGACAAGATAAATACAGTTAACATGAGCGACATGCTTGTTCTGCTTATCGCCACAGCTTTAAAAATCGGTTCATCAGATATTCACGTCGAAGCCGAAGAAAAAGGCGTTATTATCCGCTTACGCGTTGACGGAGTATTACAAGAAGCGGCCGTTATTAATAATGACAAATGGAAGCGCATAATTTCGCGTTTAAAAATATTATCTAAAGTAAAAATCAACGTTGAGAATAAACCGCAGGACGGCCGCTTTGATATTAATACAACTTATGAAAAAGTTGCCGTCCGTTCATCGTTTTTGCCAACAGCTTTTGGCGAAAGCGTTGTTATGCGTTTATTGCATTCAAGTTCAATTTCCTTGAGCTTTGAAGAATTAGGCTTAATTAAACATGAATACGAACGTTTAGCCGAGGAAGTCGATAAACCGAACGGCTTAGTCCTCGTAACCGGTCCGACCGGATCAGGCAAAACTACGACCTTATACGCAATGCTTAATCGTTTAAATAAACCGGGAACAAAAATTATTACCTTGGAAGATCCGATTGAATATCAACTGCCCGGCATTAACCAAAGCCAAGTCGATGAAAGCAAAGGTTATAACTTTTCTTCGGGACTTCGTTCAGTTTTACGTCAAGATCCTGATATTGTCATGGTTGGAGAAACGCGAGATTTAGAAACTGCAGAGATCGCCGTACGCGCGGCCTTAACCGGACACTTAGTGTTGTCTACTTTGCACACGAACGACGCCGCGGGTGTTATTCCCCGTCTCTTGGACTTAGGCATTCAGCCGTATTTATTGTCACCGGCTTTAAACGGCATTGTTGGGCAACGACTAGTTAGAAAACTTTGTACGAAATGCAAAGTTAAACGTGAAATTAGCGCAGAAGAAGAAGAAAAAATTAAAAAAATTCTTGCGGTTATCAGTCCACACGCTAACGTTGATGTTCCGAAAGAACTTCCAGAAATTTATAAAGCGGTTGGTTGCTCGGCCTGCAACAATTTAGGTTACAAAGGCAGAATCGGTATTTATGAAATTTTGACCATGGACGCAAATATTAAAGAGTTGACCGCTTCAAATGCTCCGGCTTTTAAAATATTGGAACAAGCGATTGAGAATGGTATGGTGACCATGTTGCAAGACGGCGTTCTTAAAGTTTTGCAAGGCACGACATCTTTAGAAGAAGTCTATGAAGCAGCCGGTAAAATGGATTACATTGATAAGCTCTATGATATTGTCGTTTCAAAAACTATCGGACGCGGACTTAAACTAACTGAAGCTGACATGACCTTGGGTCTCGAGGTTACTAAAGCAATTGGACAAGATAATGGTCCCTTACTTGAAAAGCATCACACCAATGAAATCATTAATATTGTCATGGCTGGAGCGCTCGTTGCTGAAGCCGGCGACGTTCACATCGACCCAACAGAAGAAGGCGTTACGATTCGTTATCGTGTCGACGGAATTTTGCACGACGTTGCCAAGCTTGGACGCGAACACTACATACCATTGCTTTCAGAAATAAAAAATACTGCCGGCTTTGCCGCCAATATTAAAAAGCCAACCTACGACGGACGTTTCACTATTTATGAACCAAAAAGTAAAATCGATTGCCGTATTTCCATTATCATCGGCGGCTACGGTGAAACAGCAGTTATCCGTTTATTGAGTTCACAAGCCAAAACTTTGGAAATGGAAAAACTTGGTATCAGCTCAGTTTCACTCGATACTATCAACGAATCAATTAAGAAAACTAAGGGTGTTATTCTGACAACCGGTCCGACTGGTTCAGGTAAAACTACAACCTTGTACGGCTTACTCAATAAGCTGAATAATCCAAGTGTTAAAATTATTACCATCGAGGATCCGATTGAATATAATTTGGAAGGCATTATCCAAACTCAGGTTAATACTGAAGAGGGTTACACCTTTGCCGCAGCGCTTCGCAGTTTGATGCGTCAAAATCCGAATATTATCATGGTTGGTGAAATTCGTGATGACGAAACCGCTAAAGTCGCGATTGAAGCGGCTTTAACCGGACACTTGGTATTATCAACCATTCACGCTAACTCTGCTGCCGGAGCAATTTCTCGCTTTGTCGGGCTCGGTGTTGATAAGCCGTTATTATCAAGTTCAATTGAATGTTCAATCGGACAACGTTTGGTTAGAAAACTCTGCCCGTTCTGCAAAGTTAAAACTGAATTGGATGCGACGATGAAACAAAAGGTTGATGAAATGCTCGCACGTATTTCAAAAAATCCAAAAATTAAAATTCCTGCCGAGAAGACTTTTTATAAACCGGTTGGTTGTGAAAAGTGTGGTAAGCTCGGCTACAAAGGACGCGTTGGTATTTATGAAGCGATTTCGATGACGCCTGAAATGCAGAAATTAATCCAGTCAGCCGCTGTGACAGAATTAGAAATTGAAAACTTAGCAATTGAACAAGGTTCGATGTTGATGATGCATGACGGAATTTTGAAAGCGATGAACGGAGAAACAACGATTGATGAAGTCTTTAGGGTAGCGGGGTAATGACTCCCTCCCCGTCCCTCCCTCATGCTTTCATGAGGGAGGGTGGCCGAAGGCCGGGAGGGAGAAACTTATATGAAGATTGCTATCATATCCGATCTCCACGACAATATTCCTTACCTGGAATCTTTTTTATTATATTGTGAAAAAAATAAAATCGAAACGTTGCTTATGTGCGGCGATATAGCAAATATAGATACATTAAAACAAGTTTCAGTGTCATTCAGTGGTCAAATATATTTAGTTAAAGGCAATGCTGACACGTTTTACGATGAAGAAATTCCGGAAAATATTATAAACTTAGGCGAGGCGGCAGTTATAGAATTAGATTCTAGAAAGATTGGTTTGTGTCATGAGCCGTTTAAAATTCCAAAATTATTAGAAGAAAATCCCTATATTATTTTTCATGGACACACGCATATTCCCTGGATCAAACAAGAAGACAAGACTATGATCGTTAATCCCGGGACTTTAGGCGGCTGGCGTAATCCCTCGACATTCGCGGTTTGGGATACAAGTTTGGGAGCACCGGAACTAATACGAACTGACGAAATTTAAAAAGAGTCCGACTTGGACTCTTTTTTTATACTAGTTTTATATAATAGGATAGCTGACATGTATTTGATCCGATTCTGAAATGACGTTATTACGGCGTAAGACATGAACCAAGGAATTAAATTGTCCTTTAGTGACCATATTTGTTTCGATACGCTCTAATCTAGATTCATGATAATCAAGACGTTTTTCTACTTTATCAAAACGCTCATCCACCTGAATAAAATGTTCATCCATATGGTTTTTCAACTTACCCAATTCATTATCAAGATGAGAGGATAGTGCTTGTATGGCTTGCATAATTTCCATATCACTTGTTATCTTAGACATAAACCCTTTATTTATGAATTAAATAGAGGGCTCAAAAATTATAGCAAATTCTAAAAACAAAACAAGAGCTTATTTTAACTGATAAATCATCAATTATTTGACCGGCTTTGCTATCTTCCACAAAGAATTAAAATAATGGCGGTAGGCCTGAGAAATCTGTTTTGACTGGATGACAATGCCGATAAATTGTTCACCAAAAACTTGGATTAATAATTTATCGGCATAAATTACGGTTGAAGAAGGCGCGCGAAAATTCTCCGGCAAAATCCTTACCGGATTAAACTTAGCATTTTCGTATTTGGCGATGCCTTTGGCCTCATTACCGAAAGTAACTGTCTTAATAGTGATCTTTCTTTTAAACAGACGCTCGTGATATTTTTTGTAAAACGGTTTAGCTACCTCATACCATGCTTCACCCGCTCCGCCAATACAATAAAATTCTTCGCCATTTTTAAGACTGTCCGCCCAGTCTTTTTCTATTTCCTCTAAACCGTCGCTGCCTTCATAAATTCGTACTGAAACGGCCGGTTGCGTATATAACTCTTTTAAAGCCGGCAATAAACTCATTGCCAATTCAGCTTTTTCTTTTTCTTTACGCACCAACAGCGTCGGATCAGCCGCTTGGTAATGTCTAATCTTCTTTTTTTCCAGAGATTGCACCAAACCTTGTTGCTCTAAACGAGTTAAGGCGCCATAAACCAAGTCGCGATGAAAGCCAGTTTGACTAATTATCGCGCCGACCGAAGATTCGCCTACTTTTAAAATAGCCAAATAGACTTCGGCGTCTTGGTGTGAAAAACCCAGTTTCTGCAAGATAGGCTGTATTTTCATACTTAAAATATAGCAAATTTTGGCTATTTTTGAAAGAAAATGAGATATAGTCAAAATTTGTCGGGTTTAATACTTGACAAAATATATCATCTGTGTTATACTTCTTTATTAAGCTATTTGAGAACTTGTAAAAAAACAAAAAAGGAGAAAACAATGTCAACGTCAACATCAACAAAAAAAGAAAAAATCTATTCGTCGTATGAGAAAAAAGTATTAGCAATATTCTTCATTATTGAGGCTATACTATTCATTCTTGTTAAACTCGATACAATATCATCATCTGTTTATTATGTGTTGTTAGTAACTGGCTTTGTCATCTTTGGCTGCTTAATCATTAAAAGAAAAATCGAGAAAATTAAGGGGGTAAATAGAATATTTTCCAATGATTGGAGAATATTTCTCGCCCTACAAGAAGATACTTTATATGCCAGCGGCTTTGGAAATGCCTGTGTTGCCTATATTAAAGCGCGACTTGTAATACTGAATCATATAGAAAGCAAAACATTTATAAGTCCATTTCTAAGAACTCTCTATAATAATTACTTACGAACATGTATTGATAGAATGTTGTTTGAGCTTGAAAATCTCAAAACATATGATAATGATTCGTCTGAACCCGGAACCTACTCCCTGAAAAGCCAATGGTGGGATATCTATAGATTTATTTTTAATAATAGTTATCAAGATAATCATGGAAAACTGAATATAAGAGAAGGCGCTGACCTGATGAAAAATAACATTTCTGTACTTAAAATAAAATTTGAGGACAGTTCCGATTTTTTCTTCGGTCATGATATAGCCGAACGGGTTAACGATAAGATATCAGAGATACTGTATAATCACACTCTTTCGTTACTGATAGAAAAAAATGGATTTTCTTTAGCTAGTCGATTCCTTAGCGACCTCTATAATGAAAGTAGTCGTTATCTTAATTGTATTTCACTTTATTGTATGGAATACGATGCTGTGAAAAAGCTCATTGAACGCCTACACGATAAGCTCATTGATTCCTTAGTAAACGAGTTAGCGGCGATAGTTAGGGAAGATAAATTTAAAAGACTTGATACTTATCAGAATATTCAAAAATCATTTATTGCTAGAGCCTTGTATGGACGAGACAATGTATCTTGGCTCTACTACCATGATTACAACGACAATAGGCAAGGGCAAAAACCTTGGATACAAAAGCTGTTTACAATAAAGGATATGCTAGATGAAAAAGTTGATGTACTGAGTTTTGAACTTGGTCAAAATGCTTCAACTGCTGAAGAAAAAGCTAAGTATATAAACTTAATACAAAATAAAGAATTGCGCGATAAACTTAACAAATCTTAATGATTCAAAAACGACTCGTCTGAAATTTAGACGAGTCGTTCTTTTATTTATTGATGCTATTTTACAAAAGCGGTGCCAAATACTTTCCCGTATAACTCTTTTTATTCTTAGCAACTTCCTTCGGCGTTCCCGACGCAATTATCTCTCCGCCCTTATGTCCGCCTTCCGGACCAAGATCGATAATCCAATCAACTGATTTAATAACATCTAGATTATGCTCGATGATAATTACGGTATTACCGCGATCTACTAAACGCTGAAGAATTGTAAGCAAACGGCGAATATCTTCAAAATGCAAACCAGTAGTCGGTTCATCCAAAATATACAAAGTCTGGCCGGTCGGACGACGTGATAGTTCAGTTGCCAGTTTAATACGCTGTGCTTCTCCTCCTGACAGTGTTGTAGCTGATTGTCCTAATTTAATATAACCCAGTCCAACTTCAAATAAAGTCGCGAGCTTTTGATGCACAGCCGGAATATGTTTAAAAAATACCATAGCTTCTTCAACCGTCATTTCCAAAACATCAGAAATATTTTTTCCGTTATAGTGTACCTCTAAGACTTCTCTCTGGTAACGATGTCCATGGCAGACGTCGCACTCGACATAAACATCAGGCAAGAATTGCATTTCAATCTTGATAATTCCGTCACCGGAACAGGTTTCGCAGCGTCCGCCAACAACGTTAAATGAAAAGCGTCCCGGCTGATAACCGCGTAGCTTTGCTTCGGGTAATGCCGCAAACAAATCTCTGATCGGAGTAAAGAGCCCGGTGTAGGTTGCTGGGTTTGAACGCGGTGTACGACCAATAGGAGACTGGTCAATATCAATTACTTTATCTAAATTCTCTAGGCCTTCAATACGATCATGTTTACCAGGCAATTCTTTAGCGCGGTAAAACTTATGATTTAAAGCTGTTGCCAAAATATCCGTAATCAAAGTTGATTTGCCGGATCCGGAAACTCCGGTAATGGCAATAAGTTTTCCCAAGGGAAAATCAACCGTAACATTTTTTAAATTGTGTTCAGAGGCGTTTACTATCTTAATTGATTGTCCGTTACCCGCTCGATAATTCTGCGGCACCGGAATTGATTTTTTCCCGGCCAAATATTGTCCGGTTAAGGACTTTGCATTCTTCTTTATTTCTGCCGGCGTTCCCGCAGCAACCACGGTACCGCCGTGTTCGCCCGCTCCCGGTCCGATATCAATAATATAATCCGAAGCTTCCATCGTTGCAGCATCATGTTCAACAACAATCACCGTATTCCCTAAATCTCTTAAATCTTTTAAGGTATCAATTAATTTGTCATTATCTCTTTGATGTAAACCAATTGATGGTTCATCTAAAATATAAAGAACACCCATCAGCGCCGAGCCAATCTGTGTTGCCAGTCTAATACGTTGCGCTTCACCACCCGACAAAGAATTAGCCGAACGCGACAAAGTTAAATAATCTAAACCAACGTTAAGTAAAAAATTAAGACGCAGTTTAATTTCTTTTAATATCTGAGCTGAAATTTTCTTATCACGAGCGGAAAAACTTTTATTCTCTTCAAGGCTCACAAAAAAATCACGCGCGTCTTCAATTGATTTAACTGTTACTTCATGAATCGAAAGACTGGCAATCTTTACCGCCAAACTTTCCGGTTTAAGACGTTTGCCGCTACAAGAAGGGCAGACCAGGACGCGCATAAAGCTTTCAATTTCCTTGCGCACATAATCCGACTCAGTCTGCTCATAACGTCGCATCAAGTTCGGAATAATACCTTCAAACTCATGACTGTCGCTTGCCTTAGCTCCGTAGAAAATTAATGCGCGCTGCTTCTGGTTCAAGGCTGACAAAGGGGTGTTTAGATCAAAACCATAGTCCTGAGCGGCCTCTCCGAGCTGTTTTGAGAGCCACATCTGTCCATTAACGTTATTATGAACCCAAGGCTTAATACCGCCTTGAGCAATCGTTAATTTTTCGTTAAACACTAATTCAGGATCAACTTCTAATTTCGTTCCAAGACCTGAACAATCAGGGCAAGCGCCGTGCGGTGAATTAAAAGAAAAGTGATGAGGCTCGGGTTCCATAATAGTCAAACCGCAATTCGGACAGGCTAAGAGACGAGAAAATATTTTTAGCGTTTCTTTAGTGCTTTGCCAGACATACATAATTCCTTCACCTAAATCCAAGGCACGCTCTACGCCTTCAGTTAAACGTGCAATATCTTCCTTGTCAGCACTGACCGTAACGCGATCAACCACAATTTCTAAATTATGTTTCTTTTGTTTATCAACGCTTAAATCTTCAAACTCTTCCAAGGTATAAATTGTATTATCAAAACGTACGCGACTAAAGCCGGCGCGCTTAATACTACCGATAACTGACTTATGCTCTCCTTTTTTATCACGAATAATTGGCGCTAACAAAATAATATCTTCCTTGGAGCATTGTTCAAAAATTTGATGAATAATCTCATCAAGCGAATACGGTTTTACTTTTAAATCGCAGTTCGGACAATAGGGAACACCGATACGCGCAAAGAGTAAACGCAAATAATCATAAATTTCCGTTACAGTACCAACGGTTGAACGGGGGTTATGCGAGGTTGATTTTTGATCAATAGAAATTGCCGGCGACAAACCTTCAATTAAATCAACATCGGGCTTATCAATCAAACCGACAAACTGACGAGCATAAGCTGATAATGATTCAACGTAACGGCGTTGCCCTTCGGCGTAAATAGTATCAAAAGCCAGCGACGATTTTCCTGATCCGGACAAACCTGTAATGACCACAAGTTTGTCGCGAGGTATATCGACATCAATATTTTTCAAATTATGCACGCGGGCGCCTTGAATCCTGATACAATCAGTGCGGTGTTTGGATGAACTGGAATGAGAGGGTTTAGGCATAAAATAAATCTTCCTTATTATACAGAAGAAAAAGACTTTCCGCAAGGGTTTAACCCCCACTTCGGGACTTGATTTTTTCTTAATAAAAAGTTATGATTTGCTTCATTGGGCGTTAGACTAATGCCTTATGAGCACTCGTAGCTCAACGGATAGAGCACTTGGCTTCGGACCAAGGGGTTGAGGGTTCGAATCCCCCCGAGTGCACCGATAATATTATGGCTGGGTAGCTCAGTTGGTTAGAGCGTAGCACTCATAACGCTAAGGTCGAGAGTTCGAGCCTCTCCCCAGCCACGAGATAATTTCAAATTGTACTCGCACCCATAGCTCAGCGGTAGAGCAGTCGCCTCTTAAGCGAATGGTCGCAGGTTCGATCCCTGCTGGGTGCACATCTAATGAGCAGTAGAGCATTTACTGAAAATAAGCTACAATTGAATTAACACAATTTGTTCTTAAAAAAGAAAAGGGGGCGCACGTGATTATATGTAAATCAAATCAAAGTCTTTTTGATATAGCGTTCTTTTTTGTTGAGCCAGACAAATGCAATATCCTTGATGTTATCGAAATCATTGATCAAGCTGAACCTTATTACCATTCAATCATTAAACGCTTACTCATCTATGTGTATGATTATGAGACCGGCGAGATTGGAGTCACATTACTTGAATGGTATCCAAGTTTGAATATGGAGGGATTGTGTGAAGGTCCGTTATATATCAATGACTTACAACACATGACCGCCAATGATATTGATACATCCAAAGAATTATTTATTGCCTCAGACTTTTGGGGAATATCTAAACTTGATATCGCAAAACTTGCAATGTTATTTGCTCCAACCCCTGACGCAGAATTGGTTAATTAACAAAGAAGCCTTCCTTGAAACTAAGGAAGGCTTCTTCATTTTAAATTTATTTTCCTTTTAACGCGTCTTTGAGGGTTTTACCGGTTTTAAACTTTGCAACCTTTACTTCCGGAATCTGAATACGTTCATTCGGTTTTTGAGGATTCACACCACCTCGAGTATGACGAGTGCGGGACTCAAAAGTTCCGAAACCAACGAGGCTTACCTTACCTCCGCTTTTTAATTCACTAATAATCAAATCAACCATCTTATCAATAACATCTTCAACATTCTTGCGGTTCACGCCGATGCCGGCGGAAATTTTTTCAATCAAGGTTGCTTTGTTCATATGCATGGTCTTTTAAAACAAAGTTTATCAAACAAATAAGCGAAGAACCGACAAACCGAAGAACAAAATTGCCAGGATAATCGTTGTGATGAAAAGAATTTTTTCAACGCCACGCTTTGTCTGGAAAACAGCGCTCGATCCGCCAAAAATTCCCGAAAGACCAGTGCCACGATTTTGTAATAAAATTACGGTAACTAATAATACGGCGACAGCGATGATGGCAATTTGAATAATGAATGGATTCATACTTATTTACTCACTTTCTTTAAGATGCTTTCAAATACAGCCGGATGATCAACTGCCAATTCAGCTAAAATTTTACGATCAACTTCTACATTAGCTTTTTTAAGCAATCCAATGAATTTTGAATAAGACAAATCATGTTCCTTTACAAAGGCGCTAATCTTAATCTGCCACAACGCACGGTTGGTGCGCTTCTTACGACGACGGTCAGTATAGGCGTGTACGCCAGCTTTCAAAACTGCAGTCTTAGCCTGCTTAATTAATTTTTTGCGACCCCATTTATAACCTTTGGTTTTAGCCAAAAGCTTGCGGCGCTTCTTTACATGGGTTGTACCTCGTTTAACTCTAGGCATATCGGGAGTATATGTTTAATTATAGGGCATGAAACTCGCAATGTTCTTGGCATCGGCTTTGTGTGCTGAAATATCACGGCGTTTATTACGGACCGTATTGCCAGATTCGCGAGAATTAAAATGGTCCTGGCCAGCCTTACGGCGACGCAGCTTATTGGTCTTTGTTTTAGTAAATCTCTTGACCGTAGCCTGGTGTGTTTTGATCTTGGGCATAAACAGAATTTCAATTATATTAGATAAAAACTAAGGTTTTTTATTAGTAACTACCATAGTAAACTTTCCACCCTGGGATGTCAAGCCTTCCTCAACAATGATCGACAGCTCAGGATCTTCTTTAAGGGCAGCGATGAACTTATCAACCATTTGACGAGCTAATTCGGGGTGCTGACGTTCGCGACCGCGCAACTGTAATTCCAAGCGTAATTTGTCACCTTTGGACAAAAACTTCTTGGCCTGTTCTTTGCGCACGGCAAAATCATGCTCACCAATGCGAATAGATAATCGCAAACCTTTAATTTCTGATTTTTTTAAATGCGCACGCTGTTTTTGAACTTTCTTATCACGTTCATATTTAAACTGTCCGTAATCTGCAATACGTACGATTGGAGGAACTGACGTTGGATTCACTTCAATCAAATCAAAGCCCGCCTCCTCAGCTTGAGCCAAAGCTTCTTCGATTGGAGTGTCTGCATGAAAGTTACCTTCTTCATCGATAAGCATGACAAGCGGAGCATGAATCGCCCGATTAATGCGGAAAGCTTTTGACGGCTCTTGATGTTTTGGTTTGCGATGCGTTCGACGCATGAAAAAAAAATTAATTTAAATGTGGAGCGGGTAACGGGAATCGAACCCGTATCTCTACCATGGCAAGGTAATGTAATAGCCATTATACGATACCCGCACAAGAACAAGTGCCGAAGGAGGGAATCGAACCCTCACTGCATTTTACTACAAGCGGATTTTAAGTCCGCCGCGTCTACCAATTCCGCCACTTCGGCAAACGAGTAGCAGGAGATTATCCTGGTGGAGATGAGGGGAGTCGAACCCCTGTCTAATAATCAGTTAACAGTGTTTGTACAGATCTAGCTTAGTCTCAGTTTTCGCTCGCGCTCTCAAGACTAAACAAAAAAAGCGCAAACTAGTTTGAATGGTTTAAGATATCGACTTCAAACGGAATCGAAATCCGAGTCTGCAGTATGACACCCGTAATCCATCGCGCAGACTGCGATGGGCGGATGGTTACGGCCCTTAGGCGGTAACGGTCACTAAACTAGGAACCTTCCATGAGAAGGCAAGCTTAGCGTTTACAGTATTTTCAACTGTTGTTGTGATCGGTTTAGCGTGTCAATCAGCACGACCTGAACACTGGAAACAAATATTATTATCAAATCCTGGCATCCCCGAGGATTTTCTTCTTAAGAACTCAGCTTGCGAGAACCGCTCTTTTGTATGGCTCCTAGACTTCGTTTAAGCTCCCGTTCTTTAATGCTACGGCGCTTGTCAAAGCGCTTTTTTCCGCGAGCTACAGCGAATTCTAATTTCACAAGACTTCTGTCAGTATACAGTCGGGTTGGGACTAATGTCAAGCCTTTTTCCTGCTGTTTTCCTGTTAAATAAGCTATTTCTCGACGTTTCAGCAAGAGCTTGCGCGGTCGTTCCGGATCATAGCCTTCTTTCTTGCCGGCATAGCGATATTGACCGATATAGGCGTTAATCAGATAGGCTTCAGGACGAACGCCACCACGTCCGCGAAACACAACAAAAGCCCCTTTGAGATTGGCTTGGCCGCTCTTGGCAGCTTTAGTTTCTTGGCCGCTTAAGACAACGCCGGCGCTATATTTTTCAAGAAATTCGTAATCGTAAGCTGCCCGTTTGTTTAGGGCAAGAACGCTCATACATTTAGGAGTTCCAGCTTATCAACTTAGTGATAGCTGTGCGATTCAAAAGCATGGACTCGATATGACGACGATAGGCGGCTGACTCAATAGTTTCAATCGCCTTTGGATCATGTCCATATCTTTTCTTTAACGCTTCGATTTCTTTTTTTATTTCTTCTTCGTTAACTGAAATATGTTCCGCGGCGACGATCGCGCGTAATACTAAACTGGTTTTTACTCGCTGCAATGCTTGAGGTTTAAATTCTTCTCCCAATTGTTCAGATGTTTTATTAATACTTGAAAGATAATCGGCAAACACGCCTCCGGAGTTCTGTACGTTTTGTTCAAGCTCAGCTAACATTGTGTTAACTTCGTTAGAAACAAGCATATCAGAAATTTCTCCAAACTGTGCATTGGAAACAATCTTTTCTAAAATACGACCCTCAAGTTTAAAATCAGCTTCATGCTTTTTTTCATGCTCAAGCGATTGCTTAATATTCTTTTTCAATTCATCAATATCTTTTAAACCAAAGCCTAAAGCAAAACCTTCATCCAATTCCGGTAAGCTGCGCGCAAATACTTCTTTAGTTTTAACTTTAAAAGATACTTTTTTTCCGGCAAGTTGCTTTTGATGATAGTCAACCGGATACATCAACTCAAAACTGCGTTCATCATCTTTTTTCATGCCTGTTACTTTTTCATCAAAGCCCGGCACGACATATTCTTTACCTAAAACCAACGCCAGGTCTTTGCCTTGGCCGTTTTCAAGCGGAACATTATCAAGTGACATGTTAATATCCAAAATCATTTTGTCGCCGTCCGCTGACTCGCGTTCGGCAGCAGTCTCAACAACTCTGGTTTCGCGCAAATGATTAACCACTTTAGCAATATCTTCCTCGGTCACTTCCGCTATTTCTTTAGTAAAACCAAATTCTTTATATGCGCCGAGTGTTGTTGATGGCAAAAGCGTCAACATGATTTTATATTCAAAATCATTATCCGGCGCAATTTTAATAATCGTTATTTCCGGTTGTCCGACCCAGTCTTCAGTAACTTTTTCTTTTAAGGCTTGGTCAATAGTTTTAGATACGGCAATACGCGACGCTTCATCAAGAATCGCCATGTCACCGACTTTCTTCTTCACCATCTCAAAGGGAGCTTTGCCCGGTCTAAAACCTTCAATCGTAGTTTGTTCTGACAATCGCGCCGCAGCTTTTTCGGCAAACGCGCGCATCTCATCGGCACTAACTGTGACGATAAGCTCTACGCGTGATGCTGCAATGTCGTTTCGTGTAACAGTCATGTAATTAAATCAATAATGCGACAATCAACAGCGCGATAATATTTACAATCTTAATCATCGGGTTAATGGCTGGTCCTGCGGTATCCTTATACGGATCGCCGACCGTGTCGCCGGTAACAGCAGCTTTATGGGCGTCAGATCCTTTGCCGCCGTGAAAACCGTTTTCAATATGCTTTTTAGCATTGTCCCAAGCGCCTCCACCAGAGGTCATGGAAATGGCAACGAAGATACCGGTAATAATTGAACCGATGAGCAAGCCGCCCAAGGCCTCAACTCCCAAACTAAAGCCGACAATAATCGGAGCTAAAACCGGGATCAAAGCCGGAGTAATCATTCGGCTGATAGCCGCTTTCGTAACAATATCTACGGTGCGTCCGTAATCAGGTTTTTCGGTACCGGACATAATACCCGGTTTTTCTTTAAACTGAGCGCGTACATCTTCAACAACGCTGCCAGCCGCGCGGCTAACCGCTTGCATCGACAAAGCCGCAAACCAATACGGTAACATACCACCGATAAATAAACCGGCTAATACATACGGATTACTAATTTGGAATGTGAATGAAGAGCCAGCGCTATGTGTAAAATCTGCAAACAATACAAGGGCAGCTAACGCTGCAGAACCGATAGCATAGCCCTTTGTAACAGCTTTAGTGGTATTTCCAACTGCATCAAGCGGATCAGTCACGGCGCGTACGCCTTCTTCCATCTCAGCCATTTCCGCAATACCTCCGGCGTTATCGGTAATCGGACCATACGCATCAATCGTTACAATAATACCGGCCATTGATAACATGGCAACGGCTGCCAAAGCAATACCGTAAATGCCGGCGAAATAAAATGCAGCCAAGGTCGCGATAACAATTACTAAAATCGGGAGTACGGTTGATTTCATTGATACTGCCAAACCGGTAATAATATTTGTACCGTGTCCGGTGGTTGAAGCTTCAGCAATATCTTTCACTGGTTTATATTGAGTCGAGGTATAGTATTCAGTAATAACTACCATGGCTGCAGTTACGGCCAAACCGATCAAAGTTGCAAGATACAAATTAAGCGTTGTGAATTTTCCATTGTTTACCATGAGCCAGTTGGTAATCGGATAAAAAGCGATTGCTGCCAAAACTCCGGCGCTGATCAAACCTTTGTACAAAGCTGCCATGATGTTTTTGCTTGTACCTAATCTGATAAAGTAAGTTCCAATGATTGAAGTAATGATTGAAGCGCCTCCCAACACAAGCGGATAGATAATCGCATTTTCAAAACCCGGGAAAACAAGGCGGGCGAGAATAATAGCCGCGATTAATGTAACAACATATGTTTCAAACAAATCAGCCGCCATACCAGCGCAGTCGCCGACGTTATCACCGACGTTATCCGCAATAACCGCCGGGTTGCGAGGATCATCTTCCGGAATACCAGCTTCAACTTTACCAACAAGATCGGCGCCGACGTCCGCGGCTTTGGTAAAGATACCTCCGCCCAGACGAGCAAAAACTGAAATTAATGATCCACCAAAACCAAGTCCGATTAAGGCGTGTAAGTCATGAGTCAATAAATAAAATCCTGCAGTACCGAGTAAAGCCAATCCAACAACCAACATACCGGTAACGCTGCCGCCGCGAGCCGCGACATTCAAAGCTCTGGCAATACCATGTCGAGCAGCTTCAGCTGTACGAACATTGGCGCGCACCGAAATATTCATACCAATATAGCCTGCAATCGCAGACAACACTGCACCGACTAGAAAAGCAATGGCAGTCATCCAACCTAAAGCCGGAATAAAGCCGAGAATCAAAAACAACACAACGGCCACCATGGCGACTGTGCGATACTGGCGATTCAAATAAGCTTTAGCGCCTTCTTGAATAGCTGCGGCAATCTGACGCATGCGTTCATTACCTTCAGGCATTTTTAAAATTGATTGGATATAAAATAATCCATAGACAATCGCCAAAGCGGCGCTGCCAAAAATGATGTATAACGAGAGATTCATACAATTATTAATAATTAGTTGGTTTCATTAGTTTCCTCAGTCACTTCCTCGGAAGCTTCCTCAGGTTTTATTTCTTCACTGCTTTCTTCAGCTGGGGTTTCTTCAGTCTCTTCTGTTTCTGTCTTCTGAGCAGGACCGGATCCATCACCGGCAATATCAATATTCCAGCCCGTAAGGTGAGCGGCCAAACGAACGTTCTGTCCGTCTTTACCAATCGCCAAAGAAAGTTGGTCATCTTTAACAGTAATATACGCTTGATGTTGTTCGGCAACTAATTTCACTTGTTCAACTTTTGCCGGAGCCAAAGCGTTAGCAATAAATGTTTCAGAGTCTTCAGAAAATTCAATGATATCAATTTTTTCTCCGCCCAATTCTCTGATAATAGTTTGAATACGAGCACCGCGTTGACCGACACAAGAACCAATCGGATCAATATTATCGTTCTCGGCAAAGACAGCAACTTTCGAACGATTACCGGCTTCGCGCGCTACTGATTTTATTTCAACTAAACCATTTGAGATTTCCGGAATTTCCAAATAGAAAACTTTTTTCAAAATTTCATCTGAAGTACGGGACAAAACAATTTCCGGCCCCTTAGGTGTTAAGTTAACTTCTTTAACAAAAAATTTCATACGTTCACCCGGGAGATAACGCTCGGAGCGTACTTGCTCGTCCGGAGGAATAATACCGGTAGCTTTTCCGAGATCAACCAACACCAAACGTCCTTCACGTCGTTGTACAAATCCGGTGATAACTTCGTTCTGCTTGTCCTTGAATTCACCGTAAATCATATCGCGCTCAGCTTCACGCAAACGCTGAATAATAACTTGCTTGGCGGTTTGCGCGGCCATGCGTCCGTAGGCTTCGTGAGTTTCTAGTTCGGTGCGAACTTCATCTTCAAGCTTGTATGACTTTTTAATTTTTTTTGCATCAGAGATTTGAATTTCCGTTTTAGGATTAAAACGTTTTTTCTCTTCACCGTCGACGCTTGGTTCAACAATGACCGGCTCGCCACCTTCCAATTCGGCTTGCATAGCGGCCAATTCTTCTTCCGGAATATCTTCAACCACAATCTTTGTATCATAGACTTTGGTCGCGTTGGTTTCCGGGTCGTACTCAACCTTAATATTTTGATTTTTTTCGCCGTAATCCTTGCGGTACGCGGCGGCTAAAGCAGATTCGATTGTAGTGATAACGGCCTCGTACGAAAGACCTTTTTCCTCACAAATCTGCTTAATAGCGTTAGTTATTTCACTCATAGGCTATATTTTCCAATAAAATAAGCTAGTATCAATGTACTAGCTTCAATATCTTCATACTACTATATGCCTGTTTTTTCGTCAATATTGGGGAAAATTCCCTATTATTGACAAAAATGCCGTTATATGATATAATCCTAATAATGTAGAAAAGGAAAGTATATTAAAATAAAAAGGAGGAAATTCCAATGAAAACAAAAATGTTTTTCATTTATTTAACAGTTTTTATAATAGCTGGCCTTATTTCAGCCTGCGGCGGTTCGTCTGAACCAACATATGAGGGTCCGCAGGATTGGAAAGCTGGCAAAAATTATGCCGGAACCTGGGATGGTGACAAAAGTAAGGTGTGGTTTATGGAAACCGCGCTTGTTGATATCGTTCAGGACAAAATGAATAAAATCCGAGACAGTGAAGGCACAACAAATCCCAAAGAAACAGTTACTCCACAAACAGCAAAAAAAGAGAATGAATTAACAAAAGATGAATTCGCGAACCTTCCGCTCATCAATGGATATGGACAGATGTTGGGGTTTATGGAGAATCCCGATCCTGATCATCCGCTCAAAATTGAAATATTTCAGGAAGGTTTTTCTGAACCGATCGTTGATGTAGTACTTGATTGCAACCAGCCCGGCAAGCATTTCCGTGCGGCAAGTTATTTACTACCTGGTGTTTTATACACTAGAGTTCTAACACCAATTAGTGATCTAGCTTGCGCAGAAACCAAAGAAATAATAGTTACTGCTTTTGAAAAAGAATTCTTTGGCAAAACTTGTTTCTGGTATACACGTGGCGGAATCGGAGACTGGGGACAACATAAATAACAATTAACAAAAGCTCTTTCAAAAAAAGACTTGCAGAAACATGCAAGTCTTTTTTATTTTCCAATTATATTCAGATTAGATTGAAGGAGTACCTCCGCTGCCAGAACCTGGTAAATTCGCAAAGACAAAATAGGTGATAGCGTATGCGGCGACAACAATTATTAAACCGATAACCGCGGCGCGAATTGTATCTTTCGCTTTGTTAATTTTATCTTCATCGCCTCCCGCCGTCATCCAGTTAAATCCGGCGATAATCATCAATATTACAAAAATCAACCCAAGCAATCCCAAAAAGGCTTTAATAATGGTCCCGACAACAACTCCGATTGTAACATTCGAAGAATAGCCGGCCTCTCTTTGTATCATGCCAGTATTATTAGTAATCTCGCCGGCAACATTTTGTTGCAACAATCCCGCCGCTTCAACCGTAAACGCCGAAAAGAAACCAATAATTAGAAATGAAAATGATATGAGTATTATTCTTTTCATATGATTAGCACGGAGGAGTGTTACAGGTACCGCCCGATGGCGCGGAGTTGATGAGATAATCCGCTACGAATTTCCAAATTGCAAAAGCTCCGACAACAATAATCAAACCGATAACCGCGGCACGAATTGTATCTTTTGCTTTATCAATTTTTGTCTCATCACCATTAGCCGTCATCCAGTTATAACCCGCAAGTAACATTAAAATAATAAAAATCGCACCAAGTAATCCAAGTAAAGCATTAATGACATAACCGACAATCAATAACATACCGCCTTCACCGCCATCAACGTACCCCGCATCAGTACCAACATTTTTTAATCTATTGAGCAAAGGAGATTGTTGCGGAACAACGGCGTTATTTGCGCCTTGAGACCAAACTGTCGGAGCAATCAGCGCCGTAGCCAAACTTAGGGTGATTAACCATTTATATAATTTCATATTAGGTTTGATTTCCAGTAGGAGCCACAGACCCGGCTCCCCAAATTCTACTAATAACAAAGACACTGATTCCGTAAGCCGCAATTACAATAACCAAACCAATAATCGCAGCGCGAATCGTATCTTTTGCTTTATCAATCTTAGTTTCATCGCCGGCCGCCGTCATCCAGTTATATCCACCGTAGATCATTAAAACCATAAAAATAACACCAAGCAAAGATAAAAATGTCGCTACCAGCGAGCTAATACGCTGATCAAGTGTTAGATCATTGCTTGGGCTATAGCCGGCATTAGTAGCTACATTAGAAACAGAATTAAAACCAAAGCTGTCTTTAGTTGGTGTTTTCGGTGGCTCAGGTTGCGCTAAAGCGAAAAAAACCGGAGTGAAAAGCATTCCCAATATATATAATAGAGTACCGAACTTTTTTATACTAAATAATATTTTCATAAACTACTATTGCCAGTTAATAAAGTTGAACCGATGAATCTCGTAATAGCATACGCGGCAGCAACAATAATTAAACCAATAACTGCTGCTAATAATATATTTTTTGCTTCCTTTACTCTCTCGTCATTACCCGCCGAAGTCATCCAAAGAAAACCGGACCATAAAATAAGAGCGAAAAAGATAATGCCAACCAACGAAATAACCTGTTGTAACACCCTGCCCACCACTGCTTGCGGTGAAGCGGAAGTATCTTTAATTCCGGCTTTGGTGGCGGTTGAATCAAGGCCGCCGAGTTCGACGGCAAACGCAAAATTCGGGACGACGCTACACATCATTAATGCCATAAGGAGCGCTGCAAAACGTTTCATATTACTTTGCCAAGTTCGTACCAATGAAACTGGTAATCGCGTAGGCCGACATAACAATAATTAAACCGATGACCGCCGCAATTAAAATCTGCTTAGCGTGCTTAACACGTTCATCATTTCCCGCCGAAGTCATCCATATCAAACCGGCCACAATCATCAAGACGAAAAAAATAGTACCGGTAAAACCAAGTACTGAACCCAGTATTTTTCCGAGAAAAGTCGGAATATCAACAGTTGTCGGCAACTTATTACCGAATTTTAATTTTGCTTCTTCGAGGCCGTAACCACCTTTCAGTTCCTTACCATCTCCTTTATCCTTTACTTCTTCCTGCCCAGAAGGGGGTGGCAGCGCACAACATTGCATCCCTGCTTCGCATTCACCAACGGCTGAATTCCGACAAACCAGTTTACATTCACCAGGGCACGGCACCGCTAAAGCGGAATTAACCACAAATAAAAAACTAAACAAACTAATTATTGAGAGGTAAATTATTTTTGAAAATAGGGTTTTCATACGCTTCTCTGTCGCTAAACACGGCTTGGCGCCAAAGAAGCGGGTCCGAAACTTCAGACCCGTGAAAGAAACTAACCGTTGTTGGTTGCTTTCATCAAACTGTTAATCACGAACTGAGCGATACCGAAGGCCGCCATAATAATGACTAAACCGATAATACCGGAAACAATCAATTTGCGGGCTTCAGCGACTTTGTCTTCATTACCGCCGGCGGTCATCCACTTGAAACCACCCAACAAAATAATGATAACGGCAACGATACCGAGAAAGCCAAGGATGATACGGATAACACTCGCGACGATCGCGCGTGGATCACGTGCACCAAGACCGGTGTCGTTTGCGAAATTATTTTCATTGTAGTTTTCGCCCCAAAGGTTTAAGTTACCAGTTGCGGCTAGGGCCGGTGACACGGAGAAGGCCATGGCCGGTACGATAGCTAAGTTAAGAGCCAAAAGGCAAGCTGCTATTTTTTTCTTCATATGTCACCCCCTTTCTATTTATAAATATCTTTATGTCTTATAAAGATGATATTAACATGATACCATAAAATATATAAATATGAAACAAAAGAAACTGTCAATTATAGCCTTCATCCTCTTTTATCTCTGTATCGCTTCCGTACTCGGACTTAACTCTTTCGGTTACCTTGATCCGGACTTTGGTTGGCATCTCAAGGTCGGTGAAAATATTGCAAAAACCATGACTGTTCCCTCAGACCAAATTTATATGTGGAGTCTCGAGGGACAATCCTGGGTTGACCATGAATGGCTCTCTAACTTATTAACATATTTTCTCTGGCAACAAGGCGGATATATTGCCATTTCACTTTTTTTTATTCTCTTACCAGTTCTCGGATTAATCCTTCTAAACCGTCATGTCTTTAGATACTATTTAAAAAGCGGACTGGAACGATGTGTTTTCTGCGCAATAGAACTCGGCGCACTCATGGGTTGCTTACCGCACTTTGGAATACGTCTGCAAGAATTTGCTTTTGTTTTTTTTATTATCCTACTTATACACATTGATCGCTTCCGAACTGATGCAAACATTAAACATATTGCGTGGCTACCCTTACTTCTCCTTGTGTGGGCATATCTTCACGGAAGTTATCTAATCGGTGTAGCAATTACACTCGGTTGGTTAGTGTATGAATTACTCCTCTATTTCTGGCCAGCGCTTCGAAGGAAACTGAACGAACATACGATTTCAAAAAAACAAATTATTATTATCAGCAGTCTGGTCATTATTAGCATTGCCGCAACTTTAGTTACTCCTTACGGAACAAAGCTCTATGCATTTTTAAGCGACTACGTGAGTAATCGATATTACATGTCGCATATTCAAGAATGGCGCAGTCCTTTCAAATCACCTTTTAGGTATGATCAAATTATTTACACATTGCTTGTCATAGTATTTAGTTTCGCTGCGATGCTTGCAGTGAAAAAATTTCCAAAATTATGGCAAGTAGTTTTACTTATTATGTTGTTACTTATGTCTGCACGTTCAGTCAGACATTTTCCATTATGGGTGGTGATCTCCCTACTATTTGCGGTACCACATATTATTGTACCGGCTCTTGCGGGGCGACGCATTCCGTATCCTCGTACCTGCTTTACTCTTATTATGCTTGGTCTGCTCGCAATATCTTACACATCATATAGCTCCACTCGATTTACCAACGATCCATTTAATTCTTATTGCAACAAATATCCCTGCGCCGCAATCCAATTCTTGCGTGAACATCCCGAATATCAAAAGCTCCGCATCTTCAACAACTACGGCTGGGGTGGCTACATTATCGGCGTGTGGCCCGAACAACGCTTGTTTGTAGACGGCCGCTTACCCCAATATCCCTTTAATAATCGCACTATCTTAGAAGAATATAACGACTTTTTCAATAAAGACCTTACAGTTAAAAAACTTGAGGAACACAAAATCGAGATGGTTATCTTTAAACCCCGCGGCGATAATTACAAACCGGATTTTATCGAGCGCTTTATATTCATGAGAACTGAGCAAGTATATAAGAATGAATTGGTTGACTACCTTAATGCTAATAACTCAAGCTGGAAAGTAGTTTTTGAAGACTCAATTGCAAAAATTTGGGTTAAACAATAAATATGAAACATCCTCGTGGTTTTTATTTAAAAAAATCCTTAGCTTGGGTGGTGTTTGCTATTGTCCTAATCCTGATTCATTGGCGCCATGAACTTAACAGTGATGAAGGAGTGGTATTGAATGCCGCCTGGGATATTATCAATGGCAAAAAAATGTATATCGATACATTTGAGTTTATGATGCCGGGCGCTTCGTATTTGATTGCGGCGTGGTGGAAGCTGACTGCGGTAAGCCATGCCAGCGCACGCATAATGAGTTTGGTTATTGTATATTCCGGATTAATTGGATTGTATTTAATAAGTTCGTCATTGGGAATAATGCGATGGCGATTCTTAGCTCCCGCGCTTTTTATTATCGGTTCGGCTTTTTGGCAACCGATACATTATAATGCATTCAACACCGTATCAATTATTTGGGCGCTCTATTTCTTGGTTTGCGCTTTCAATAATAATAAACAATCGACTTATTTTATATCGGGACTTTTTTCCGGATTAGCTTTTATTTTTTTACAGCACAAGGGTTTGGCTCTTATCGGCAGTTTAGGATCGATTATTGCAGTGCTGGTTGTGAGCGGAAAAATTTCCTGGCGATCTCTTTTATATTTTTGTGTTGGTGCAATCCTGCCACCTATCACACTGCTGACATTTTGGTCACCGACAATACTATATGAAAATGTTATTTTATTTCCCCTGCAACACTATCAGGAAGTAAACACCTTGCCCCTCAAGCTCTGGGGAGGAACACTTACGGTCGCACTGTTACTGAGTGCATTGGTAGCACATTCAACAAAACCTGAAACAAAGGCGGTCATAACCGCGTTTGTATTAACAGGTATTTTTCAGATGCTTTCTAGTATGCCGCGTCCTGACGCCACTCATGTTCTTCAGGCCCTCACGCCCTTTTTACCGTTCTGTGCCATTTTGTTCGAATTATGCCTCAAACAAAGGCATGACAAAAAACTTATTGCGTTTTTCTGGATACTCGGCGTTTTTGCACTGATATATAACAACCCGCCCTTCCGGCCCTCAACCAGCATAGTAATGAAAGCGCTACAAAAATATTGTCCCGAGCCGAGCAGTTTGTATGCCGGACCATTTATGCCGGGACTGTACCTTGAAAGTAATGCTCAGGGCCCCACGCCTTATTCTTTTTTAATTGAGCGACATAATACAAGCGAGCACTTTGCCGATGCGGCCCAGCACCTAAGTGCCAATCCGCCACGTTGCGCAGCACTCAATTACGTCATTGTAGAAAAATTTGGATACACAAAAAATAATCCGGTTGACCAATTTATAGAAAAAAACTATAGTTTTGCCGGAGAGATAGGCAATATTAAGATTCTAGTTAAGAACCAATATGCGCGTTGATATTTGCATACCAATATACAATGAAGAAAAAGTTATAACGCAGAATGCACAACGAATTCTCGATTATTGTGAAAGTTCTTTATCTTACTGCGACTGGCGCGTTGTTTTAGTTATCAATGGAACAACAGACGCCTCAGCTAAACTTGCATGCGAGTTAGAAAAAATTCACGAACGACTTTTGTATGTTGAGTATCAAGATAGCGGCAAGGGTGGGGCCCTGCATCGATACTGGCACGAATCAAACGCTGATATTTTAGTGGGGATGGATTCTGATTTGGCGGTTTCTTTACATGCCTTAACTCCTCTTATTAAACCGTTGATTAATAATGAAGCTGACTTAAGTATTGGCAGTCGTTATTTACCTGACTCCAATGTTCACAGAAGCTTAATGCGGGAAATAATATCGCGTGTCTTTAATTATCTTGCACATATACTATTACATAACCCGCAAAAAGATTTACAATGCGGCTTTAAAGCTTTAACAAAAAATACATTTACGGTTTTAGAACACAAAGCAACTAATAAAGATTGGTTTTTTGATACTGAATTAATCTCTTGGGCTAATCTTTTAAACTTACGCATAATAGAGATTCCTGTAGACTGGAGAGAAGGACGCTTTAACAGGCGTCGTTCAACGGTTCATTTTTTAAAAATTATTCAGGATTTTATCCTACCGATGATCGCCCTACGCAAAACAATCAAACGATATAAATCATCTTTGTAGGGCTGTGATATACTAATATATATACCTATGATTAACCCTCGATTTACAAAACATAAGCAAGGTTACTGGGAAAAGAGTAAGCCCATGCTTCGCAATGCTCGTCCGGCGCTGCGCCGCATTCGCGAGCATTCCGACACTTGGAGCCTTAAATCCCTGTTCTCCAATCCAGGTGTCAGAAAATTTGTTCGTTATGGCGCAATTGGCTTTGTCGTATTTTGCGCAATCTTTTTTGCCTGGGCCTCATACGGTTTACCTGATCCAAACAAATTGATTACTCGTGAAATTCCGCAAAGTACAAAAATTTATGATCGTAGCGGCGAAACAATTCTCTACGAAATCTCCGGTGATGAAAAACGCACGCTTGTAAGATTGGATCAAATCCCTCAAGTAGTACGTGATGCGACTATCGCAATTGAAGACAAAAACTTTTATAAACACAAGGGCTTCAGTCTCTGGGCAATTTTCCGCACCGCTGTTACGAACGTTTTAAAAAGACAAAAGGCCGGCGGCTCGACTCTCACTCAACAGTTTCTTAAAAACGCCGTCTTCACCAATGAAAAATTTTATACTCGCAAAGTCAAGGAATTAATTTTGGCATATCGCATGGAAAAGAAGTTTTCCAAGGATGAAATTTTGCAGATGTATTTTAATGAAATTCCCTATGGCTCAAACGCTTACGGAGTTGAAGCGGCCAGTTTAAAATATTTTAATAAACATGTTCAAGATATAACGTTATCTGAAGCGGCAATTTTAGCAGCGATGGTTCAGAGTCCGAGTCGCTATTCACCCTTTGGTCCAAATAAAGATACTTTAATTGCACGCCAACACTATGTGCTTGATCTTATGGTTGAGCAAGACATGATTTCAAAAGATGAGGCTGAAAAAGCCAAGGAAGCAAAACTGGTGTTTAAAAATCCTTCGGACAATATTATCGCCCCGCACTTTGTTTTACATATCAAAGAAATGCTCGCGGAAAAATATGGAGAAAAAACTGTTGAACAAGGCGGGCTAAAAATCATCACCACACTTGATACTTACAAACAAGAAATAGCCGAAGAGGTTATCAAGAAAAAAGCAGAAGACAATGAAAAACGTTTTAACGCGACGAACGCCGCGCTTGTCTCCATTGATCCTAAAACCGGACAAGTCTTAGCTATGGTTGGTTCACGGGATTATTTTGATGAAGCGGTTGATGGTCAGGTCAACGTCGCACTTAAAGCCAGGCAGCCTGGTTCTTCCTTAAAGCCGATTGTCTACGCCTCGGCCTTTACCAAAGGATACACACCTAACACAATCCTCTATGACGTTGTTACTAACTTTGCAGCGTCAGGCAAAGCCTTTGAACCGCGCAACTACAACGGAAAAGAATATGGGCCAGTAACTATGAAAAAAGCTTTGGCTGGATCATTAAACGTTCCCGCGGTTAAAACTCTCTACTTGGCAGGACTTGATCATACCTTAGAAATAACAAAAAAATTAGGCTACACGACACTTAATGACAAAGATCGTTTTGGGTTATCCTTGGTTTTAGGCGGAGGAGAAGTAACGCTACTTGAACACACTAATGCTTACAGTGCCTTTGCCCGCGACGGCATCATGCGCGACCCAAGTTACATATTAAAAGTTGAAGATCGCGATGGTAAGGTTCTCGAAGAATATAAAGATACTGAGCGTCGCGTTTTTGAACCGAACATCGCGCGAGAAATAAATTCTATTCTTTCTGACAACGGAGAGCGCGCCTATATTTTTGGTAGCAGCAATTTCCTAACTTTAGGCAATCGTCCGGTCGCTGCTAAAACAGGTACAACCAACAATAACCGCGACGCTTGGACCATGGGCTATACGCCGTCACTTGTCACGGGTGTGTGGATTGGAAACAACAATAACAAAGAAATGAAAGCAGGTTCTGATGGAAGTATTGTCGCTGCCCCGATTTGGAATGAATATATGCGTCGCGTACTTGGTAATGAAAATATTGAGACCTTTGCCGCGCCTTCAATTCCAGTGACGGGTAAAGCTGTATTAGACGGACAAAGCGCAACACCAATTAAAATAAAGATTGATAAAGCTTCGGGTCTACTCGCTACGGAATTTACTCCCGAGAGTTTTATAGAAGAACGCAGCTATCAAACCGTGCATGATATTTTATATTACGTTGAGAAAAATAATCCGACGGGACCATCACCTAAAAATCCAGCCGCCGATTCTCAGTATAATTTATGGGAAGGACGCGTTCAAGAATGGGCAAAGAAAAATAAAATTAACAGCGAAGAGCCGCCAACTGAAAAAGATAATTTGCATATCCCGGAAAACCTTCCAGTCTTTAGCGTGCAAAATTTTTCCGAAGGACAAACTGTTAATAGCGATACATTAAGTGTAAAAATTATAGCCTCAGCGCCGCGCGGTATCGGTCGCGCAGATTATTATATTGATAGCGCAATGCTTTTAAGTGTTGTTACCTATCCGTATAATCTTGAGAATGCTTCCATTAATCATCTCTCAAGCGGCTTTCATGAATTAAAAATTAAAGTGTGTGATGATATAGATAATTGTTCGGAACAAAAATTTAATTTTAATTACAAGCCATCGAAAACTCCGATTATAGATTTGCGAAGATAAAAAAGATTAAAAAATTGATTACAAAAAAGCCGCCCATTAGGCGGCTTTTTTTGCATCCTTCCCCCAAACTTCTTCAACGACCTCCTTAGCAAGTAAATCAACATCTCGACGTGCATTTGTGATACGCCTACCATAAGTACTATAAACATCTATTCTTTTTGCTGAAGCATCACCTGGTGACCACTTCTTAACACCAGCTAAATCATCCTCGTTATATACCGATGGCGCTCCCCATATACCCGCCTCACCGATTATTAATTTATGTCTTTTTAGTATTTCAAAGTTCTCTTCATAGCTATCTTTTGTTTGTCTTGAAGCGACACTGGCAATATCAAAATCAATTCCATGTTTCTCCAGTTGCTCAGCCATATTTACCATGCCTTCACCCTTGCCCATGAACTCGGTAATAAACAACACCCTTCCTTCTATATGCTCTTTAATGTTTTTAATTTTATACTCTGTATTTTGTATTTTTTCCGGGTCCCACCAAGTTCCCTTGCCCCCGGCAATAAATAATAATTTAATTGGATTACCGGTTATAGATTCAGAAATTTTTTTTAAAATAAGAGCTGGAATGCGACCACTAGCATCATCACCAATAAGCGTAGTATATTCTTCAACTTCAACTGAGGTCTTGAGTTGCTCCACTAGGTTTATAACTTGTTTTTTTAAATTTGAGACCTCTTCAAAATTATACTCTTTTTCGTTTTCTGCTGAGTTATTGTTTTGGTTTATTATATTGTCCCCAGTAACCATTTCAAGAGACATATACTTATTTCTTAATCGGCATGATGATATATACAAATCCCGGATCAGCTTCGTCTTTAATAACACACGGTGTTTGATCATCAATCACTTCAAAAATAACCGAGGCGCCAGATACGGCCGCAAGACCATCAAGCACATAACGATAATTCAAAGTGATTGAAGCATCTTTACCGGTAATAATTCCCGCAAGTTTTGTATTGTGTTCACCTGCCTGACCCGAGGCCGAAGAGACAGAAAGCTCACCTTTAGTAGATAGAGAAAAGACAATATCATTTACTCCCGAGCGTGAGAAGAGTGATGCGGCCTTAACTGCTCGTACAACCTCATCACGAACGATTGAGGCGCTACATTCATGCTTCACGGGAATGATCTGACGATAGTCGGGATACTGTCCATCAATCAAACGTGAGACTAGTTCAGTGGCACCAACCACAAACAAACATTGATTATCAGATGCATACATAAACACATCTTTCGCTTCATCGTCGCCGGATTTTTCATTGGAAATAATACGCACTAATTCTTGCAAGGTTTTAGCAGGGACAATTAATTTCCTATCACTTGAAAAAGTTGATTCGATCTTAATCTTTTTTTCCGATAAACGATAACTATCAGTTCCGGCAATTAATAATTCATCATTTGAACAAGAAAATAATACACCGGACAATTCTAATCGAGACTCATCAGCCGACACTGAAAATAAAACTCGGCCCAAGGCTTTTTTTAATTCTTCAGTATTTATTTTTAAATGCTCAGTTCGCTCAATCACCGGAATTAATGGAAATTCTTCAGCTGCCAAGCCTTTTATTTTTGTTTCATAGCTTGCGCATCGTAGTTGCAACTCCGCATCAAGAAGCTCAATCTCAACTTTGTCATTATCAAGCAAATTAACATACTCTGAAATCAATCGGGCATCAACCGTAAAATCTCCCTCAAGCTCAATCTTACCGCGCACCACACTTGTAATACCGATTTCAAGGTTGGTACTTATTAATTTAATAACTCCCTCATGAGCTGAAAATAAAATATTATTTAAAATCGGGAGGTTGGTATTTTTCTGTGCAATGTGGTTTACAGCAAAGAGGCTGTCCTTGAGGTTTTTTTGTAGTGTTATTATTTTCATATATATTTAAATAAATAGTAACAATAAGGGACTGAAAACTGTGGGTAGTGAATTTTTGTTAGTAAAAATTGAAATCTGCTGTGGATGAGGCTGTGAATAAAATCGGCACACTTTGGTAATAACTTTTGTTTTTTTCTAAATCGACTTTTTTGAGTCCTGTTTTCCACCGTCTTATAAACAAGTGGAGCACAGGTATTCAACTGTTTATTAACAGCTATTGGAAGAGCTGTTTTACTGATAATATTTGTTGTTTTAATTTTGAGTTGTGTTTTAAATCCTCGTTTATTTTATTGCATGCGTGTATTGCAGTGGTGTGATCTCTGCCGCCCAACTCATGTCCAATCGCGGGAAATGATGCATTAATTTCTTCACGCAATAAATACATAGCGATTTGTCTTGGGAAAACCAGTTCTTTTTTACGGCTTTTCCCGGTTAAGTCTTTAATTTCAATATCAAAGAATTTTGCCACAGCGTCAATAACATGCTTAGCAGTAAGATTAGTTTCCCTAAATTCAGCCAGTGTGCTTGAAAGAATACTTTTAGTGCTATCGAGCGTTGGTTGTAGATTATTAAACTCAAAATATGTGATAAGTCTGGTTAACGCGCCTTCTAATTCACGGATATTACTATTTATATTAACGGCTAAGTAATGCAAAATATCATCAGAAAGTGGATAATTTTTTTCATGGCACTTGTTTTTTAAAATGGCCAGTTTAGTTTCGAAATCAGGTGCCGTGATATCCGCAATCATCCCCCACTCAAAGCGCGAGAGAAGGCGTTTTTCAAGCGCTGGAATGGCTTTTGGCGGTCTATCAGAGGTTAAGACAATTTGGCGATTGGTTTGGTGTAGCTCATTAAAAGTGTGAAAGAATTCTTCTTGAGTTCCGTCCTTGCCGGCCATAAATTGAACGTCATCAACTAAAAGTAAATCAACATTGCGATATTTTTCTTTTAATTGTTTAGCGCGACCCGAGCGAACCTCATTGATATAGTCGTTGGAAAATTTTTCCGAGGTAACATATAAAATTTTATCGGTTTTTTTACACAGCTCATTGCCAATTGCTTGAATCAAGTGAGTTTTTCCAAGTCCAACTCCACCATAAATAAATAATGGGTTATACGCACGACCCGGATTTGTGGCTACGGCCTGACAGGCAGCATATGCTAACTCATTTCCCTTGCCAACAATAAAGTTTGCAAAGGTATAATACGCATTTAAACCAAAACGATTGAGGCCATGTGTTTTTGGTAAAGAAGTTTCAACGCGAGCGGGGGCCGTAGCATGATCAGCGGAGCGAATGGGGGCCTTTTTAGTTTCAATCCGATAGGTAATTTCTTTGATTGAGTCTTTGGTGATGTTTTTAAATGCCGCAAGTATTTCTTGGTAGTATTTTTTTTGCAACCACGCTTGAGTAAAAGTATTGGGGACACAAATACTTACTCGGCCATCAACATATGAGTCAATATACGTATTTCGAAACCATGTAGTGAAACTGGCTTTTGATAATGAAAGCTCAATTTCACCAAGGACTGCTTGCCAAAGTTGTTCGTGATCCATAGGAGAGGTTACAATAAAATCACGGCAATTATAGCAGGAACTTTTGTTTCAGTAAAAGGTCCTACTTTGTTTATAAGCTGTTAATAACAAGTGGAAAGAGTTGATAATTGACTAAAGTCAGCAATAATGGTAGCTTTAGCTTGTATAAATTTTAGATACTATGCCAAAACGAACATATCAGCCGAATGCTCGGCGCGCAAAAAAGAAACACGGTTTTAGAAAACGCATGCAAACCAAGAATGGCCGTACGGTTATTAAACGCCGTAAAGCCAAGGGTCGCAAGCGTTTAACTGTGTAATATATGATAGCGAAATCGCGCCGCATACGGCTTACGCGCGATTTTGAGCGCGTTTTCGCTGTAAGGCAAAGCGTGCACGCTAGTTTCTTTAGAATTAAAATAGCCCGTAATAATTTCGGTTATACGCGTTGTGCCGTTGTGGTGAGTTCAAAGGTAAGTAAACGCGCCGTTGTTAGAAACCGTGTTAGGCGCCGCGCCTGGAGCGTTATTGCGCAATATCTGGACACTGTGCCAAAGGGACTTGATGTTGTTTTTATGGCAACACCTGATGCGGCTCGGGCTGATTTTGAAGCTATTAAAAAGGAGTTGACGTTTAATTTAAGCAAACGAGTGGTATAACATGAATTATCTTGCATTACTCGTGAAACAAGGGGTTTTAGGTTTTATCCGCTTTTACCAAAAAACGTTATCTTTGGATCACAGCCCCCTGCAAAAACTTTTCCCCTACGGCTATTGCCGTTTTCATCCAACTTGTTCAGAATATACATATCAGGCAGTCGCCAAATATGGAATTCTCAAGGGTCTGTGGTTTGGATTGCAACGTTTAATCCGTTGCCATCCGTGGAATCCGGGCGGAGAAGATCCTCTTAAATAATCACTATATATAATATGGCCAATATTTTTACTACCATCTTTTATCAGCCAATTCTTAACCTTTTGGTCTGGATTTATAATATCATTCCGGGCCATGATATTGGTATAGCGATTATTGTGTTAACTGTAATAGTTAAAATAATTTTATATCCCCTTTCAAAAAAGTCCCTAGAGGGGCAGCGTTCTTTGCAGACTCTGCAGCCCAAACTCGATGAAATAAAAAAGAAATTTGCGAATGACAAAGAAGCGCAAAGTCGTGCCATGATGGAATTGTACAAACAAGAAAAGGTAAATCCTCTGTCATCTTGTTTGCCGTTGTTAATTCAGCTGCCGTTTTTTTGGGCAATCTTTAGAGTATTTAGAGATGAGTTGTCCGGTAAGGCGGTAATCCTTGTGTATTCTTTTATAAGTAATCCGGGCACACTTAACCCAATAGCATTTGGATTTTTAGATTTTTCAAAACCTCACATTGCTTTAGCGATTCTTGCTGGTGTATCGCAGTATGCTCAGGCTAAAATGATGCCAAAACAACCCGCTGGTTCAACGGAGAACTCTATGATGTCCGCCATGAATAAACAAATGTTGTATTTCATGCCTGCGTTGACCGTCTTCATTTGTTTAAGTTTACCAAGTGGCTTAGCCTTCTATTGGTTTATTTCAACACTTCTCACGATTGCTCAGCAATGGTATATGTTTAGATCACTTGATAATAAACAAAACCCCGGCGCTCCCATAGAAGTGGAGATAGTAAAATAGTTTAAAAAAATAAATCCCGCCTCTCGCGAGAGGTGGGGTTTTTGTAAATTAAAAGGCTCCAGCGGATCCCCTATTAATTTAAATTGATATGGGATTAGTGCTGAAGCCTATCCCAACGTAAACTTTTTGCGATTTCTTCGCTGGGATGGTGTCTTTGGTCTTATTTACAAAGACTTTGCTATACCCCGAAGTACGGGTTATATCTTTAGCATGGGGCTGAAAGATATATCCTTTTTATTTTATTTTTGTTTTTAGATCGTATAAGGCCGATCACAATTGAATTTACTCCAGTGATATAGAGAAGCATAGTGTAAGAAAGATTTCTTACGGTGATGCTTCCGGTTGGTAAAGAGCTGTTTATAAACTAAGTATATCATATTTTTGACAGCTGGTCAATCATTATGAATTACTCAGTAAATTATATGTATTATAAAGTTATTAACAGATAAGTCTACAAATTAATAGACTTAAGCTGATGATTTATACACAGAAAACACAGGTTATCCACAACTTAAGTACATAAAGCTGTGGACATAACTAAAAACAAAAAACCGCCTTCATCCGTCAAAAACGGATTACGGCGGGTTGATAGAGGTCACGGTGGGATTCGAACCCACGATGGCGGTTTTGCAAACCGCTGCCTTAGCCACTTGGCTACGCGACCGACCTCCGTAATATACCAAGATTAATCTCTTAAAACAAGTAGCCACACATAATTATGCGTGGCTACAGTATGGTTTAAATTTTGTTAGATGAATGTATATTATTTCACTACAACAATCTCTGCCTGGCGAACACCGAATTTTAATGCGTCGCTTTTCTTAAGCATCCAGACGTCAACGCGATTTGTGTAGCGACGATTCATGCGGTCTCTTACCACAAAAATGCGATCACCAAACAATGAAGGAATTTTAATCTTAGTTCCCATTGGCAAAAAATTTGAAGCAACTGTATCTTCAATGCCGTGTTTGCATACGTTGAAGCCGTTGGCTGTAGTACAGGGATCGCCGTCCGTTTGTGCCGCTTCAGAGTTATACGCCGTCATACTGACCCTACGGGAGCTGATAGGCGTGCTCGGGACAGGCTTGGCTACCTCAGTTTCTTTAGCTTTTTCTTCGGGGATTAAGGTAAAATCAATTGTACGATCAGTAGTATCAACTTTTGACAAACGCTCCATGCGCTTGATAGAAGTTTCTGGTTTTTTAATGATACTCAGACCCTGATTTACAATGGGTGTTTCGGAAGATGTGTCCATTGCAGCTTGCACCGGGAACACAATAAAATTGTGCAGCAAAGAACTGACAATCAAGACAACAATAAATGGTCTGGTTTTTTTAAATATATATGATTTTGCTGAAAATAAATTCATAGCTTGTTTTTCAAAATAAAAACCCCACTTAAGATAAGGGGGAATTTGTTGCAATACTTTATCATATTTCACGATTTAAGTCAATAGTAGTGTAGACAAAAGTTTTTAATAAATTAATGAAAAATGATTAATATTAGCCATTTTTTTAGAATAATCTAAAATAACCCCAATGAATTCAATAAAAATCAGATCTTGGTCGATATTCATCTTATCGGCAATAAGTGGTCGGGCATGCCTCATGGCTTTTTTCTTTGAGTAACTAAGTTGGTGTTCCGGAGCGATTTTCCCCATTAAGACAGTTTTAACTTCAATAAGATATATATTCTCGTTTTTATTGGCAATAATGTCGATTTCACAGTGTTTTACGCGATAATTCTCATATAGAATGCTATACCCAAATTTAATAAGATGGTTTTTCGCAATATTTTGCCCAATGTTAGCAATTTTTTGATTATGTTTCATATGGAACATTGTTATGAGTTCTATATAAAACACCCCGCCCTTCGAGAAGGGCGGGGTGTTTGTTAAAAGTATTAACTAGGAATGTATTTCTTTATATCAGAAGTCTGAGCGCGATCTTTACGGCGTTGCAATAAAGCCTTAATTGAAAGGATAATGCCGATAATCCAAGCAATGTCAATTAAGAGCCAAAATCCAAACCAAGCTCTGGCTCGCAGGATTGGTACAACCTGGCTATCTAAAAACCAAAAATACAGAAGAACGATGGCGTTTGTAATAAGAATGGGACTTATTTTTCTCAATAGAGACCGGTTGGGTTGCCACTTAGTAATAAGAAAATTGTAACGGGCCAAGATGCCAAGTACAAATAAAATAGCGACAATAATCAAGGCTATCATAAGTCCTTGATTTGTTAATACCTCCGGACGGGGATTAAACCAAAAATTAAATGTCAGTAATTCGTTCATATTAGTTATTAGTAAATATAAAGGCAAAATGAAATGGTCCTGGTTTGAATTCATCGGCCAATTCGAGTTGCAGGAGCTTGGCGGTATCAAGAATAATCTCTTTACTTAAACGACGATCAGGAGTGGGGCCCAGCGGATGAGTACTGCTTTTTAACCAATCTATAACAATAATCGTGCCGCCCTCTTTAGTTAAGCGCTTGGCCTCTGAGAGCATCGTTAAGGTGTCGGCAGACTGGTGTAAGGTATTGATTAAAAAGGAACGGTCGATACTTTGGTCATCAATTTTGACACCATTTAAGATATCAAGATTTCCGTGAACCGGATTAATTGAAGACAGGTTATGATGTTTAATTTCTCTTTGTAGTTGATCAATTATAGAAGGGATAAGGTCAACAGCAAAGATTTTACCAGTATCTCCAACTAAATTACTTAAACCATAGAGAAAAAATAGGGAATTGCCACAGCCTAAGTCAGCTGCACTATGTCCTTTAAGTATATTGGCCTTTTCAAATATATGATCAAAGGCCAGTAAGGAGCTTGTTGTGGGAATGTGTTTCATAGACAGGTAATAAACAGCTTATCCACAATGTTTTTTATTTAATATTAGCTAATTTTAACATCCTTTGTTTCGTGGACCATAAGGGACTTGAACCCTTGGCCTCTTCCATGCCATGGAAGCGCTCTACCAGCTGAGCTAATGGCCCGAAAATATTTTTTCCTATATCTTAAACAGCTTGGACAACAATAAGAATATACCTTATGCTCGCAAATATTGCAATGGTTTTTGTGCTCCCGGAGGGAATCGGACCCCCATTTTATCCTTAGGACGGATTTGTTCTATCCATTGAACTACGGAAGCATACCCATACTATAGCTAACTCTGGGATAATCAACAATTCCTCTATATTTTGCTACACTGTAAGTGTCTTACTAACTCTCTTTATTACTATGTTTAATAAAAATGGTGTAGCCGGCAAAGACGGCATTGAAACTATTATCGGACCATCGGTAAAGATCGAAGGAAATTTTGTGTGTCAAGGAGGAATTATCATTGAGGGTGAAGTCAAAGGCACAGTAAAAACTGCCAGCTATTTAGAAGTGGGAGAAAAAGCTGTAGTTATAGCAGATGTGAGTGCTAAGGATGCAAAGGTGAGTGGAGAGCTGCGCGGAAATATTAAAATTGACGGATTTTTTGAAGTTACATCTTCAGCTAAATTGTATGGTGATATTGAAGCAGCTTTTGTTTCAATTGCGCGCGGTGCACTCATCAAAGGCAAGTGTTCTATTTTAGGAACTGAAGCGAAGACCACTAAGACACTAAAACCAAAAGAAGAAATCGTAAACAACAATGAATAACGTCTATGTCTATGATCAAGAACTCAGTTCAAGACGTTATCAGAAATTATTAGAACGATTGGAAACACGTCTTACTGATCTTGGGATTAGTGGAAAAATTTATCGTCTTGGCCCAATGACGCGTCTTGAAGAAATGATGCGCACTGAGCTTGTTAAAAAACCAAAGACAATCGTCGCTGTAGGCGGCGATGCTTTGACAAGTAAAATGGCTGGATTAATGACCGGTTCTGATATTCCTTTGGCCGTTGTACCGATTGGTAGAAATATGATTGCTGATGCTTTTGGTGTTAATTTGGAAAATGCTTGTAAAGTATTGGCAGCGCGACGTATTGTGTCGCTGGATGTTGGTAGAATTGATGAGCAGCATTCATTTATTTGCCGTGCTTTAATCAGCGCGAATAACCCGACCTTAATTCTTGATAATAACTTAACAGTAAAAGCTGAGGGAAGAGTATTGATTGAAGCAGTTAATGTTTCGGGTGATGAGTATGGTTACCGCGGACCTCATCCTAAATCAGATGACAAGCAATTAAATATTTGTATTTTAAAAACTGAGAGCGGTATTTTGCGTAAAGAAATTTCTCAATCCGTCTTTGTCTGTAAACATGTTGAAATAGTAAACGGTGCAACAGATGTTGAATTGGACGGGTCATACAAACTCCCTTCGATTCGTAGTATTGATCTGCATCCGAAAACCTTAACCGCGATTGTCGGACGCGAGCGATCGTTTTAAAAAAACAAAAAGTCACCGTAGTGACTTTTTTTAAAATGTTTAAAAAATTTATTTTATAATTTTAAAGGTTTTGGAAAGAACAGAGTGTCCCGGTACAGTGCGCATACATTGGGGTCAATTTCTGCTTGCGAACCGGTGTTTTTTATTGTTACGAAGTGTCTTACGTTATCAAGTTTATTCGCAATAAGCATTGCCGCTACCATTGATGGAGCGGGACCAGCGCCAATGATTGCAAGCCGTATTTTTTCTTTTTTCCCGTTGTCGCTTTTTGTTAAGCCGCTGAAAACATTAATTGCACTTTCGACAGCTTCAGTTTGATGAATGCGTATATTATTAAACGTTTGCTTTCCGATAGCTTCAGAAACACCGTTTAAATCATTGCTATACAAAATTTCTTCCTCATTGATGTTGCTCATTACTTTAAACCTTTCTTTTGGGAGTTTTTTGGGGAAATTATTTAAATGAACCTTTTGTAGTATATTCTCTTGTCTTGGCTTTTGTCAAGACAAAGCTCTTGAAATATTAGCGATTTATTGCTACACTGTGATAACAATTAATTAAAACATTATGCCATTAATTCCAACAGTTATAGAGAAAACCGGTCAATACGAGCGAGCGTATGATATCTATTCACGTCTTTTAAAAGATAGAATAATCTTTTTAGGTGAGCCAATAACCGATCACGTCGCCAATATCATTATTGCTCAGTTTTTGTTTCTTGATGCTGAAAGCAAAGATAAGGATATTAAGTTCTATATAAATACTCCGGGCGGATCAGTTACTGCGGGTCTGGCAATTTACGACACAATGCAATATGTGCGCGCCGATGTTTCAACAATTTGTGTTGGATTGGCCGCTTCAATGGGTGCAACGCTTTTAGCAGCTGGCGCTCCGGGAAAACGTTTTGCTTTGCCTAATTCAGAAATTATGATTCACCAAGTGATGGGCGGATTTGAAGGACAAGCATCAGATATTAAAATTCGCAGTGAACATATTCTTCGCATTAAAGATAAATTAAATAAAATTCTATCTAAACATACAGGACAATCAGTTGCCATTATTGAAAAAGACACAGACCGCGATAGATTTATGACAACAGAAGACGCAAGAAAGTACGGTATCATTGATAAGGTTATTGCTCGATAGTTTTAGATTTTGAAAAACCCGTCCAGTCAAATGACCGGACGGGTTTTATGTTATAAGATTTTATACATCATCATTATGTTAATGACAATTGATTTTACTTCAGTATCGTTTCTTCCCTTAAGATCAGCTGATAATAGATTTTTAAAAAATATATACATCTGTCTCAAGGCATCTTCTTTGGAAAGTTGTGCTTCTAAGTCACTATACATTTCCAAATAGTCTTTATGGGGATCCTTTATTTCCCGTGCGAGAATCACGGAAGTTTTATTGAACTCTTCAAATAAGTCATCAATGTCCCAATTGTCAATAATTCTTTTTCTTTCTGTTACCGCCATCCTAGTATCCTTTTCTATTTGTTTAATTGTTAAGTTCTGCAGCTTTTTTGAAAAGACGATTAAAATATTCCGAATCTTCAGTAAGATTTTCCATAATATCTTTAACTTTCTCAAATGAGTCGCATTGTCCTAGCATTGTCTCAAAGCAGCGTTTTTCGCAGTCTGATCCGGCTGAGCTGTCACGAAGAAAGACCCCCATCGTATAAAAGTCTGTGGTTTCCAGCGCTTCTATTATTAGCTCGTGTAATCTGCTTTGGCATGCGCAGCGTAGCATTCTATAATGTTCTTCAGTGTCATATCCTTCAAGCAGCTCATTAATTATTATACTAACGCCAAAGGGTTCATTGCATTTTTCAAGCCAGGAAACGCAGAATGGAACAATATACGTAAAGAAAATAGGTAGAGAATCTTCTTTCTCTTCTCGCAAATAGTCAAAAAAATCATGGAAGTCATCATAACTCTTTAAAGAGGCAAGTAATAACTTAAAAGATTGAATCTCGGCTTCTCCGTCTCTTGGTCCCGCAAAGAAAATTTCAGCAATTGATTTACTGTCACTTTTATCAAGTTGCGAAAGTTTTGCAAAAGAAATTTCATCACCCTTCGTAATAAGAAGAGGCTCGGTAACCTCCCGCAGAAGTCTAATTTTTGTCTTCTTTATTTCTTCAGAGATCCACTCAATATCAGCATAGTTCTTTGCTAAATCAATGATTACAAAGTAGCTTGAGGCCCATCCTTCACTATTTTTATCAAAGGTTTTTGCTAAGCTGAGACCCTCTTTTATGGAGCTAACATCAATAGCAGTTAGCGGAAGACCTAAAGACTTTTTGATAAACCAAGCCGGTATTTCTAACTTCACTTCTAATGTTTTTATTTTTTCTTCCAAAATATACTCCTTTATGTATTTGATTTTTAATTTGCAATTTAATATAGGATAATACCAATTTACATTGTCTTTGTCAATACGCGCAGGCTTTAATTGACAAAATCCCCATATTGGGATAGAATTCTGTCATTGTCTATTTATTTCCAAATATCAGTATGGCTAAAATTATAAGAAAGAAGAAGCTTGGTACTCCAAAGGCGGCTTCAACCAAGACGCTGGATGAAATCAAGAACGAGCTTAAGCCCGGTATGAGCATCCGTATTTACCAAAAGATTAAAGAACTTAATCCTAAGGGTGAAGAAAAGGAGCGTTTGCAGTATTTTGACGGTTTAGTTATTGCCCGAAAGCATGGTAAAGAAAAGGGCGCGACTATTACGGTCCGCAAAGTTTCTGACGGAGTCGGAGTTGAAAAGATTTATCCTTTGAATCTACCAACCATCGCCAAGATTGAAATTATGAAACAAGCTGAAGTGCGCCGTGCCAAGTTGTATTACTTGAGACGGGGTTACAATAAGCGTCTCAAGGAAACAAAATTAGCTTAGTACCAACTAAGCTGGTTTTTTGTTCAAGAACTTTTAAGATATAATGAAACGGGCGGACCTGTCCGCCGAAGCGAAGCGTAGGCGGATATGGTGAAATTGGTAGACACGCAAGCTTGAGGGGCTTGTGGGGGCAACCCTGTGGGAGTTCAAGTCTCCCTATCCGCACAAAGTTGGTTTACAATTTATTTGGGCGCATGGCTCAGTTGGTTAGAGCGTCTCGTTTACACCGAGAAGGTCCAAGGTTCGAATCCTTGTGCGCCCACAAATTTCAAAACCCCGTCCAGTCAAATGACCGGACGGGGTTTTGTTTATTGACAAAACACATAGCCTGGCTTAGGGTGAGAATAATAAATAGTTCATTATACATTAAATAAAATTAAAAGGAGTGGCCAATGTCTCAAATTACAAAAGCTCCTCCGATTAATTGGTTGGGAGCTGATAATAAGTACGATCAGGAACAAGTATTACATCAATTACAAGCGGTTTATAAAGTCCATTGTACGGAAAATTCATTACTTGGTACACCTGATTTAAATCACTGCATTGTTGCTGAGGCTCTACGCATTAAGTTATTACCAACAGAATGTCTAAAAGCGGAATTTGACGACGCTCTACCCAAAAATCTTAGAAACTTTATTAATGCAAAAGAAGAAGAATATTCCGATGCTTTCAATAGGTTAAAAGAATTTTCTGCTAAACAACGCCAGAATCTTGTCACTATGCTTTTATATGAGCAAGGTTATGAAAATGGTTATAGAAAGCGCCTTTATTGCAGTACTAAAGTTAGTGGTTTTGCAATTGACCCTTTAAGCTTAGAATTTTCAATAACTGAAGGATTTGCTAATCATCAGCTTGCAATCCATATTTTAGTAAATCGATTAAGGTTGGGACTCAAAGATGCGTTTAACGGGCGGATAATAAGCGGATTAATTTTTTCAGATATATTCCAATGGTTGCAAATCCCCTTGGTTCAGTTTGATATGATAGATGATTATTATCCAAAAGAATTTATTAAAGTAATTTCATTTATTATAAAGAAAAGAATGTTTATACCAGTTAATCATGACGGAAAAGTAGTAATAGCGAAGCCCGTGAAATAATTCACGGGCTTTTATGTTTCCTCAAAACTCACCGTCTTTCTAAAGCCAACTCGATCACGCGCAATCTTTTCCGTATTAAATAACAAGCCACTCGTTACGGTATATTCACCATAACGATTATTTACTAAGTCCATCGCGCGACTGAGGTTTTTTATTTTTACACGATTTGAAAAAAGCCCGAGCTGATCCGAGACCGGATTTAATTTTGTTAAAGTGACAGCCATCATTCGTACGGGTCCATCTAATTTTGCTTCAGTTAAGAAATCGTAGAGCGGCGCTAAAAATTCATGCGTGGTAAAAAAGTTATCGCTGGCTGAAATTGTTTTCGTCAAATGTCCGCCATTCATATATTGCAGATAGAGCGTCGCATTCTTTGCTTCAAGCTCAAGATTACGCAAACGTCGCCCAGATTTCTCGCAAAGTTTAGCAAGCACTGTTCGCAAATAATTTTTTTCTGTTGTTCGTTTGGCCAGGCAATAGGAATGTCCGATTGACTTAGGAATTTTAATGCCGTTTTCTATCTTTGTTATTTCTTTGCCATTAACATTGCACCACAAGTAATATCCGTAAGCTCCAAGCTGACGTTTAATAAAGATTGGATCAACTTGCTTTAGTTCAAGTAGAGTTTGAATACCAAGAAGTCGCAAGCGCACGGACATGGCGCGGCCAATGCCCCAAGCCTCAGTTAGCTCTCTATTTAAGTAAGTTTCAAGATTATCTTTATTTATAATTACTAAACCATTTTTCGGCGCAATATCTCCGGCAAACTTAGCGAGAAACTTTGTATAAGAGATCCCTATAGAACATTTTAACCATTCGCCCACTTCATTTTTTATTCTTTCTTTGAGTTCAAGGCCAATAAGCTCAGCTTCTTGTAAGTTTTTGACCCAACCCGTCAGATCAAGAAATGCCTCATCAATCGAATACGGCTCTAAACAATCTGAGTACTCAGACATGATTTTAAAAATGCGTTTAGTAACGCAGCGATACTTAGCCGGCTCGTTTTCAACAAAAACGACGTCGGGACAAAGCTCTCGTGCAAGCTTTACTCCGACGCCGACTTTGATACCTTTGGCCTTAGCCTCGGTTGAGGAAGCAATAATTGCTCCATTAGGAGAAAGATAGGCACAGATTGCCACCGGCTTACCACGCAAAAAAGGATTGGCTTGTTGTTCGACCGAGGCAAAGTATGAGTTCATGTCCAAATGAAGGACAATCTTATCCTTCATTGTAGAGTTCTTTCATTCTCCAAGAAAGATCCCGGGTAGAAAAAGCTAAACGGAAGAAGTTGGCATTATCCGATACGCTAAAATAGTAGATTTGACCTTCGCCTTGCTTTTCATGATGTACAAGATTGACCTTTTCTACACGATAGGTCTTTTTGCGCCATTTAAAGAAAGAGGGAACTACTTGTGACTTATAAAATTTAACCAATACTTCGATTGGTTCGTTTACTTGTGCGTGCATATGAGTCGCGTTAATTAATTACCTCTTCAGTATATCTCATCTAAATTATTTTGTCAAGTGACTTGAACATACTTGACAAATTCTGTGGCTATGATATGATTATCATATAGAAATATGCATATAATCCAACAAAAACTTTTGAAATTAGCTTCTGAAATGAACCTCGGTTCAATCGGTTTGCGTAAGCTCGGACAGCTGATCGGCGAAAGTCATCCACAGAAAGTAAAACATCACCTTGAACAATTAGAAAAAAAGGGCTTGCTAACGGTTGCGAGGAGCGGAGATATTGAACCGACTAAAACATTAAAAATAAAAGGTCTTAGTTTATTTAGTTTGCCAATTCTTGGTACTGCGAATTGCGGTCCGGCTGATATATTTGCCGAAGAAAATTGCGAAGGCTACTTAAAGGTTTCTCCAAAAACTATCGGACGCTCTAAACCCGAAGGATTATTTGTTATTAAAGCAGTTGGTGATTCAATGAATAAAGCTAAAGCGGTTTCGGGGGGTCCGATTAATAATCATGATTATGTTGTAATCGATACAAGTAAGCGCGCTCCGCAAAACGGCGATTATGTTTTATCAATTATTGATGACATGGCCAACATCAAACGATTTTATTTTGATAAAGCCAATGAGCAAATCGCTTTAGTGTCTGAATCAACGTTGCCGATTGAACCGATTTATATTCATCATACTGATGCAGTAAATTATTTGGTTAATGGTCAGGTCTTACGCGTTATTAAACAACCGAAGATATAATATGAAGATCCATTTTGTTTGCTCAGGAAATACTAACCGTAGCCGTATGGCTGAGGCATATTTGAAATCAAAACAGATTCCTGGTTTAGATATCAGTTCGAGTGGGATTTATGCAACGCATAATGAAAACGGTCCATTGTCTAAATATGCTGAAACAGTGCTGACAGAAAATAATATTATCAAATTTGCTGCCCATACCTGGACGCAGACAACTAAGGATTTGTTAGAGGCAGCCGACCTGGTTATTTTTATGAGTAATCATCAATTTGAATATTGTCGTGATGAATTAGATAGTATTCCTAAAAAATATTTGATCTGGAATATAGGTGATGTTGAAACTAATCCGCAGGGAGATGACGACGCGGCACGACGCCGTAAGATTTTAGAAGATGAAGATATTTTTCTACAGATACAAAATAAGGTTGATGATTTAATTAAAAATTTAAATTAAAAAAGACGGGGTATGACCTCGTCTTTTTTATTTTATTTGTCCGGTATGCAATCTTTTAGTTTATATAATGTTTGCCTGAATTGGTAAGCCTTAACTTTATTAAAATCATTTTCTGGATAAAGTTTAAGCTCTATGCCTTTTGCAAAATATTCTTCACGTAGAGAAACAAAATCTTCTTTAGTGATTTTTTTATTTTCAAAGGCTTCAACTATTTTGGGACAAACATTAATAATCAATGTGTCTGCGTCGGGACAAATAGCTAATGCAGCTATTAGTTCGTTCATGATAATCTCCTTTGTAATGAACTGATTATCTTCGTTTTATACCTAAAGCATTTGTTTGTCAAATCGCCCGCTTGAAAAAAAAGCTTAAGCATCATACACTACTTTTATGAAGTATCTAAGTAAATCAGAAAAAGACACTGCCCGTTTGGCGCAAACGTTTGTCAAAGGTTTAGAGGCTGGTCAAAGCGTCGCCTTAATAGGTGAACTCGGAGCCGGGAAAACCGCCTTTGTTAAAGGTATAGCGGCAGCACTCGGTATTAAGCAAACGGTTAATAGCCCGACTTTTGTCTTGATGAGAGTATATTCAGTAAAAAAGCATCCGGTGATTAAGCACTTGGTTCATGTTGATGCATACAGAATTCAAAAAGCTGCGTCATTGACGGCTATCGGGCTTAGTGATTATATTAAGGATCCGGCTAGCTTGGTTTTAATTGAATGGGCGGATCGGGTAATGTCCATTTTACCGTGCTATGCTACTGTGATACGATTTAAGCATCTAACGCCTATGCAGAGGCAGATAACTATTGATATCTAAACATATGAAAGAAAAATTTTCTCTAGAAGTGGACGATCAGTTTTTATTTGAAAAAGCTTACGAAAAAGTGAAACAAAGTAAGCGTATTAATATTTTAAAAGAAGAAGATTTTAAAGATGTATATCCTGAAGAAGAAATAGAGCGTGATATACAGAGTGATGCCAAGTTTCAAAAAATTTTTGATGATAATGATGCCAGTGAAGCTACCGGGATTCAAGCAGAGAATGCAAAAAAAAGCCAAATACTTGAACATATCATTATTGAACAAAGCGAACTTGAAGATTGGCTTGGAGAAAACGCCGTAACATTCAAAGCAACGCGACATGACGATATACACAATAAGATTGACATGATTGTTGAATTCGAAGAAGCATCAGAAAATATAGAAAATGCTATTAAAGAATTATCTCATTTAGGTTTAGCGATTGATATTAGTTTTAGTAAAGATATAGATAGAAAGTTTGAAAAGATCAAAGACGAAATTAAAAGCGGTCATCTAAGTGAAGTAAAATATTTTAGATCCGAACGGGCCGGCGCAAAAAAATTGGAGCATTTACCAAGAGTAGTTATTGCCTGTTCTAAAATAACATTAAGAGACTTAACCGAGAAATGGCTTGAAGGTGATAAGTCATCTTTGGAAAAGCACATCTTTCAATTACAAATGCTTGAAGAAATTTCCATGCAGCTTAAAGCATACGAAGATTATGCGCGTGTTGTTGTAAAGAATGAAGAAACGGCGGCGATTTATAAACACTACTATCAGATAGTTAATAAAATTCGCTTGGAGAGAAAAAAGAAATTCCCCAATTATGACGGAGCGATGTATGATGAAAGTTTTGATACAATGGATAATAATTTGAAACTTTTATTTAGAGATGAAATTGGAGTGATTGCTCCGAAAAAAAGCGCCTCAGAGATATATAAAGAACAACAGAGACGTAAAGCAGAACGAGAAGCTAATAAAGCCGCGTAAAAAAATGAAAGCCTCCCAATTAGATTAGGAGGCTTTTATTATAGAGTGTAGCAATTTAATTATTGCTTCAAGTAAATCTGAATTTTTTCTAATTCTTCTTTTAATTCAGCAAGAGATCTGTTAGAAAGCTTTAGCTTCTTTAATAGATCAGATTCTGAATATTTCAGTAGTTCGGCACCCGTAGTATTTTTAAGCTTGGTCCGGGTACGCGTGCTGAGATTAAGGGATTTTATATCAAGGGTGGTTTCAGGGGCTGGTAATGATACAACATTATCTTGCTCCATTGAAGTACTTGCTTTCTATATTTTTTATTATTTTAGATTAATGAACTTTGAAACCAGACTCTATCAGATTTAAGCTTTTTTGTCAAGAGTCTTTTTCTCATTAACTTTATTATAAATAATAAATAAAATTGCTCCGGCGATGATCAAGCAATCAGCCAGATTAAACACATTAAGATTTGCAAAAGAAAAATAATCTATAACCGAACCGTAGATAAAGCGATCATAGAGATTACTCACAGAGCCGAGTAAAATAATACTTAGTGCAATCGCTTCATTATATTTTTTTGTTTTTACTTTAAGATAGACAAAGAGTAAGAGCACAAGAGCAATCAGAACAATTACCCACTTGACGTTGTAATTATCTGCCAAGGAAAAAGCAATGCCGGTATTATGAGATAAAGAAAATGTAAACCAATCACCAAAAATATTTCGCACCGATTCAGTATGAAGTGCAAGATATTTTAATAGACGATCAGCAATTAATAAAACAACGGTCGCTACGATGAGCGCCGTTGTTTTAGTTCTGGCAGTCAGGCCAGTCATACGCAATTTAAGAACCGTTCTGCAATTTTGTTTTGCAGGAAACACATGAACTTGAAAAAGGTCGGACCAATAATCTCTTTTCTTCAATTTCATTGCCGCAGTACTTACATTTTCCATAGCTGCCGTCTTCAATGCTTTCCAAGGCTTTGTTAATATCAGACAGGGTTTTCTCTAGAACCTTGTCAGCTTCAAGATTAGTCGTATACTGTTCGACTTCTTGCGCATTCTCATCGCTTTCATCTCCGTAATCAGGGATTTGTGCGACGCGGTGATTGTAGCCGTGATCATCGTCAGATTCGGTAAAATCTTTCAACTCTGTCTCAAGAGATGCTTTACGAGCAAGCAGATCGGCTTTGATTTTCTCTATTATTTCTGGAGTCATATTGAATATATTGTAACCTATAAATGAGTGCCCCGCAACTTAAGCCCATTGCTTCGCGGCCAGGCCTTGTGCCGCTGCATCAACCTGAGCTTCTTGCTTAGAAGAGCCGCGGCCGACTGCAATTAAGTCTTCTGCCAAGTAGAGTCCGACTTCAAAGACTTTTTCATGATCCGGACCATTTTCCGAGATAACTTTATAATGAGGAGTTAAGCCAAAAATCTCCTGTGCCTTTTCTTGAAAACGTGATTTTGGGTCAAGATAGAGATGATTGGCTAAGATATGATCAAGGTGTGAGATCACAAAACGGTGGACAAAAGTGTGTGCGGCCTCAAGTCCTCCGTCAAGATACATTGAGCCGATTAGGGCCTCCATGGCATTGGCTAAAATATATTGGCGGGCCTTACTGCCGTCATCTTTTTCTTCGCCACGCGACATATAGAGGTTTTCTTCGACTGACAGAGTCTTAGCAATTGAGGCAAGAATTTTTGCATTCACTAAACTGGCGCGCCAGTCAGTTAACTCGCCCTCAGGTGTGTCCGGATATTTGTTGTAGAGATATTCAGTAACAATAATTTCTAAAACGGCATCGCCTAAAAATTCCAAGCGTTCGTTATGGCCCAGAATAAATTCAGGATGTTCGTTTAGATAGGAGCGGTGCGTTACCGCTTGGCGTAGTAAGTCGCCGTTCTTGAAACTGTAGCCGATGCTAGTCTCAAGCTTCTGTAGATCTTTCATTGTGAGATTGGGGGACGGAATTAAAACGTCAAAAGGGGCTTAACGGTTTGGTTCCATGTCCCAGATAATAGTAAAATTTTTAATTAATAATTTTTAATTTTTTGTTTCAGTTTCTGACTCTGTAACTGCAGATTTGCTTGCATTCTGAATATCAACTGTTTTTGCCGGCATTTCTTTCATGATGGCGCCCAGTACGCCGTTAACAAATTTTCCCGAAGAATCACCGCCAAATGTTTTGGCCATTTCAATTGCTTCGTTAATGGCGACTTTGGCGGGAATATTTTGATCAAAGACTAATTCGAAAATACCGATACGCAAAATATTGCGATCTATAATCGTAATTTGATCAAGCGGCCACTCAGTTGCGTACTTAATAATATACGCGTTGATATCATTAATGTTGTCCAAGACTCCTTTGACCAAGGTTTGTACAAAACCATGGTCATCAAAGTTCGGAGCGAACTGGTGAAAATTTTCCGTAATGATATCGTCAATGTTTGTTTCTTGCCGGTCATTAAAGTCCCAGGCAAAAAGAGTTTGCATTGCTAAGGTGCGAGAGAGATGTCGGTTTGCCATCTTTTTATTTCTTAGTTTTTTTTACTTTAACTTTAACTGTTTCCATAAAGCGGTAGGTTCCGCAGAAGCTGCAGGCGCGGTGCGGTTGCACGGCTTTGCCGCATTTAGGACACTTGTTCACTGTTTTGGGTTTGAGCGCAAGGTGGGCACGGCGTCGCTGTGTGCTGGCCTTGGTGCGCTTTTTCATTTGAACCATAAAGGTAAATTTCAAATTCTAAATTTCAAATTTCAAAGCATTTAAATATTAAAACATTAAAAATTGTTTTAAAATTTACAATTTAAAATTTGTAATTTTTTTAATAATACATCTCATTATAACCAAATTTTCGTAAATAAGTCAAGATTTTGCATTGCTGATGCTTTGCCTGCCCTGTGATATACTAAAAGATGTATGAATACTCAAAAGCAATTTCCCAAAGGCTTTCTCTGGGGCGCCGCCACCTCTTCGTATCAGATTGAAGGCGGCTTGACCAATGATTGGAGCGAATGGGAAAAATCCGACAAGCGCGTTGCCGAGCTAAAAAGCAAGGGTTTAGATCCTCATGATTTCCAATCCGGCTCTTCTGCGGATTCTTGGAGTAGAATGGAAGAAGATTTGAAATGTTTAAAACAAATCAATGCGACAGCGTATCGTTTTTCAATTGAATGGGCGCGCATTGAGCCAGAAGAAGGCAGATTTGATTTACAAGCTATTAATCGTTACGCAAGCTTTATCGCTAAATTGCAAGAGTCTGGTATCGAACCTTTTGTAACACTGTGGCATTGGCCAATACCGTTATGGCTGCGAGATAAGGGCGGCTGGGCTAATGCAAAGATAGTTTCTTATTTTGAAAGCTATACTGAACGTTTAGTTGCCGCATTCCCAACCGTAAAATTTTGGATCACTTTAAATGAACCAACTATTTTTGCGGGTAATGGTTATTTTAGAGGAATATGGCCACCACATAAAAAAAATTTTTTTACGTATCTGCGTGTCTTATCTCATTTAGCAAAAGCTCATCACGCCGCCTACAAAGTTATTAAAAAAGAATTGCCAAATGCACAAGTCGGGATTGCAGCAGATATTGTTGATTTTGAAGCAGCCCCGGGATTTATTAATACTTGGATTGTTGCGGCAGTGAATTGGTGGTGGAACTATTATTTTTTCAATCAGATTGCCGACGCACAAGACTTTATCGGACTTAATTTTTATTTTCATCATCGTGTCAGCTACGGAATGAGCAAAAATAAAAATGAAAAAGTTAATGATATGGGCTGGGAATTATATCCGCAAAGTATATATAATGTGTTAAATGACTTATTTTCTCGCTACCAAAAACCGATTTATATAACCGAGAATGGCACGGCCGACGCTGATGATGATCATCGCGGCTGGTACATACGCGCCGTCTTAGAAGAAGTATTGCACGCCATGGGCGAAGGTGTTGATGTGCGTTCGTATTTACACTGGTCGCTTATAGATAATTTTGAATGGGCTCACGGCTTTGATAAAAAATTCGGCTTATTCGAAGTTGATTATAAAACTTTTGCGCGCCGAGCCCGTCCTTCGGCGTATGAATATGGTAAAATAATAAAGAATAACTCACTTTAGATCCCCCGCTTTCGCGGAGGATGACAAAAAAACGTATGTGGATTTTCATTGCAACATTTTCTTATCTTTTAAATGCCGGAGTTCACGTTGCTGACAAATTTTTACTTTCTAAAAAAATTCACTCCTCAATCGTCTATGCATTTTATGTCGGCATCTGGAGCATCGGCAACTTTGTTTTATTATTTTTTGATCCTTGGGTGCCGGGACCATATGAATTGATTCTTGATTTGTTGGCGGGATTTTTATTTTTGGTAACCTTGGTCTTTTGGTATAAGGCTTTGCATCAAAGTGAGGCGACGCGTGTTGTTCCGATTGTCGGAGCTTTAACGCCGGTTTTCTCATTTATATTTTCCTATTTATTTTTAGGTGCGCAATTATCAGCTCAGCATTTTGCCGCTTTTATTGTTTTGATTGCCGGAGGTTTATTGATTTCGATTAAGCGCACTCGCGTGCATATGGTTACTGAAGTATGGGAGCGTACGAAAAATATTTGCGGTGATGCCTTTGGAAAATTTTCCGTAGAAATCAGACCGACGCGCCGTTTAGTTATGAACTCTTTTTTAGCGGCGGCTTGTTTTGCGGCCTATTATGTTTTTATCAAATATATTTATTCTCATACCGGACAACCTTTTATCGGCGCGTTTGTTTGGTCGCGACTCGGCAGCTTTTTAGGCGTTCTCTGTATTTTGCTTGTTCCGGCTTGGCGCAAGCTTATTAAAGAATCAAAATCACATGAGCATCAATCGCCAAAACAACTTGCCTTTTTCTTGGGCGTACGTTTGGCGGCTGCCGCGGCTTTTATCATGTTAAACTGGGCAGTGAGTTTGAGTGACAATGTATCTTTGATTAATGCCCTGCAAGGTACGCAATACGCCTTTCTTCTATTTCTTGTTATTATCATGGCTCGTAAGTATCCGCACATTCTTGATGAAGAAGTTGGACGTGGTGTTATTTTTCAAAAGACAATTGGTATCGTGTTAGTCGGCTTGGGTTTATATTTATTAATGGTGTAAGAATCCCTCACTATTTATGAATAAAACCGAAAATATATTAGAACACGTAGAGAATATAGACCTTAATTTTGAAACCCCAAAACTTTCTGATCTTGAGTCTGTAGAACAAATTTTAAAACAGTGGAATAGTGAAGAAGATACAATTAAATATCGAGACCGAATAAAATCAGAAATTGAAGGCAAAACTGAATTTGGAATGCATTTCTGGCTTGCCAAAGAAAATGAAGCGGTCGTCGGTGTTGGTGGTTTGGCTGATCCTTTGCCAAAAATACTTTCTTACGCTAAAACCGAAAATCCGGGCGAGTTAAAAATATTATATTTTGATAATCAAGCACGAGGCAAAGGTTTTGGAACAAAGTTTCTACATTTTCTTGAAGAACAATCAATCAGTCAAGGACGAACTGAAATGTTGGTGCGCAGTGCCGAAGAATATCGTGAGACCGCATATGAATTTTATAAAAATTGTGGTTATGAAGATATGGGATCATTGCCAGATACGACAAATCAGGCAATGGAAATATTTAGAAAAGATTTACAAAAATAATATGAAAATTAGTTTTATTGGCTTGTCCTGTTTCATGATTGAAAATCAAACCGGCTTTCGAGTATTAGTTGATCCCTTTAACGCTTTGCCCGAGTGGTCACTTGGTCCAAAATTTCCAAACGTTTTTAACGGTACGACACTGGGCGCCAATATCGTATTGATGTCCGAACCGGACGCTGATCATTCCTATAGCAGAGGCGATTGGTTACAGCATGCTCCAGCCACAAAACCAAACTCAAATCCTTTTCCAGGTTTAAATCTTAAGGGGACTGTGGTGTACGAATATAATGGCGATTTAAATATTGCCTACTCTTATACAATCGACGGCCTGCGCTTAGCTCATTTTGCTGATAACGCTCATCCGCTCACTGAAGAACAACTTAAAGAAATAGGACAGCCTGATATTATTTTTATATCGCCGCCAAAAACCGAGCCGGGCAACGTTCAGGCCATAGATAATGTCAGACAAGATATAAAAAATTTAAATCCGAAACTTATTATCTGGGCGCATCATATTACACCAGATGATTTGCCGGCAGAAGCGGATTCAGCTACTCTACAAACATATTTTAAAAAATATTTTAAAGATCACGCTTCAACAAATCAATTTTATGAAGGCGAGCAAAGCTTTATTCAGCTCTGTTATATTTATGAAAATGCTTTAGTACTTAATCAAGAGTATAATGGGATTGTGCCCGAAGGAACAAGTATTGAAATAGACGCTGACTTTATTAATAATCTTAAAAATCAACCTAAATCAGTTTTATTTAAGAAGATGTTGTCTGATTAGTGTATGACTATATTTTTCATTATTATTGCCCTCATTTTTTTTGCCTATCTTGCTTGGAAAAATATATTTCAGGCGAGCTTAGTTTTTATTGCCTGTCTTCCTTTATATGTTATCCGTGTTTCCCTATACGGTCTGCCTTCAACATTTTTAGAATTAATGCTCGGAGTTTTATTTGTAATGTTTGTTATTAAACATCCAAAGCTAAAAAACTTTAAGATTTCTTGGGAGCTTGGCATTTGGATTCTCATCGGTTTAGTCTCTGTTGGCGTTGCCGGCTGGTCACTCTCTTCTTTGGGCGTATGGAGAGCGTACTTTTTAGAAGCTGCCATGGCCTTTATTATTTTTGCAAATCTCTTTAAAGAAAGGCAAGATAAATTACAAGTTGTTAAAGCCTTGTCGATTTCTGCTATTGGTATTTCAGTCCTTGCCGCGTATCAATATCTTACGGGCAATTTAATTCCTAATCCGTTTTGGGCCGAGGCGGCAACGCGTCGCGCAACATCCGTATTTCCCTATCCGAATGCGGTTGGATTATATTTAGCACCAATTGCGATTTTAAGTTTGTCAGCTTTTGTTTCTACGTATAAAAAACATCTTAAAGATTATTATCTTTTTGGATTAGGATTTATTTTTTCAATTATTGGCATTGTAGCGGCTCGCTCGGACGGAGCAATCTTTGCTTTAGCTTTTAGTATTTTTATCTTTTTAGTTTTTGCAAATAAGTTAACAAGAAAAATTTCTTTAGCCGGATTAGTTCTCGGAGTGATTATATTTTTCTCAGTACCCGGTATAAAAACCTATGTTTCAGATCGCGCGAGTCTAAACGATTTTTCCGGACAGATTAGAAAAATTCAATGGACTGAAACTTGGAAGATGTTAAAAGACAATCGCCTCATTAGCGGCGCGGGCTTACTCGGCTATCAGGCGGCGGTTAAGCCGTTTCATCAAGAGGGATTTTTCTATAACAATGAAAAACTTTCACAAAACGATTTTGTAAAAAAGGTGTGGAATGACGAAGCATACAGAAAAAGTCATTGGCAGCCTTTGGAAATTTACCTCTATCCGCACAATATCGCTCTTAATTTTTGGTCAGAACTCGGTTTAGTCGGATTATTGCTTTTTGCTTGGATTTTTATCAAGTATACCTACAAAGCGGTCAAAGAGTTTATACAAACGAGAGATGTCTTGACTCTGGGCCTCATCTCAGTCATGCTAACAATTCTTATACACGGTATGGTTGATGTGCCCTATTTTAAAAATGATTTAGCAATTATGTTTTGGTTAATCATCGCTCTCTTATGAAAATTGTCATTCAAAAATTAATAGCTCAAGGCGGAGTTGCCTCACGACATCAAGCGGAAAAATTGATTGCTTCGGGCCGCGTGAGATTAAACGGTAAGACCGCAAAGCTTGGCGACCGAGCTGACGAGGATGATGAATTATTGGTTGATAGAAAGCCGCTGCGTTTTTCTAAAGAGCATACCTATATAAAATTTTATAAACCGGTTGGCGTGGTTTCTACAATGAAATCATTTCCGAGCGAACAAAATATCCTAGACTTTGTAAAAGTTCATAAGCCTTTAGCGGTTGTCGGACGTCTTGATAAAGAAAGCGAAGGTTTGATGATTTTAACTGATGACGGAGATTTAGCGAATGTCTTAACACATCCAAAATATAAAGTTAAAAAAGTGTATGTTATTACCTTGTCGCATGACTTAGGAAAAACGAGAGATGAGATTAAAAAGAAATTGCAAGAAATAACAACGGCGTTTCATAAAGGAGTGCAGATCGGTAATGGTGACGGAGTTGTAAAAACTGAGAGAACAAAATATTTGCGTGGACGAAGTTTTGAAATTGTGTTGGGTGAAGGAAAAAAGCGTCAGATCAGACGAATGTTTAGACAAGTTGGTTGTCACGTCGGACGCTTGGTTCGTGTTCGTATTGCGAACGTGACCATTGCCGGAACTTCGCGCGGACGATGGAAGTATTTAACTAAAGAAGAGATTCATAAATTGCAGAGTTTAAAATAGTATAAAGGAAGGGTGGCTCCTGCCTGCCGGCAGGCAGGGAGTGGTTGCCAGCCAGAGGCTGGTCCGCCTTTGGCGGAAAAGCGCAGCTACCAAAAGTAGTTTAATATATAAATAGAATATGGAGAGGTGGCTGAGTGGTTGAAAGCGCTACTCTCGAAAAGTAGTAAAGATTCACGTCTTTCGCGAGTTCGAATCTCGCCCTCTCCGCACATAAAATAATATGATCCACACAAAAAATAAATTTATTATAGCTTTGGTTATTGTTCTGCTTATTGTCGGCGCATTATTATTGCTCAAACAATATATTGGTCCTGTTACTATTCCGCCGCAAGACGAAACTGTGAAAGAAGATCTTGTAATACCTGAGAAGCCTGCTGAAAATAATACAACGCCGGGCATCGTCGGAATAACGGTCCCGGACGGTTTTGTTATTCGTGTGTTTGCGGATAAGGTGACAGGCGCGCGTGCCTTAGCTTTTGATCCGCGCGGACGATTGCTTGTCAGTCAGACTTCTGAAGGAAGCATCATGATGCTTGAAAATAAGGACAGTGACGGCGTCGCCGAAACAAAAAAAGTTATTGCTAAAAATTTAAGTAAGCCGCACGGCATGACTTTTGATTGTCCGATTGATGACCGTAATTTGCCGTGTTATCTCTATGTAGCAGAACGTCAGCGTCTCGGACGATACCTCTATAACGCTGAAGATGCGTCAGTCTCGGCGTACGAGAAATTAGCCGACATTGAATCCTCTGCCTCTGATCGACACTTTACTCGCAGCCTACTTTTCTTGCCTTCGCCTAACGAACATATATTATTAGTTTCAGTCGGATCGTCATGCGATGTCTGCAATGAAAAAGATACGATGCGTGGTCGTATTATGGCCTACGATACAAAAGCAAAAACATTTACTGAATATGCTTCCGGTCTTCGTAATGCTACGTTTCTTGAAATTAATCCCGTAGACGGAAAAGTCTTTGCTACGGAAATGGGACGAGATCGATTGGGCGATAATTTACCCCCTGATGAAATTAATATTATTGAGCAAGGAAAAAATTACGGTTGGCCGATTTGTTACGGCAAAAATACGCACGATACAACTTTTGATAAAAATACTTATATTCAAAATCCTTGCGCTGACAAAGCGCCGTCCTTTATTGATTTACCGGCGCACTCGGCTCCTTTAGGCCTCGCGTTTATTCCGGAAGAAGGCTGGCCTGAGGATTATTGGTATGATATTGTCGTCGCCTTTCACGGCTCTTGGAATCGCACTGAACCGACTGGCTATAAGATTATGAGACTTAAGATGGACGCCAAAGGCAATTTCGAAGGAGCAGAAGATTTTATTTCCGGTTGGCTGACAAGCAAAGGAACAAAACTCGGTCGTCCTGTTGATATTAAAGTTCAGCCCGGCGGAACAGTTTATATTTCTGATGATTCACGGGGCGCAGTATATATAATGACTCACAAATGAAACATCTCAATATAGAAATTAAAGCCAAGTGTTCTGATCATGAAAAAATCAGAGCGTTATTAGTAGCACGCGGCGCTGATTGTAAAGGTATTGATCATCAGGTTGATACATATTTTAAGGTAGGACAGGGACGACTTAAACTGCGCGAAGGTAGTATTGAGAATTTTTTAATTTACTATAAGCGCGAAAATCAAGCAGGTCCAAAGCAATCGGATATTCAATTGTTTGCTACAGAACCAGGCTCAGCTCTAAAAGCGATATTGGTAAACGCTTGCGGCATATTAACGGTTGTTGATAAAAAACGAGAAATTTATTTTATTGATAATGTTAAGTTCCATATTGATATAGTTGAGCAACTCGGTACTTTTATTGAGATAGAAGCCATCGACAGTAATAACACCTTAACCAAAGAAAAATTATTAGAACAGTGTCAGGAATACATGCGTCTGTTCGAAATTAAGGAAGATGATTTATTGTCAGTTTCTTACAGTGATTTATTATTAGGTCGGATATGATTGATTTAAAAGTATCACGCGGCGCCGATCACGCTTTGCTTAAACTCGTTGATGTAGACGAACAATACGGTCGCCATATCTTAGAAAACTTTTACAAAAAAATTAACGTTGAAACAGCTTGCGATTTAGGTGTTGGGTATGGTCTCGATTTAGAACGTTTAAAAAAAATACATCCTGAGGCAAAAATGTACGGCATTGATTTTGTTGATACGCTTAGAAACGAACTTGCTTTAAAAAATATAGAATTACGAGTACAAAATATAGAACAAGATAAATTAGATTTTCAAGATCAAAGTATCGACCTCTTTATTGCTAATCAGTTACTTGAACATATCAAAGAAATATTTTGGTTAAGCGATCAAGTGGCGAGAAAGTTACAAGTCGGCGGCCATTTTATTATCGGCGTACCGAACATTTCCTCGCTTCATAACAGAATCTTATTTCTCTTAGGTCGCCAGCCAACACAAATGAAAACAAACTCGGCACATGTTAGAGGTTTTTCTCATAACGAATTAATACGATTTTTTAATATTGTCTGGCCCGGCGGATTTGAACTAATAGAAAAACGCGGCTCTCAATTTTATCCCTTTCCTAGATTTATTTCGCGAATTCTTTGCGCCTTATTTCCAAGTCTCGCATTCGCTAATTTTTATTTGTTTAAAAAGACAAAAGAGTACAAGAGCGAATTTTTAGAATATCCTAAAGCGACGGCGCTTGAAACAAATTTCTTTGTCGGTTAAGCTATTAATATGAAACAAACAATTATTATCCACGGCATGCCGAGCGAAGAAGGATTTAAGAATCCGGCCTTTCCTTCTCCTTCTAATTCTCATTGGTTACCGTGGATACAAAAAAAATTAGTTGTACGCAACGAAACTTGCCAAACTCCTGAAATGCCAAAGCCATATGATCCGATTTACAGAGATTGGCTGGAAGTTTTTGAGCAATTTGAAATTAATGCTGAAGTAACATTAATCGGACACAGTTGCGGCGGCGGATTTTTACTCCGTTATTTATCTGAGCATCCTGATTTAAAAATCAACAAACTATTTTTGATAGCGCCATGGGTGATTGATACTGGCAAAGATTTAGAAAGTGATTTGGAGTTTCTTGATTGTACTATTAATGCGAATCTACCAGAACGTTTTCCGGTACATGTTTTCATTTCGTCAGACGATGAATCGGTTATGCAAGATTCCTTTAGATTTTTAAAAGAAAAATTACCTGGAGCAATCTATCATGAATATACTGATAGAAAACATTTTTGTACGCCGGAGTTTCCGGAGCTCTTAGTATTGTTATAAATAGATGCCACTATACTTAGCTCGTCACGGACAAGACGAAGACAATGCTGCCAATATTTTAAATGGTCATCGCGATACCCCGCTCACTACTCTAGGTAGAGAGCAGGCTGCACATTTAGCCGCGACAATAATTGAGCACAAAATAAAACTAGAAAAAATATATAGCTCACCCCTGCAGCGCGCTTTTCAAACGGCCGAGATTGTTGCTAAAACTTTAGATCTTCCAGCGCCGGAAAAAGTAGAACTATTGATCGAGCGAGATTTCGGCATTATGTCCGGCAAATTAAATACTGACATAGAAGCAATTTGCGGATCTGAGGTTTTAAAAACAGAAAAGATAACCTATTTTTTATCTCCCGAAGGCGCGGAAACGTTTCCGGTATTACTTGAGCGAGGGAAAAAAGTGTTGGAATATTTTAAAGGCCAAGATAATATATTGCTCCTCACACATGGTGATATAGGAAAGATGATCTACGCCGCGTTTTATAATTTGTCCTGGGAAGAAGTGTTGCGCGATTTTCATTTCGGCAATACTGAACTTTTATTATTAGACGAAGACAGCGCGCGTGAAGAGCGCCGACTCTATATCACTAAACAATTTAATTCGTAAGTATGACAATATTACACCCCGGTTTGCCTGATAATGCCAAACTAGTCTTTAAAGGCTACATGTTCGAGGTTTGGCAATGGGATCAAAAAATGTTTGATGATAGCACGGAAATTTTTGAAAAGATTTGGCGTCCTTCGACTGTTCATGTCTTGCCGATAGTCGGTGATAAGATAATTATTGAAGATCAAGATCAACCAAATAAACCGAATTTTGTTTCTTTGGTCTGCGGAGTGGCCGATGATGAAACTGATATGTTGACTGAAGCTAAACGCGAGATGCTTGAAGAAACGGGCTATATGTCCGATGATTGGGAATTATTTTTAGAGGACACAAAGCGCGGAAAGATTCTTTGGGATTCGTTTTACTATATTGCTCGCAATTGTAAAAAAATTAAGGAGCAGGAGCTTGACGCTGGTGAACGGATTAGTCCGCGACTTGTAAGTTTTGATGAATTTCTTGATTCGCTTGATGAGCCGCGTTTTAGAATTACCGCTGAGTTTAAATTGTTCTTGCAAGAATTGCGTTTTGACGAAGCAAAAAAAGAAGCCTTTAAGAAAAAATTGTTTGCCTAAATGTAAAACTACAAGCGTTGTCGTTAACGACACAATGCAAAAGAAGTATCGCTATGAACTGACTGCTCCGGTTGGTAAGAGTTTCGCGCCTGATTTTAAACCTGAGTTAAGTCCGAAGCAAATGCTTGCCTTAGGGGTTTTCGGAGGAAAGTATATGACGGATTGCAAAAAAGAATTTCCTAAAGATTGGTTCACGCGCGCCAAACTTTCTCCGGAAGGACACGACAAGAATCTTAACTTTTTTAAGGTTGATGCGAGTCAGTCTTTAAAAGAATGGGAACGAAAACATTGGATAAATAAAAAGCATGATCCGCGCGGGTGGTTTCAATGGTATTGTCGTTATTATATGGGCCGGCGCTTGAGCGTTGAAGACGAACGACAAATTAAACGTTGGCGCATGATTAAACGTCATATCGCACAGATTAAAAATAACTGCAGGCCCGGAGATTTGAATTGTCGTCCGCGGCAGCGACAAGCCGTGCTTCATTGGGCTTATGATAGCCGGAAAATGTAAAAACCCGCCTAGTAAAACTAGACGGGTTTTTCTTTAAGCTATTTCCGGATCATCCCCTAGTGGCGTGACAACCGGTGTTTTAAAGATCCTGTGATACGTTGGAGTAGCAGTTTTTACTGAATGCAGGTCAATTACCAGCTGTCTATTGTGATGAAAGACTTTTGGATAGCAGTGGTGAGATGCATTAATAAAGATTGTGGCTAAACATACGGTGTGCGGTTCGTGATTTTTTGCAGAGCTCGTAAAGTATTCAACTTCATCGAGGTGCCTTTTTGTCTCTAAAAAATGAACCATATCAAATACCATATATTCAAAGAGATTAAAAACTCCGTTGCGGGGCATATGATCAGTGCTTTGGCGGCGTTCATACTTATTCATTTCCTTAGTCACGGTTAGTAGATAATGATCTGGCATAACATAATAACGCTGATTGAGAACTGAAGCGCCCGGGTTTGAGCAATTCATGATAGCTCCAATATTACTGACAATTGTTGAACCGGTTTTTTCAGTGTAGAGCGCAAACAGCTTTTTATAGCCGAGTGCGGCGTGAATCGGTAATAAAAAATCAGTGCCGAGTACGCGTTGGTTTTTAAAATCTTTGAAACCTGAACTATGATTTAATTTGCCGTAGATTTTTTCGGCGAGTTTTAAATGAGCCTTCACTATTTCCTCCTATTTTTTCTTTAGCCTAAGGCCAGATACGAGTTTTGTCAATCACAAAGCAGCTTACTTGACAATTACTTGACAATTGAATATAAAATGCTTTACAATCTATTTACAATATATGTTAACTAAAGAACAAATACTGCAAATAGCTAAGCAAAAAGGGAAATTATTTTCCCGGGATTTGGTTACGCAATTTAAGATTTCCAGACAGTATGTACATTTACTGATTTCTGATTTGGTCTTTGAAGAAAAATTGCTTAAAGTAGGCTCAACTCGTAGCGCTTTTTATGTCTTGCCGGAATATGCCAAGCTTCATCAGGAAATTTTGCCGCGCGCTTTTAAAAAGATTTTTCAGAATAAGAATCTTGAAGAGCATATGGTGCTCGCTAAGATTGAGGAATCATTTCCTAATCTAAAAAATCTACCCGAAAATATTCGTAGTATTTTTACCTATGCATTCTCTGAAATGTTTAATAATGCCATCGAACACTCTCAGTCGCTTCGTATTGGCGTTGAAGTATCGATTCCTAAGATGCTCTTATCTTTTACCATTGAGGATTCCGGTATTGGAGTATTTCGCAATGTAATGAAGCAAAGAGGATTAGCTTCAGAGCTTGAAGCTATACAAGATATTTTAAAAGGAAAAACAACTACGATGCCTAAGTCGCATTCCGGAGAAGGTATTTTCTTCACATCTAAGACGGCTGATATTTTTATTCTAGATAGTTTTGGTTATCAGCTCATTATCGACAATACTCTACCTGACGTATTTATTACGAAAGTAAATAAAGTAAAGCGCGGTACAGGGGTACACTTTTCAATTTCTATAAAATCAAAAAGACATCTGAATGAAATATTTAAACAATTTACTGATTTGGTTGGAGAGCAAAATTATGGTTTTGATAAAACTGAAATTAGAGTAAAACTCTATGTTGTTGGCGGTATTCATATTTCCAGGTCTCAGGCGCGAAGAATATTGACCGGTTTGGAAAAATTCAAAATTATTGTTTTTGATTTTGCTAAGGTATCTACGGTCGGACAAGCTTTTGCCGATGAGATTTTTAGAGTTTTTCATCATGCTCATCCCGAGATCAAATTAGAGCTTGAAAATATGAGCGAAGGTGTGAAATTTATGATTGAGCGAGCGCGTAATGAAGCAAAATTATCTGCTATACTGTAAGGACTTAATTATTAAAATATAAAATATGACATACGTTGATGGGTTCGTTATTGCTGTTCCAAAGAAGAATATTGCCGCGTATCGTAAGATGGCGCTGTGGGGTAAAAAGGTTTGGTTGAAGTATGGTGCACTTGATTATAAGGAATGTGTGGCTGATGATATGAAAAGTATGATGGGGTCTGTATCATTCCCGAACTTGGTACAATCAAAGCCGACTGAAACAATAATTTTTTCTTTTATAGTTTTTAAATCTCGTGCGCATCGTGATCAGGTTAATAAGAAAGTAATGAGTGATCCAAAAATGAATGATCCGAAGATGGTTAAGATGCCGATGCCGTTTGAAATGAAGAAAATGACTTACGGTGGATTTAAGACGATTGTTGAGTAAGTGTAATTGAAATAGTTAAAACAATGAAAAAACTATTTTTTATCGGTACGCTCCATGCTGGCCTTACGCCAACTAAAGAATTGGCACAGATTCTAGTAAGTTTAAAACCAGATCAATTGTTGCTGGAAATTCATCAAGAAGATATTAGTAATAATTATCTAAAAAATTATCCTGTAGAAATGATTTTTGCTTTACGCTGGGCCAAAAGAAATAAGATACAAGTTAAAGGTTTTACTTCGCATATTGAAATGTTGGCTAAGGGTAAAAATCAAAAAGATAACCTATCAGTAATAAAAGAGCAGAAAAAAATAATCAAACAATACTCTTGGCATGATTTTAATAAAGAAAAATATGCTAAGTTACTTAATACTAAAAACTTTAAAGCGTTAATAGATCTAAAAGCTTGGGGAAAATGCGAAAAAGTTATGGCGAAAAATATTAAAAAATATCAAATTAAAAATGGTATATCAGTAGTTCTGTGTGGCGTTGGGCACCTAAGTTTTTTTGAAAAGAAATTTAAAAAGGCAGTTTTTCCTTTAAGATAATATGACAAAGAAGATAGTCTTAGCTGGCGGTTGCTTTTGGGGGATGCAGGATCTTATAAGAAAAGAGCCGGGTGTTGTTGCAACGCGGGTTGGATATTGCGGCGGAGAAAATGATAACCCGACCTATGAAAATCATCCGGGGCATGCCGAGGCGATTGAAATAGAATTTGATTCAGAAAAAACAAGTTATAAAAATCTCCTGGATTTCTTTTTCCGGATTCATAATCCGACGACTTTAAATCAGCAAGGCAATGATAAAGGTACGTCGTATCGTTCAGCGATTTTTTATTCTACGGAAGAAGACCCAACCTCCGCCAAGGCTTCGGTGGGCAAGAAAGAAGCGCAAAATTTTATAGAATTAGTTAATCAGTCAAAGCGTTGGCCAAATCCGGTTGTAACGTGTTTAGAGCCGTTAACTACCTTTTGGCCGGCCGAGGATTATCATCAGGATTATCTCGAGAAGAATCCGGGAGGTTATACGTGTCATTTTGTGAGAGAACAAAGTTATTTGAAGTAAAATCAAGAACTGATGTAAACTAGGTATATCCATTATGCTCAAAAATATTCTTATCATCGGTGGTTCATCCGGACTTGGCCTTGAATTGGCGAAGATGTATACCGCGCTCGGACATACGGTTATTATCACTGGCCGCACCGATCCAAAGATTGAAAATTTACAATTCATTTTCTTTACAGTTTCCGACGATTCGAAGGAAGTTGTCGCCCAGATTGATACACTTGTTGCGGCATTGCCGCCAATCAATACACTTATCTATGCGGCCGGTTTTTATCAGTCAGGTCGAATCGATTCAGCCAGCGACAAGCAGATGCTTGAGATGATTAATCTTAATGTTACTGTGCCGGCGTTGCTCGTAAATCGGTTGAAGAATAATCCAAACAAACCGCTCAAGGTAATGCTTATCACGTCGAGTTCCCAATACACGCCCCGTGAATTGGAACCAATGTATACGGCGACAAAGGCGGCACTCGGAATGTTTGGCAATTCACTTGGACTTGATTCGGAAATCGGCAAGGTGTTAGTAGTCGCACCGTCAGGCATGAAGACGCCGTTTTGGCGGAAGGATATGGACAAGGATGTTTCTGGTTTTCTAGATCCGCAATGGGTGGCCGAGCAAATTATCGAATTGTCGAGCGGACCATTTAAATATAAGTATGCGAAGATATTAAAGGGGCCAGAGAGAGTGGAAATCGTGGAAATAAGAAATACGGCGTAAAAGCCGTATTTTCCTTTACTTTTAGCGGAAAAAGAGCTAATCTAAAGCTGAATTTATAAATTGGAAGGAGGGCCAAGCTCTCCTTTTTTGTTTTTGTAATTTTTGTAGAAACTATGCAGCTAATTTTTATTGACTAGAAAATATTAAATAGTATAAAAATGTCCTTAGGTAAACTAAAAAAAATTGAATTAAGAGAAGGCTGGAAACATGAAGCCAGTGATTTTACGAACTGGCTTGCCCAAGAAGAAAATCTTAAACTTTTAAGTGAGGAGATTGGTTTTGATATAAAACTTATTCAAACTGAAGCAAAAGTTGGTAGTTTTAATGTTGATATTTTAGCGGAAGAAGAAACTACTGGGCATAAGATCATCATTGAAAATCAACTTGAAGTAACCAATCACGACCATTTAGGAAAGATAATTACATATGCCTCGGGTTATGATGCTAGTATTATCGTTTGGGTTGTGAAGGATGTGAGAGAAGAGCATAGACAAGCTATTGACTGGCTGAATGAAAATACAAATGAAGAAATAGGATTTTATCTTTTAAGAATTGAATTATGGCAAATCGCAGATTCGCCGTTTGCTCCAAAATTTGAAATTGTTTCAAAGCCTAATGATTGGGCAAAGGCAGTAAAAAGCTCAGCAGAAAGTGCCGCGCTCACTGATACAAAACTGAAACAATTACAATTTTGGGATTCCTTTAAGAGTTACGGAAAACAAAATAATGCAAAACTACGCTTTCAAAAGAGTCATCCACAGCATTGGTGTGATGCAAGTATTGGCAAAAGTGGATGCCATATTTCGTTAACTATAAATTCAAGAGAAAAGTTGTTTGGATGTGAAATTTATATTAACGATGATAAGGAGCTTTTTCGTCATCTATTCGAAAATAAAAACCAAATAGAAAATGAGCTTGGTGAGAAACTTGATTGGAGAGAGCTGCCTAATAAAAAAGCTAGTAGAATAATATTATATACTTCAGGTGACTTTGAAAAAGAAGGTGCCTGGGAGAAATATTTTGAATGGATGCAGAATAAAGCAGAAAAATTTAAGCAAATATTCCCCAAATATTTATAAACATCAAGATTTTGGTAAACAGAAAATAATTATGGCAAATAAAAGTTTAGGAGCAGCAAAACAAGCGAAGAATGATGAGTTTTATACTCAGCTTGTTGATATTGAAAAAGAGCTTCGGCATTATGCTAAGCAGTTGCGTGGGAAAGTGATTCTATGTAATTGTGATGACCCTTTCGAAAGTAACTTTTTTAAGTATTTTGCTATGAATTTTAATCAACTAGGACTTAAGAAACTAATTGTTACTTGTTATAATCCTAGCCCAGTTGCTGGTTTACAGCTCACACTTTTTGATGTGAATCCACCGCTTAAAAAAGGAATGGATAAAGACACAAAACATGCTTATAAAATAATAATTACAGAAGTTAAAGATGTCGATGGTGACGGTAGTACTAATCTTGCAGATGTTGAATATTTACTAAAACATGATGGAAACTCTTTAAAACTTTTGAAAGGTAATGGCGATTTTAGGAGTGAAGAATGCATAGAATTATTGAAAGATGCAGATGTCGTTGTAACCAATCCTCCATTTTCTCTATTTCTGGAATATATAGCTCAGTTAATAGAGTTTAATAAAAAATTTATTGTGATGGGCAACATGAATTCATTGCATAAAAAAGAAATTTTTAAATTAATTAAGGAAAATAAAATCTGGACCGGTTATGGTTTCAATTTAACTTGTGAGTTTGTTATGCCGGATCACTATGAAAAATGGAATAGAATTGAAGGAGATAAAAAAATTGGTAAGGTACCGGCTATAACTTGGTTTACAAATGTTGACGTTACAAAACGTCATGAGAAAATGATTTTGTACAAAAAATATACAGCTGAAGAATTTATAAAATATGATAATCTTGACGCTATTGAGGTGGGCAAGGCTTCAGAAATACCTGAGGATTATTATGGTTTAATGGGAGTACCAGATACATTTTTAGAAAAATTTAATCCCGATCAGTTTGATTTGATAGGCCTACCAACTGGTAACGCAGGCAAGGAAATAGGTGTATTGAAAAATTATCGCGGAAGAACAGATATTTCCATAACAAAAGCGAATAAAACAAGTTGCCCGTATTCTCGAATTATTATACAACGTAAAGAAAAGTATGAAAATTAATCTAAAACCAATTACTATAAGAGAAATCGTTGAGAACTTTAAGGACAACGCTGAAGAGGGCGTGGTGGGTTATGGTGGAAAATTAAACATTAGGCCCGCCTATCAAAGAGAATTTGTCTATAAGGATGAGCAGCGTAATGAAGTAATTCGAACAGTCATGCGTGGATATCCCAGTACCGCTTTCCCACTAAATGTTATGTACTGGGCAAAGATGGATGGTGAGCATTTCGAGTTAATTGATGGTCAGCAACGAACTATTAGTTTATGTCAGTATTTTAATAATGAGTTTTCTATCATCCTTGATGGAATACCTAAAAATTTTGATAACCTCTCAAAAGAGAGAAAAGACTATTTCTTAAACTATGAATTGCAAATTTATGTTTGCTCAGGAACACCGGAACAAAGATTAGAATGGTTTTCAATTATTAATATAGCCGGTGAGCCTTTAACGCCACAGGAATTACTGAATGCTAATTACACGGGTTCTTGGCTCACTAGTGCTAAGCGATATTTTATGAAAGGCAACTCTGCGGCATATGGTTTAGCGAATAAATATATTGATATTGAAGCTAATCAAAGTAGGGGCAAGGGGCTGGAAACAGCAATAAAATGGATATCGAAGGACAATGTTAAACAATATATGGCAGATCATCAAAATGATAAAAATGCTGATGCTCTTTGGCTTCACTTTAAAAAGGTAGTTGATTGGGCACAAAATACCTTTACAGATTACTATCGTGAAATGAAAGGTATTAATTGGGGTCAACTATATGATAAGTATCATACACAAACTTACAATTCTAAAAAAGTTTCTGAACAAGTGCAAGAACTCTACGGAGACACTTACGTAAATAATACTAAGGGTATATTTGAGTACATTCTTAGTGGATCAAATGACACAAAATTACTTGATGTTCGTATTTTTGAAGATCCAATAAAAAGATCGGTTTATCTATCACAAACTAAGGCTGCGAAGACAGCGAGTAAATCAAACTGTTCTGATTGTGCTATAGGACATGATGCTAACAAAACTAAAATATGGAGCTTTGACGAAATGGAGGCCGATCATGTAAAAGCATGGGTTAAAGGAGGCGAAACAAAGTCTAAGAATTGTGAAATGTTGTGTATAAGACATAATCGAGCAAAAGGAAATCGTTAAGTGTGTGAGTCATATTAGTTTTTACTCCATCTATCTCCCCCTCTCCTCCTCCAAATCTCAAAAAAGGAAAAACACCCCCGCCTCTCGCGAGAGGCGGGGGTGTTTCTTTCTTTAGACAGATGTATACTTAAGATATCTAATCATTAACTAAACATATGGCGTTAGCAAGAAATAAGAAAATAGGGCTTCTATGGTTACTTAGCCCGATTATATTATTAGTAGCCATTCTACTGGCCTTTGGTATTGCTCAATTTATTCTTAGCGCTAATGGCATGGGAGAGAATAATACGACCGCCGCTATTATTCGAGTTATTTTTGGTTTCCTCGGTATTATCGCCGTTATTCTGATTCCTGTCGGCGTTATCGTCGGAATTATGTATTTGAGAAAGAAGGAGTTGGATGATAATGGTCCTTACGATGAACGATCGGGTAAAGGTGCTGCTTCCGTTATCCCGGCAGAACTGGGCAAATGGAGTTGGGGCGCGGCCGGTTTAGGCTGGATCTGGGGAGTATATCACGGCGTTTGGATTTCGTTGTTAGGATTTATTCCGCTTCTTAATTTAGTCTGGTGGATTGTACTCGGTCTGAAAGGTAATGAATGGGCTTGGCGAAAAAATAAATGGGAAAGCGTTGAAGAATTTAAAAAGAAACAACAAGCTTGGACTAGTTGGGGAATTTTCTTCTTTGTTATTAGTTTGATCATGATGATTATCGGTGCAGTATATTATCCTGATTGAGGAATAAAACTATAGGAAAAGTAACTGTTTCTATTTTGGAAACAGTTCGAGTGCAGACCATTTTCGTGAGGTCACGAAAATGGTAGGATCTCGATTAAGCGTTCAGAAAGTACATACAAAATTTGCAGATACTGAATATCGTCAAAACCGTGAATTTAGTCATTTTTTAGATATTTTTCACGGTTATGTTGAAAAAAACGTGAATTTGGTCACTTTTTAAGACAAATTCACGGTATATTGACATTTTATCGTGAATTTGCTATCATATTAAACATGAGCACGACTAATCCCATTAAAAATAAGATAAAGACGCTTAAGGCGGAATATGAGGTTTTACGCGTGGGCAAAGAGTCTTTATTGCAGTTAATTAATGAAACCGAGCTATCGGAGAGTGTTTTTAATTCCAACGCCATAGAAAATTCAACACTTACCTTAAAAGAAACGGAAAAAATTCTTTTAGATCTTGAAGTCGCTCGCAATGTATCAGTCCGAGAAATTTTTGAAGCAAAAAACTTAGCAGAAGTGATGAAGTATATAGTTGAGCATATTAGTAATCTAGAATTTAATCGCGAAACAATTTTACTATTTCATAAAATACTTATCAGTTCTATCGATAACGACATTGCCGGTAGATTTCGAGTTGCCGGAGAATATGTTCGCGTTGGAACACACATTGCTCCGGCGCCGGAAAAAGTTGAAAAAATGATTGAAGCAACCGTAACCGAATATATTAGCGATCATCAAAATTATTTCGTAGATATGATTGCTCTATTTCATCTTGATTTTGAGACCATTCATCCATTCTGTGACGGTAACGGCCGTATCGGACGTGTTTTAATGAATTACCAATTATTAAAACTGGGTTTTCCGCCCATTATCATACGCGACAAAGAGAAGAAAATATACTATCGGTCATTTGGTGAATATCGAGAACATCATACGACAAAAACAATGGAAAAAATTGTTTCCTTGGCTTTGATGGAATCGTTGCATAAGCGCTTAGCGTATATGCGCGCAGAAGAGATTATAAAACTATCAGATTTTGCCAAATTAAATGATCAGAAGCTTACTGTATTATTAAACGCAGCTCGTCGCCAAACAATCCCCGCTTTTCGAGAGAAGGGAGTTTGGAAAATTGGAGTTAATCACAGTAAAGAACTTGATAAATCAACCAGGGGAAAAATAGAAAAAGGTGTTAAAAAAATTGTTGCTGAATATGGAGAAACTTTGAAAATGTTAGGAGAGGATGATAAATAATTTTTTTAAAAAAATTTCTCCATGTCTGTAAAATCTTTATATATCATTTACCTCCTCCTCTGCTCCGACAAAACTCTGTATTGCGGCATCACAACTGATGTCACACGTCGTTTTAAGCAACATCAGGCAGGAAAAGGCGGCGCTTATACTCGTTCACATAAAGTTGTGAAAATTGTGTATACAGAAATAGCCAAAGATAGATCAAGCGCGCTGAAACGTGAAGCAGCGATTAAGAAAATGACACGTACTAAAAAACTAGAACTTATTAAGAATGCAATACGAAATAAAAAAATTTAGAAACTCTAAAAGCGTCCGTCTTATTATTAAGCCCGGCGGCAAACTTATTGTTACGGCACCGAAGCGAATCTCGGTAACATTCATTGAGCGATTTATTGTAAGTAAAGAAAAATGGATCAAAGAAAAAATCGAACAATTAAAACTTGTTCCCGTTAAAAATGCCAAAGACACGAGAAATAAGTATTTAGAACATAAAGAAGCGGCGCGAAAATTAGTGACTGAACGAATTAAGCACTTTAATACTTTTTATAATTTTAGTTTTAAAAAGATCAGCATTAGAAATCAATCAACGCGTTGGGGATCCTGCTCTCGCAAGGGGAATTTAAATTTTAATTATAAGTTGGTCTTATTAAAATCTGAGCTCTCTGACTATATTATTGTGCATGAGCTGTGTCATTTAAAAGAATTTAATCATTCTAAGCGCTTTTGGGACTTAGTGGTGAAAACGATTCCAGATCATACAACGTTACGCAGGGAATTGCGCTCAGTAAATAAACTCGCAACCTTAAGTTGAAATTAGATATTTTTGCTATACTTAGATATGTAAGCCCCTGATTCGCTCGGGCAACTATCTCTTTATGAAAAAGTTTATATTTTTCATCGGCCTTATTGTGCTGCTGCTTATTCTTGGCACGGCTCTTATGTTCGTTACGAAATGGTGTCCGCCGCAAGGACCTTGGCCAACGCCGCCCTGGTGCTCATCACTCGAGTCGCGTAATTTTAGTCCAAAGACATTGTCGTATATCGCATATCCCGAAAAGACTACAGCGGATTTTAAACTCGGTATCGGTACTATGGATATTTGGGGTAATCCGCACATGTATATAAACTTAGGTGAAGACACAACGAAATTATATAGCTCAGCACTGACTCGCATAGGAGCAATTAAATCGAACACTTATTTATTTACTGATTTTATTAATTTAGGTACCGGCACTGAAATCACTAGTTTTGATCAGGAAACTTTTCCGGCGACCTTCAACATTAGTCAGGACGACTTGAAAGCTATCGTTAGAGAAGCGCATGCTAACGGACAAGAGCGAATTTTTATGCTCACCAATTTGTCAGATACGGCAAATGAAATCAGTGGATTTATTGCGAGCGCTGAAAAAGAAAAAAATCTGAAAGAACTAATTATGGGTAAAGCCTTTGAAAAGCTGACTAGTTTAAAAGTAGGATTAACAAGCGCTGACACCCTTAAAAAATTTAATGATACACAGTGGAGTGAGTTTTTAAAAAATCTGCGCGCGAAAATGCTGAGTCAAGCTACAAAAGCTCAGGCGGCCGGTGTAACTGACTTTATTATTAATCCGGGCGACCTGATAATTGAAAATTATTATAACAAAGACTTGTCCTCATATTGGAAAGAAAGCGTAACAGAAATTAAAACAGTGTTTAAAGGACGTGTTGGCTACTTTGGCTATCCGCAGATGATGGCAAAGATAAATGCAAATGATTTTGATTTTGTTGTGGTGTATTTTGAAGTAAATGGTGACGCCGCGGCTCGGTCATTATTTACTAAGACAGAATTAAAGCCTGAAGCATTGCGCGGAGCATGGCAACACTATTTTGATCAAACATTTCTTAAAAACATTTCCAGAGAAAAGATTTTACTCGTTACTATTCCGAGTTACACGGGAGTTAAAAATAAAGGGTGGATAGAGCCGGGAGAAATGCATGGTGATTTAACACGCGATGATAAGGAACAGGCTCTGCTCTATGAAGCCCTGCTTGAAGCAAACATGGACAATCAAAAGTTTTCAACAATTATTTCCTACGGATATTGGTGGTCTGCCAATATGTATCCTCAATCTAAGCCTTTGCGCAATGATTTAAGCCATTCAATTCGTAGTAAAGACGCTGAGCAGGTTTTCTATCATTGGGCCCAATAATTCTTAAAAGACCTTAAAAACCCCAAGAAAAGGGGGTTTTTAGGTATATTGACATGAACTGTTAAAAATGGTATAATCCTATATTAACGAATTTTTGGAAAGCAAATTTAAAAAAAGGAATATAAATTGAAAACATTAATCTTAGTTACTTTCATGTTGTTTGTTTTGTTTGTTGGTTCCTTAATGAGCCAAACAATGCTAAAAACAGAAACAGCTTTTGGAATAGATACCACAAATTCCGGCGTTGATATTTTGAGAAAACAGTTGCTAATCCCCGGTACCCTAAAGGTTACCTACGATTATAAAAGAAATATTAACAAACAGATCAATGATGTCTTTGCAGTTACTGCGCCATCTTTATTCCCGGTGGGGAAAACCTCATTCAATGCTTCAGTGTTGCACGTTGGTGATTGGAACAAAGAAGATGTTAGCTGGGTAGATTTGGGTGTATCGTATAACAGTGATCAATTTGCCTGCGACCTTAATTTTGGTCAAGGTATGGGCAGAATGCAAAAACCGCAAAGCTACTTTTTCGGAAGGCTGAGATTTTCTGATTTAGTAACAACCGAGGGTGGCTTTCTTAGCACACCGGGTTACACTAAGTTCAGTGAATTGACTCAGGATAAATACTTTTGGATTGCTTTAAATCCAAAACACTTTTTTATTGCTTTAGGCAATCAAGTGAAAACAACCTGGGCATTAGCGGGTACAAAAGAAATAAAAAATTTCGGCAGCTTCAGTTTCTTAAGTGTTGACCGACAAAGCAAAGACTATTGGTTTAGAAGCCAGAACGCCTACGGTACGATCAATGAAGGATTTTTCTCTCAGGAAAATTATGTCCTTGGTACAAGTACCTTGGTCTGTCCTCCATTCCTCTTTGTTCATTTTTCTCCTTTAAGCACTAAGGGCACTTACGCTTTTAAGGTTGATGGAAAAAAAGTCGGAACAGTTGAAAAGTGGGAAGTATCGGTTTCGAGGCAATTTGGTCCCTTGGGTCACTTAGCCATCGGCGCACAAAGAGAATTGGGGAAAAAGAATGGCATCATTCTTGAGTACTACAACTCGTATGCAATTGGTATGTATAAGATCTCCAGTGAGCTCAGATACGAAAGTATCAGCCAAAGATTCACGGGTTACATCACTATGCATTACCAACTCTAATTTGTACATTTTAACAAACAGGGCTTATCCATTGGATAGGCCTTTTTTGTTTGTCAGACAATGAATATAGGGTTATAATAGAGATATGAAATTTCTAAAAAAACACTACCTCTATATCATTTTTATTTTGCTCGGCTTTACGGCCGGAGCTTTATATTTTGGTATTCCGTCTAATAAATCTAAATCCCAAGCCGCAGATGAAAAGTGTTCGTATTCCTTGATAAATCCTATGCGCTGCGGGGATAATGCTCCTGAGCAGGTTGAATATACGGTGTTTAAAAAAGAGTTGTTGGCTGAGCTTGAAAAAGAAAAGAAGCTCGGAAAAATAAGCAATGCCTCACTTTATTTTCGCGATCTGAGCAACGGACCGACTTTTTATTTTAATGAGCAAGAAGAATTTGCTCCGATGAGCTTGTTGAAATTACCAGCCATGGTTGCAGTATATAAGTATCTTGAAAATGATCCAAAGCAACTTAATGAAAAGTTGCGCACTCCCGCAGGTTTTGCGCAAAATTCTCAAATTATGGAAAGCGGAAAAACACTGACGCCGAATACTGAGTACACGATTGATGAACTAGTGCGTTATATGATTATCTATTCTGACAATCGTGCAACTGATATGCTCGTGGCTTGGCTGGAAACCAAAGGACCAAACCTTGAAATTATTCGTCGCACTTTGAGTGACTTGGGAGTCGTTGGTTATGAAGCAGATTTAAATAATACTAAGATTACCGTTAAACAATACGCTTCTATTTTTCGTATTTTATATAACGCATCATATTTGAATCCGGAAATGTCCGAGCGAGCTCTCGCTATTTTAGAAGAAAGTGAATTTACAGACGGACTAACGGGCGAAGTACCGACCGATATTAAGGTTGCGCATAAGTTTGGCGTTCGTGCATATGTTGAAGGCGAGCAACAACTTCACGACTGCGGTATTGTTTATTTCAAACCCTCACCTTACATGATTTGTCTTATGACACGGGGCGTCAACTACGCAGATTTATCAAGCTACATTAAAAGAACCTCTAAGGCGGTTTTTGAAGAAGTTAAAGAACGAAGTGAATGAGCAAGAAGCAAAAGAAATCGAAATCAATTTTCTCTCATTTAGGAAATGTATTACGTTCCACGTCATTTTTAACTGCAATCGCGGCGCTCGTCATCTCTTTCTCTCTTATCGCGGTTTTGATGTATGTTGCCTATCAGCAGCAGCCTGAACAGGATGCCGCACACGTTTTAGCTCAAACTCAAGATGCTATCAATCAAGAACTTTCCCAGTCTATTGCAGACGGTGATGCCATGGCCTTAAATCCTGTATTGGCAGATGCATTGGAAGGCGAAGACTTAGAGAGAATTACCGAGCTGCTTTCTTATGCTACAAGTGAACGCGGCGCAGCTTATATAGCAGTAACCAATAGTCAAGGAATTGTCTTAAACCGAACCGCAAGTGCGACAAAAATTGGTGATAATTTATTTTTAAATAATCCCTTGGGTCGACGTATGTTTGCGAGCGGACAAAGCGCGGCCTCAATTGAAATACGAACGAACGACCCTCGCGAGTTAATGCTTCTGAGCGGTCGTTTTGTATATAAAGGAGATAGAAAGGTAGGGGCGTTATTATTCGGTTACCCGAGTGATAATAACTACGCGACATATTTTGCGCGAAATTATTTGCCGGCCGGTACGGAAATTGGATTTTATACAAAGGAGTACGGTCTATCCGGTACAAGTGTGCAAAAAGAAGTTGGCAAAGAATTGATGGCACGCTATGTTCGTCCTGAACTTGCGCTACTACAGACGAACTACCTTAAGCGTTTTATTCTCTTGCCTGACGGGCGTTTTTTCATAGCGCAAAATCTATTCCTACCGGGCGCGGAAGAGGCAGGTGGCGGTATTTTATTATTCACTCCGCTTCCCTATATAACCAACATTGTTATTTTCTGCCTTTTGTTTCCTTTGGTGATCTTCTTTGTAGTTATATTTTTTACTCATCGTATTAAGCATCGTGAAGAAAAAAACAATTGGATTTACTCGCCTTTTATTATCGGCTTTATTGTACTCTATATTGTAAGCTGCGCGGCACTTGCCCTGGGTTTTTATAATCGTTTTATCAGGTTCAAATTGATTCCTTATCCGCTTTATAATTCAGTGCTTCGTTTTCAGCCGGAGGGTGGCGTTTTCGATAGTCGTTTTGCGCAGCGCATGTCCGTAATTCTTGATTCAGGTGGCGAAGCGATTAACGCAATGCGTCTTGTGTTGTCATATAATCCCAAGGAATTAAAAGTTCAGTCTGTTGATATGGATCGTTCAATTTGTGAACACTTTATTCTTTCGGAACATAATTCGGTCAGCGGAAAAATTGTTATGGAATGTATTATTCCAAACCCGGGTTTTAAACGTAATGGCGGAATTGTGACTGATTTGTTTTTAAAACCCTTGCCTGGTGTTAAACAATCCTCTATCAATTTCCTTGAAGAATCTCAGGTGTTAGCTAACGATGGACTGGCAACTGACGTCTTACGTATGGCAGTCGATTCGACTATGCGTTTTGAAGAAAGTGACTTGATTGGTGCGCAAAAAAGTTTAACCTTGTTTTCTCCGACTCATCCGAACCCTGAACGTTGGTACTCAAAGAAAGCTGTCAGCTTGTCCTGGGCGCCCAATATCGAAGCCAGGCTTGTAGCGGAAACAGCTTCGCAGAATATGAATACGGTAGCAGTTCCGCCCCTGCAAACAATTGTGCAAAGTGACGGCATTCATACATATACAGTTCAAGGCTCTAATCAAGCCGGTGAATTAATTAGAGGACAAGTTACTGTTCGTGTTGATACAACTGCACCGGAAGAGTTAACGCTGTCGGCGAGCGAAACAAAAATTAAGCCGGGTGGTTTGGTTCGTTTTGAAGCAAGCGGCAAAGATTTTATGAGTGGTTTGCAATGAGTATTTTATCTTAAAATTAATGATGAAATATTTTTCCCGATAGGCGATCAAATTTATATTCCCTTCCCTCAAGCGGGAGTGTATACTATCACTTTGCGCGCGTATGACAAGGCGGGAAATTATCGTGATGTCTCTAAAAAAATAATTGTTAAACGATATCAATAATATGAAGATTACTTTTCACGGCGCCGCCCAAAATGTTACGGGCTCAAAGCACATTGTAGAAACTGCGGGACTGCGAATTTTATTAGATTGCGGATTGCATCAGGGTCGTCGTCGCGAAGCATACGAATTAAATAAAACCTTACCCTTTGACGCTAAAAGTATTGATGCGGTTATTTTATCGCATGCTCATGCCGATCATTGCGGTCTGTTACCGCAGCTTATTAAGAACGGTTATCTCGGCAGAATCTATGCTACGCCGGCGACGATTGATATCGCGCGTCTTATCTTGCTTGATTCCGCTAAACTGCAACTTGAAGACTACTTAAGGGTTCAACAATACGCTAAGCCCGAAGAGTTAATGTTGCCTTTATATTCCGTTGATGACGTTGAAGAAACATGCGCACATTTTTTTCCAATTAACTACGCTTCTGCGGGCGGAGATTGGGAACCGTTAAACAACGATTGCCGTTTTAAGTTTTATGACGCCGGACATATTCTTGGCTCAGCTGTAACGTTAATTGAATCAAAAGAAGCTGATAAAACTAAACGTCTCGTCTTTACGGGAGATTTGGGAAATACGCATGTGCCGATTTTACCTGAGCCTGAAAATATTATCGAAGCGGCTGATGCTATTATCAGCGAATGTACCTACGGTGATCGTAAACATAAAACCGTGCATGAAGCCAATGAATTTTTAATTGATTTAGTGAGTGACGCGGTAAAAAATAATAAACGGATTATCATGCCGGCCTTTGCGCTCGGTCGAACTCAAGAAGTTGTGTATATTTTGCATAAATTATTTAATGATAAGAAAATTCCCGCGATCCCGGTAGCGATAGATTCACCGCTTGGCAATAATGTGACTGATGTCTTTAAGCGCTACACTGATAATTTTGACGAAGAGACGGCGCGCGATTTTCCAAACCATGAATCGCCGTTTATGTTTCGTAATATGAAACAAGTAACGAGTGTTGAAGATTCGCGGAGTTTGGAACGAGCTAGGGGGCCAATCATTATTATCGCTTCAAGCGGAATGTGCGAAGGCGGACGCGTCTTACATCATCTTGAAGACAGTATTTCTGATCCTAACGCCGTTATTGTCTTGACCGGTTATCAAGCCGAATTTACACTGGGAAGAAAATTACAAGAAGGTGTCAGTCCGGTTCGGATTTATGACCGGATGCATCAGGTTAAAGCTAAAATTGTTATGATGCATGAATTTTCCGCTCATGCCGATCAAGACGGTTTGTATGATTATATTTCCAAGCTCAAGGGACTCGATCATGTATTTTTGGTTCATTCTGAAGAAGGTCAGGCTAAAGCATTCGAGCAAGTTCTACATGAAAAATCTCCCAAACTCAAAGTGCTCATTCCAAAGCCGCAAGAAAGTATAGAAATTTGAAATATATAAAGCTTTTTGTTGTAGTATCAAGGGTATGCACCAAACCGACGAAGCGATCGCTGCGGCCGTACAACAGGGAGATACGTCAGCTTTTAAAACCTTGCTTGAGCGTTATGAGGCTAAGATCAGCCGTTACGGACGACGATTCCTTAGTAACGCCGATGATATAGCCGATTTGGTACAAGGTATTTTTATCAAGGCCTATATTAATATCAAGAGCTTTGACTCAGAGCGTCGTTTTTCTCCATGGATTTATCGTATCGCCCACAACGAATTTGTTAACGCGCTGAAGAAAACTAAGCGTGAACCTTTTTTTATTTTGGAAACCGATACTATTTTCCCAACTTTACCCGCGAAAGAACGAAGTGATGATGATCTTTTGAGCGAAGAATTGAAATTGAGCATGGAGCGAACTTTGAATTCTATCGGACCAAAGTATCGCGAAGTGCTGATTTTATATTTTTATGAAGAACTGTCATATCAGGACATTGCGGATGTCCTGCATATCCCGATTTCAACCGTCGGTGTCCGTCTTAAACGAGCTAAAGAAGAATTGAAAAAAAAGTATGTCCAACTCAACTGAAAATAACAATCAAGAAAAATCAATAAGCGAAGCTGTACTCAAGACGATTGAAAGCGGTGCCGCCAAACAATCACCCAAGTGGCATTTTATGTTACGCGGAGTTCTTTGGGCGGCTGTGTCGGTGTTAGCTTTTATTTGCTTGCTTTTTGTGGTGAGTTTGGCGGCTTTTACTATTTCGGAAAATAAGATAATGGCGGCTCGGGATTTTGGTTGGTTGGGAGCGAGTACTATGCTCGTATCTTTGCCTTGGATACTCTTTGGAATTATTGCGATATTAATCTTTGTTGTTGAATATTTGGCGCGCCGTTACTCATTCGCCTATCGTCGTCCACTATTATATTCTATAGCGGCGATTCTTATTATTGTTTTTGGCGGCAGCATGCTCCTGAGTCAGTTGCGCTTTCATGAGAATATGCAAGAGTACTCAGGCGCGCGTCGTTCACCCGTTGCCTTTGTCTATCAAGGTGACATGGGTCGACCTATAATTAAGCTTCATACCGGTATTATTGAACGTTTTAATCCTGATGGATTCTTAATGCGTAGTCGTTTTGACGAGATTCTTTCGGTTATTATAAATGAGCGAACCAGTTTTCCGCGCGGCAAGACTTTTGTTGAACAAGATCCGGTATTAGTGATTGGTCCACGTCAGGATACGGTTATTTATGCCCAAGGAATTCGTTGTTTGAAATAAATTAATAATACGGCTGTAGTAATAGGTACGGGTCGACCTTTTTTCATTATTAATTTTAAGCTATGAAACATAAAATCGCCGCCTATGTCCTCACGCCGATTATGAGTCTCGGTTTGTTGGGCGCGGGGGTAGTTTCCGCCCATGGTTTCTTTTCGCCAAACGCGAATCCTGATGATGTCGCTTCTCATCAGAACGCAATGTTTGAACGTAAAGCTAATCTCTTGGGCGTGAGCGTTGATGAGGTCAAAGACGCTTGGTCAAACGGCAAGACTATGCAGGACCTTGCCGAAGAAAAAGGCATAAGTGCAGACCAACTCAGAGAAAAAATGAAACAGGCCGCCCAGACCGAGATGAGTGCTCATCTCAAAGTTCTCGTCGACAAAGGAGTCATTACGCAAGCGCAGGCTGATGCCCGCCTTAAAGCAATTGAATCCCATGTTGGTCAGAATAAAGGTATGTTTGGCCGTCACGGCCGGCCCATGCCGTTTTAAAGCACAAGTATAGAGAGGCAAAAGAAGGCGGTTTTCCGCCTTCTTTTGTTATGCTACACTGGGGGTACTAAGCCCGTTGGGCTCTCTATAACCTGTTATATGAATAAAAAGATACTTTGGGGCGTCGGCATTGTTATTATCGTGGCAGCCGCTTTTTTATATATTAGTCAACGCAAGGACAAGGGCAGTGATTATTCAAGCCCTGATGTTTCAAAAATCATGGGTTCTGAATCAATGCGCGAACTCATGGCTAAAGGCAAGCCGTTGCAGTGCGATATTAATCAGAATGAGGTTAAGAGTACATTTTACTTTTCAGAAAATAATTTTCGCACCAATTTCGTGTCCGTCACTGAAGCTAAAGAAAATATTGGTCACATGATTCTTAAGGGTGACACAAGTTATACCTGGATGGACGGCGAAACTAAAGGTTTTAAAATGACCGTCAATCCTGAGTTGAAAGCCGACGCTCAGGCAAATGCTCAGAACAATGAAAAAGTTGATCTTGATGCCAAGGTTGATTACGAATGTTCGTCATGGAAAAAAGACGATTCATATTTTGAATTGCCGCCTAATGTTGAATTCACTGATTTAAGCGCGATGATGAATACTAAAGTTGAAGCGACGGGAGGCACGGACTTAAAAGCTATTCAATGTGCTGCGTGTAACTCTGCACCGGAGGAAAGTCGCGCCGAATGTAAGAAGGCGTTAAATTGCGAATAATCCTTCATTAAAATTACGGATTACAAGTTATGCTTTATATTCCAATCATTTTAGGAACGGCTCGTATCGGGCGACGAACTGAAGCAATTGCTCGGGAGGTGTTGTCCTTTGCACAAACTCTCGACATTGAAACCGAGCTCTTAGATGTACGCGATTTTCCCCAACATTTTACTCAGGAGCCAACTGAGAAGATGAAAGAATGGAAAGAAAAATCAGCGCGTGCTGATGGTTATATTGTTGTGACTCCGGAATATAACCACGGTTATCCGGGAGAACTTAAAATGTTTCTCGATCATGTCTATAAAGAGTGCAATCGCAAGCCGATTGGTTTTGTCGGAGTCTCTGACGGTGTGCTTGGAGCCGCGCGCGGTATCGAGCAGTTGCGTTTGGTTGCGATTGAGTTTCAAATGATACCGATACGTACTGCCGTTTACTTTCGCAGCGTCACGGAATTACTGGACGCGGGAAAAAAATTAAAAGATCCGGCAGAATGGAATAAACGTTTACAATTATTGTTTGATGAGTGCATCTGGTATGCGCGTGTTTTGCGGGAAGAAAGGATTGCGTGGAATGAAACTAGGGGAACTAAGGCGTAATAAGATTTTCTGCCGACTAGCGAATTCAATTCGCAAGCAAGAAATGCTATACTGTAGATATATACTTAATTATACATATGGATCATTCACGAGTTATTGTCTGGGCTATGCTGGCCCTTGTGGCTGGAGCCGCTGCTGGTTATTACTTCGGATATACCGGAGGATATGATCAGGCCGTAGGTTACTTTGTTGCTGTAAAATAGAGTTATTCACAGGAAACCGCTCGAAAATGGGCGGTTTTTTGGTATCCTTGACTAATTTAGCTAAAAGTGATATAATACAGTTAACTATAAATTAAAAGTTCTTTACAAGGAAAGGCTATATAATGAAGACAAAAACATTCATTTTATTACCGTTTATCTTAATCGCTTTATTTTTCAGTGCCTGCACACAGGAAGCAAGTCAGTACCAACCCGATTCAAAAACTGATGGCAGGATTAAAGCCAAAATAAAGCAGAAGAATGTTCAGATTTCAGATCAGTTTTTTGCTAAATCAGGTGATGACAGTTTTGAATTCTGGTATAGGCAGGCATACGATATGTTCCATGAGGATAAAGTTATCTCCGACGACAGATACAAACGTATCTACAAATATGCGTTGGAAATAGATGACAAAAACTTTTATCCTGATCGCTTTGCTGCAAATCACAAGGTTAATACCCTGACTATAAGAGGGATAACTCGGAAGAAAGGTGACGAACTGTATAAAGTTCCTGATCTGGTCTTGTGTGATAGCGTTGATAAAGATGTATTTGAAATTGTTGACTAAATAAAAAGTTTTAAAGAAGCGCCCTGAGAAATATTTCTCAGGGCTTTTTCATTTGAAAAAATGTCTAAATACTGCGACAATAAAGATATGAATTTTCTCCACTCCTTCATCCCCGAGCCTGTTGCTTTTCAGCTCGGCCCAATCACAATATATTGGTACGGTATTATCATGGCCCTTGCCATTATATGTGCTTTGCTTTTAGCTTTGCATATTGCAAAAATGAGAAACATTAAAAGCGATGAAATACTTGATGCAGCAATCTGGGCAATTGTCGGAGGACTTGTAGGCGCACGTGTTTACGAAATATTTTTAGAATGGGCATTTTATTCAACCCATCCGGCAGATATTTTAAAATTGTGGAATGGCGGTTTAGCAATTCACGGCGCTTTAATCGGAGGTTTGATTGCACTTTTTATTTTTGTCAGAAAGAAAGAATATACTATTTGGAACCTATCTGCGGTGATGCTGCCCGGCGTCGCCCTCGGACAAGCGATAGGCAGACTTGGCAATTGGTTTAATCAAGAATTATTTGGTAAGCCAACAAGTTTGCCGTGGGGAATTCCGATTGATACCTTTCATCGCCCTGTAGGTTTTGAAACTTTTGAATTTTTCCATCCGACATTTTTGTACGAATCGATATTGTTGTTGATTTTAACATTTCTATTATATCGCCTCGCTATAAAAAAATCCGTGTCGGCGCACATAATTATGTGCGCCTATCTGATTGGATATGGTCTTATTAGATTTATTTTAGAATTTATAAAAATTGACTCAACGCCACTTTTCTTAGGACTTCGTTGGCCACAAGTCTTCAGTCTCCTCATGATACTTCTTGGACTCGGTATTATCTTCAAAGTAAAAATGGCAACAAAAAAAGCGGAGTGATAATCTCCGCTTTAATAGACTTATTTTAATTCATTATTTCTCTATCTGGAAGATGGCCAAAACTTCTTCAACCATTTCCATGTAAGGATTTAATTCTGAGGGTCTTACATATCTACCAAAAGCATTAGCAGGGTGCACTTGCCCCGTTAGAAGCGTTAATACACTGTCAGCGATTGGACTTAATTCTGGATTAGTCTCCTCTTCTTTCTCTGCCTCAGCAATCGGTATATTATATAAGCGGTCTTCTGACTTAAGGCTTTTTAATTTATCCAACAAGCATTTTGTGAAAGAATAAGAGAAGCCCTCTATTGATGTTTCCTGGATTTGCAGTAACTCATTTTTCATTTTTTAGTACTCTATTTAAATGTACGAAATTATTTTATATTTTTTTACCATATTTTTTTATTTAAGTCAATATTATTTTTGGTTCGTATTGACATACAAGAGCTAAGGGGATAAGATAGAGCTATTAGCAGTCTGCTTTAAAGAGTGCTAATGAATTAATCTGGTTCCCCGCCTTCGCGGGGATGACAAAAACATATGAATTTAAAACCATTATCAGACTATGTTCTTATTCGTCCAATTGAAGACGAAGCTGTTACGAGCTTTGGCTTAGTGTTACCGGCGAATATGGAAAATAAAGATAAGATTAAAAAAGGCGAAGTAATCGCCGTTGGTCCGGGCAAGCGTTTAGAGAGCGGAGCAATTTCTCCTATCAGCGTTTCAGTCGGAACAAAAGTTATGTATAAGGAAGGTTGGTCGGTAGAAAAGATTAAAATTGACGGTGTTGAACATCCAATTGTCCAAGAACAAGATTTAATGATGATAATTGAATAACCATATGCCTAAACAAATAATTTTTGGAGAAGAAGCGCGCGCGGCTCTCAAGCGCGGCGTTGATCAACTGGCTAACGCAGTTAAAGTTACACTCGGTCCAAAGGGCCGTAATGTTGTTATTGGAAAATCCTATGGCGGTCCAGTTATTACCAAAGACGGAGTGAGTGTAGCCAGGGAAGTTGAATTAGAAGATGCGTATGAAAATATTGGCGCAGATATTATTAAAGAAGCCGCTTCTAAAACTAATGATGCGGCCGGCGACGGAACAACAACGGCAACAGTTTTGGCACAAGCGATGATTACCGAAGGTTTAAAGTTAGTTTCATCCGGCGTGAGCCCGATTGAAATTCGTCGCGGCGTGGAAGAAAAAGTTGTCCAAGTTGTTGAACACCTAAAAAAGATTTCTAAAAAGATCTCTTCAAAAGAAGAAATCGCTCAGGTTGCTTCAATCAGCGCTAATGACAAAGAGATTGGAAATATTATTGCGGAAGCCATGGAATCAGTTGGCAATGAAGGCGTTATTACAATCGAAGAAGGACAATCGTTCGGCGTTGAAAAAGAAGTTGTTGAAGGAATGCAGTTTGATCGCGGCTATGTTTCTCCGTATATGATTAGTAACGCCGAATCAATGAAAGCGGAAATGTCAGATCCCTATATTTTAATTACTGATAAGAAAATTGCCGGCATTCAAGAGATTTTACCATTACTTGAAAAAGTAGTTCAGTCCGGTAAAAAAGATATTGTTATTATTGCCGATGAAATTGAAGGTGAAGCTTTAACGACTTTTATCTTAAATAAGATGCGCGGCACTTTTAATGTACTCGGTATTAAGGCTCCGGCTTTCGGTGATCGTCGCAAAGCAATGCTCGAGGACATTGCGATCTTGACCGGTGCTAAAGTTATTTCTGAAGATATGGGGCTTAAGCTTGAAACTACTGAATTAACTGATTTAGGACAAGCGAGAAAAGTAGTAGTAGCGAAAGATTCTACGACCATTGTTGACGGCGCCGGATCCAAAGACGCGATTAAGACGCGCGTTGAACAGATTAGAAAAGAAATTGAATTGTCTGATTCTGATTATGATAAGGATGCCTTAAAAAACCGCATGGCAAAGTTGTCGGGCGGAGTGGCGGTTATTAAAGTTGGCGCTGCTACCGAAACAGAAATGAAAGAAAAAAAAGATCGCATTGAAGATGCGCTTAATGCGACACGCGCTGCCGTTTCCGAAGGTGTTGTGCCGGGCGGAGGTTTGGCCTTAGCCATGGCTGCTAACGCGTTTAAAGAATTAAGTGACGGCAAAGACGATTCGATTGGCGCGAAGATTGTAGACGCCGCGATACTTGAACCAATAAAACAAATTGCGGCGAACGCCGGACAAGACGGATCTTTAGTTTTATATAACATCATGAAAGAAAATAAGGGCAACTCTTCGTTTGGCTATAATGCAGCGACGGATACATTCGAAGATATGATCGAAGCAGGAATTATTGATCCGACTAAAGTTGTGCGCTCGGCGCTAGAGAATGCAACATCAGCGGCTTTGATGTTTTTAACTACTGAAACGGTGATTGCCGATAAACCTGATAAGAAAGATGATCATGCTCACGCCGGAATGAATTCGGGGATGATGATGTAGACCTCACCCTAGCCCTCTCCATCCTTGATGGAGAGGGAATAAGCTAATAAAAAGCTCTGAAATATGGGCTTTTTTGGTATCTATATTGACAAAAATGAATAAAAATGCTAATTTATTAGATTGTAAATTAACAAATAAATTAAAACAGGGGCATATAATGAATAAAAATTTTAACGAAGTCATTCAACTTTCCGAGTCAATACAGATTCCTAAGCTCGGGTTAATAAATCTAAAAGATTTTTTTCGAGCCAAAGTAAATGATTTAGCATTCTGGAACTACACTCTTCTTACCCAAATAATTTCTCTTATTCCGGAACAGTACGCAGTAAATGAAAATGAATGTGAACTTTTTCTACCGGTTAATAAAGATGAAATGCGCATTGAAGAAGCACTATCCTATATCAGTGAAAATATAATTGATTTAAGAACTGATGTAGGAAAAAAAGAAGCAGGCAGGCGGCTTAGTATCCTTGCCTACCTTCTCTCTTTGCCGGGTGGCGTGATAGAAGGGGGAAAAGTTTTACATCCTGGAGGTTGCGACACATATATTGGATATTTCAGCTTACCAAGTGATGAAATTTACGGGTTATCAGTTGATTATAAAAGTGATGGAGGTGAAAACGGCGCTTGGTGGTTCAGAAGGGTAGATAATCAATATAGACACCTGAAAGGATTTTGGTTTGCGTTTTCTCCGGAATTACAAACAAAAGTAAATTCAAGCTGGTATATAAAACAATAAAATTATAATAGAAAAGAGAAAAGACATGAACGCTACAGATTTGCATCAGTACACACTAGTTAAGGGAATAATAAGTCAGGGCAGACACTCGGCAAGGAATTTATTTTTAATTCCGTCAGTATTTTGTTTTGTATGTTTCTTTTGTATCCTTATCCTGGTAAATGTTGCCGCCACAGTACAGGAACCTTATCTGGCAATTCAGATCTCACAAGGAATAATTATTCCCGCCAATATTTATCAATCCATCGCTATAGCTTTTTTTGGGTGCGGGCTTATTCTCATGATTGTGGGAGCAATCTGCCAAATACCATATTCCATAAGATTAAAAGAATTGGAGTCATGGAAGATAGATATGCAATCCAATAAGGTTAACTCGATAGAATCATATAAATGGATAAGATGTTATTGGGGTTATACCTTATAAAAATAAAACCTAAGATCAAATGTTGTTCGAAGGGTCATTGTCAAAATGACCCTTTTTTATTTGCCAAATTTTTTTCCTGTGTTATAATGAGTTCATACTATAACCTCTCCTGAATCCGGAGGGGTTATTTTTTTGTTTTCCCCTCAGTATTTAGTATTGCGTCAGAATCCCTCTCCCTTTAAGACCTCACCCCCTCACCCCTCTCCAACTTTGTTGGAGAGGGGAACTTATTATTAAATATTTTTATGAAATATAAAAATACCTTAATTGCAGCGAGAGAGTTTCGAAAATTTCCAACAAAAGCTGAAAAAATGTTATGGGAAGCACTGCGTAAACGCCAGTTTTTAAATCTAAAATTTAGACGTCAACACGTTATAGAAGGTTTTATCCTTGATTTTTATTGTCCGTCATTAAAGTTTGGAATTGAGCTAGATGGATTAGTACATTACCGAGAGGAAAATCGTAATTATGATCAAGAAAGAGACGCTGTAATTAAAAGATATGGTGTGACTGTCTCCCGGATTGAAAATAAGGCGATTGAAATGGCTTTGCCGGCAGTTTTGCGAGCCCTTGAGTTTGCTTTAAAAAATAAACCCTCTCCAGCAAGGTTGGAGAGGGTGGCCGAAGGCCGGGTGAGGTCTTAAAAATCTTAATTCTATGTCATCAAAAATATTTTCCGCCGCTGTTGTCGGCTTGGAAGCAGAAATCGTTGAAGTCGAAGCTGAAACCGGCGGCGGTGAACTGGGTTCCTTTGCGATTGTCGGTTTACCCGACATTGCCGTTAATGAATCTAAAGAACGTGTGCGCTCAGCTGTTCGCAATTCCGGTTTAGAATTTCCCAAGTTAAAAGTAACAGTTAATCTTGCGCCAGCCGATCTTAGAAAACAAGGACCGAGCTACGATTTACCGATTGCGGTGAGCGTATTAGTCGTTGGAACAAAATTGGTTCCAAAGATTGCTTTAAATCGCTGCGTCTTTATCGGTGAGCTCGCTTTATCCGGCGTTGTTCGTCCTGTTTCGGGAATTTTATCAACGGCAATCAGGGCGCATGAAGCGGGCTTCGCAACAATTTTTGTGCCGGCAGAAAATGCCGCAGAAGCAAAATTGGTTAAAGATATTGATGTGCGTCCGGTTGCTCATTTGCGAGATTTGATTGCGCATATCTCGGGTCTTGAAGAAATAGAAAGCTATCCGGCAAAAGAACTGTCGTTTGATGATATTGATAGCGCTTTTGATTTTATTCATGTGCGCGGACAAGAGTATGCTAAACGAGCTTTCGAAATTGCTGCGGCCGGCGCTCATAATATGTTAATGTCCGGTCCGCCCGGTTCAGGAAAAACATTACTCGCAAGATCTATGCCTTCAATTTTGCCGCGTTTAAGTTTGCACGAGGCCCTAGAGATTACAAAAATTTATAGTGTGTCGGGGCGATTACAACCGGGACTCGGTTTAATTCGCGAACGACCCTTTCGCAGTCCGCATCATACTGCTTCCGGAGCAGCGTTAGTCGGCGGAGGAACTTGGCCGAGACCCGGTGAAATATCTCTCGCGCATCGTGGCGTACTTTTCTTAGATGAATTTGCCGAATTTCCTCGTCCGGTCTTAGAAAATTTACGCCAACCTTTGGAAGACGGCGTAGTTTCAATTTCTCGCGCCGCCGGACAATTGGTATTTCCGGCAAAATTTATGTTGGTCGCAGCAATGAATCCTTGTCAGTGCGGTTATTTAGGGGATGGAGAAAAACATTGTGTATGTTCCCCCGCGCAAATCATCGCCTATCGCAAAAGAATTTCGGGACCAATTTTAGATCGTATTGATTTACATATTGAAGTACCGAGATTGTCTTTTGAGAAACTCGAAGGTGAACCCGAAGGCGAAAATTCTGCCGAAATAAAAGTCCGGGTTGAAGCCGCTCGGGCTATTCAAACCGAGCGTTTTAAAGATCTGCGTTTTGTATCTAACGGAGAAATGTCCTCGGTTGCTGTACGTGAATTTTGTCGTCTTGATGCTGAGAGTAAGACCTTGATGCAAGCGGCCGTTGCGCAGTTTGATCTTTCGGCTCGCGCTTATTTTAGGATTTTAAAGCTAGGCCGCACCATCGCGGATTTAGCGGGCAAGGAAATGATTAGCGCGGAACACCTGGCTGAAGCCCTGCAGTACAGGCCGAAAGTTGAATAATAAGACAAAAAAATGTGCTATACTGATGAGGTACTATACTATTCTATGTCACGAAAAATTATCACTTTAGGTCTCTTATTAGCGGTGCTTGTTTCCTCGGGTTTTGGCTGCAAAACCGTTTCTAAAGATGTGCAGCAAAAAATGCAACCGGTAACGCTTAATTACTGGCGCGTCTGGGACGGTCCGGATGATTTTGCCGAACTGATTGCGGATTATCAGGCGCTACATCCTTTTATCACAATTAACTATCGTAAGTTGACCTATGATGAATATGAACAGGCTTTACTTGATGCGTTAGCTGAAGATCGCGGCCCGGATATTTTTTCAATTCAAAATACTTGGGTAAGAAAATATCAAACAAAGATTGCTCCGATGCCGGAAAGTATCACGATGGTATATCCAATCACCAAAGGATCTTTGAAAAAGGAAGTTATTCCGGAATTACGCACTACTAAAAGCGTCAGTGTTGCGGAAGTGAAAAATATTTTTATTGATACGGTATATGATGATGTCGTATTATCGGTAAATAACCAACCGAAAATTTACGCTTTGCCGCTGTCAGTTGATACTTTGGCTATGTACTATAATAAAGATTTGTTGAACAACGCCGGTATTGCTCAACTGCCCTCTTATTGGAATAAAGATTTTCAGCAAGACGTTAAGAAATTAACAAAACAGGATTTAAAAGGTGACATCATCCAATCCGGCGTCGCACTTGGGGGATCTAAAAATATCGATCGTGCTTCTGATATTCTTTCAGCACTAATGATGCAAAACGGCGCTCTTATGATGGATGGCAATTCCGTAACTTTTCAGACTGTGCCGCCGATTTTCCGTGAACGAGGATATAATCCCGGAATGGAAGCTGCGCGTTTTTACGCCGACTTCGCGAATCCTGCTAAAGAAGTGTACACCTGGAACAACCAACTCGATAATTCTTTAAAACGTTTTGTAGACGGAAAACTTGCAATTTTCTTTGGTTATTCCTATCACATGCCGTTGATTCAAGCTCAGGCTCCAAAACTAAATTTTTCCGTAGCTAAGTTCCCGCAAATCGAAGGTAATCCTAATGAAGCTAACGTTGCTAACTATTGGGTGGAAACTGTCTCTGCTAAAAGTAAACAACAAAATGAAGCCTGGGATTTTATTCAGTTTATGACAACCAAACCTGATGAAGTTAAAAAATATTTAGCAGCCACTAAACACCCAACGGCCCTGCGTGCTTTGATTCCCGAGCAGATTGAAAATGATGAGTTAAAAGTATTCGCCGAACAATTGTTAATTGCAAAAAGCTGGTATCGCGGTCGTGACTTTGTCGCGGCTGATAATGCCATCAACCAAATGATCGATGAAGTCATTGCTAATCCGGAACAGCTTGAAACCGCCGTTAACCGTGCTGCGAGTCGCGTACAACAAACTATTGGACAATAATATGAATTGGAAAACGTTGAGTCTCATTATTATATTTGCCGCTTGTCTATCTTTTATACCGCAGGTTCAAGCACAGTCAATTCTTAATCCCGGACTCGTATCCGAGGTAAGTGATTGCGGACCGAACGGCACACAATGTTCGCTTAACGCGTTTTTAAGACTGGGCTTGAGTGTTTCGCAATATATTCTCGGCATTGTAGGTGCGCTGACCTTGCTGATGTTTATTGTTGGTGGAGTGATGATGATGTTATCGGGTGGTTCCTCTGATAAAGTAAAAAAAGGTAAAGATATATTATTCGGCTCGGTTGTCGGTTTAGCCATTGTATTCTCAAGTTATCTCATCATTCAATTTACTACAGATAAATTATTAGGAGGCAGCTTTAACCCTAATTTGCCTAAAGAAACACAAATGGAAAGAGTGGGGACTTGTGCCAAAGCGGGAGGAAAGTGTATTAAGGGTGAATGTACTTCTCTGCAGAACAGCGTTGAAGCATCAGATTGCAAAGGTGAGGAATCATGCTGCGTCTCTAAAGATTGTGAAAATGCTGGATTCTTTTGCAAAGATGCCTGCGTTCTTGACTATACAATAAATTCCGCTTATAAATGCAAAGATAGCACTCAACAATGTTGCAGATTGCGACCAGAAGGACTTCAGTCTATATGTGATCCTGATATCCATCCAGGGTATCAGTGTGTTGGAGCAAATGATTGTCGCGGAAACATAACTACAGATTTTTTCTGTACAGCACCTGCCGTTTGTTGTCAACAATAAGTGGATTAACCCTACATAATAATGAGTGTATTTTCTTCAAGAAAAATTGCATCTTTTGATATTAGCGTGGGTGAGCAATTGCGTCGTGCACGCGAAGAAAAAAAACTCTCGCTCGAAGTCGTTGCTAAAAAATTATTAATTCGTTCTTCATATTTACAAGCTTTAGAAACAGGCGATCGACGCCGGCTTCCAAAAGGCGTGTACGCTCGTAATTTCTTGCGGGAGTACGCTCGTTTTTTGGGACTCGACTATCGTTCGCTTGGTGAGCAATTTGATAATGAGACAATTAAACCTCAGGAACAATCAGGCGGCTTATTTGAGCGCCAAATCGTTGCCAAACGCTACTTAGTTGCCATGCCGGCCTTAGTGCGTAATACTATTATTATTGTTGTCGCTACGCTTTGTGTCTTGTATCTTGGGTTTTTGGTAAAACGAATTTTTGAACCCCCATTTTTAGCCATAGATCAACCGACCGAAGATCTGACAGTAACTGAGCGACAAATCGAATTGCGCGGTCATACCGTGCCTGAAACTGATGTAACGATTAACGGTCAAACGGTACAGGTATCAAGTGACGGAACATTCGGTCAAACCGTGTATCTTGAACAGGGACTCAATATCATTGCCGTCACAGCCAAGAAAAAGTATAGCCGACAGACTGAGATGACACGTAATGTTTTGTTTCAAGAGCCTCAAAATAATTAAATATTAACTAATGAAATATATGGCAGAGAAAAAAGTAAAATCCTCCAATCCTTCCAACGGCGACGCCAAGCATAATGCAGCTGACGCGGCCGTTGAACAGATTCGCTCAATGTTTGGCGAAGGTTCAATTATGAAATTCGGCGATGTGCCTGCAAGTAATATTGATGTTGTCCCGACCGGTTGCGTGTCGCTCGACCTTGCTTTGGGTATTGGTGGTATGCCGCGCGGCAGAGTAATTGAAATCTTTGGGCCTGAAGCTTCCGGTAAAACAACTTTAGCTCAACATGTTATTGCTGAAGTGCAACGTCAGGGAGGCATTGCCGCGTTTATTGATGCGGAACACGCACTTGATCCGGAGTACGCTAAAAAGATTGGAGTCAATGTGAAAGATTTATTGATTTCTCAACCTGATACCGGCGAGCAAGCCTTGGAAATTTTGGAAACCTTGGTGCGCTCAAATGCGATTGATGTCGTTGTCGTCGATTCCGTCGCCGCGCTTGTTCCAAAGAAAGAGATTGAAGGAGATATGGGTGATTCTCATATGGGCCTGCAAGCGAGATTAATGTCACAAGCGTTGCGTAAATTAACGAGCATTGTTTCAAAAACGAAAACTGTGGTTATTTTCATTAACCAGATTCGTATGAAGATCGGAGTATTCTTCGGAAATCCGGAGACAACTACCGGCGGTATGGCACTTAAATTTTATTCTTCGGTTAGAGTTGAAATTCGCCGCGCCGCGCAGATTAAACAAAATGAAAAGAGTATTGGTAATCGCGTTAAAGTAAAAATTGTAAAGAATAAAGTAAGCTCTCCGTTTAAGACTGCTGAGTTTGATATCATGTACAATGAAGGAATCTCTTTGTCGGGAGATTTGATTGATACAGGCATTGAATACGGTGTGGTTACTAAGTCAGGTAATACCTACAGCTTCGGTGAAGTTAAATTAGGAACCGGACGCGAAACTGCTCGTCAGTTTTTGCGAGCTGATCTCAAGCTGATGGCGCAGATTAAGAAACAGATTATGGATGCGGCGAAAGCGAAAGAGATTGTTGGATAGATAATTTTTGCGTTAAAAACTCCCTCCATTTTGGAGGGAGTTTTTTGTTTTAAGACCTCTCCCTAACCCTCTCCAACTTTGTTGGAGAGGGGAACTAAATATTTCATTCTATGTGTCATCCTCCGCGTAGGCGGAGGATCTAATATTATGTCAGTACAAACTAGAAAATATTATGTATATATCCTAGCCAGTCGAAAGTATGGAGTGTTATATATTGGAGTAACAAGTAATTTAGTATCAAGAATATACAAGCACAGGACGAAGTACTATCAAGGTTTTACAAGTAAATATTTAACATATAGATTGGTCCATTATGAAACATATGGAGAAATTTCCATGGCAATTCAAAGAGAAAAGAATCTTAAAAAATGGAACAGGCAATGGAAACTAAATTTAATTAATAAAACTAATCCCCCATGGAAGGATTTATATTATGATCTGCACGGTTGATTAAAAGATTCCCCGCCTGCGCGGGGAATGACACACATTTTATAAAGTAGCCCTCAGTGTCTCTCATCTCAAATCAGTGTCTTTCAGTGGTTTAGACAATGATGAACCGTTAATTATCAGACTCCCCGCCTGCGCGGGGAATGACACAGACGCTGGGATGAGAGGAAAGGATGCGTCCCGTTCAGACAATTAAAAAAGACGTCACCATTGATGACGTCTTTATGTGAAATGTGCTGTTTTTAATAGTTTGTAGATATTTCAATTTCTTCTTTTGGATTACTGGAAAAAGGATTTATTATATCCAGAAATCCAGCTTGGTCTCCTGCCCACTTATTGAAGTTTTTGGACAGACATACCCAGGTATTGAAATTTTTATCAATTGTTATGCTTCCCTGAGGAAATGTCAGTACTCCGCTGTCTCCCCAGAATTGGAAAGTAGCTTTCCAGGTAAGAATTTCATCTTTTGCTTTTTCGTCAATATTTGAATGATCATATATATTGACTACAACCTCAACATATTTGTCGATCAGTTTGACTCTGTAAGGGTTATTTTCAGCGATGGTTATCGGCTGAATTGTTTCTGTGTATCCGCCGGTTTCCTGTGCAAAGCTGAAAGTTGTTACTGCGAAGATTCCGATAAGTATTGCAATTAATTTTTTCAATTTAATTTCTCCTTATAGTTTATGTTTGTTGTTATTTGTTTTGAGTAACTAGTCCCCAACCGCATTCGTAACCCGCAGAATAAAACAAAAATTTTGCAGGACCAAGTTTTGGTTTTTCGTTAGATATGAAGTTAATTGAATCACATCCGCCATAACCATCACAGTTATAGGCGACTCCTTGATAATAATTGGAGTGTTCTTCAAATGTTGTTACATCATAACCGAATAAGGTATCGGCATAAAGATTTTTTTCATATCTTATGCTTAGATCTGAATCGGGTGTTTCTTTACCGCAGCTGAACGCTACGGCAAATAATAATCCCAAAACAATAAGCTGATAAAGTGAAGATTTTTTATAGTTCATTATACAACCCTCCAGCCACTGTGCTGGCCAAGTGTGTTTAATATTTGTTTCCATTTTTTTTCTTCGATTTCTTCGCCCCTTCTTAACAAGTTGCTGATAGCGGCGAACAAAGCTATCATGCCCCACACTCGAACTTGAGTTTCAGCCGGTTCTGTTGGTATTGCATGGATTGATAAGAACACTAAAAATAATGTAAGCAACCTATAAACAATACCCATCCGTCTGTAATAGGCTATACCGGGATTGTAATTACTGAACAGAAAATTTAAAATAGCAAAAAATACGAGTGATCCAACAACGGCTGGCATGCCTGTGATTCCGAATCCAGCCATAATCATAAGGGTGGTTAGTTGAACCAGTAATAAAACTGGGTACATCCTGAAGATTTCCATCAAACGTGGTTCTTTTATTTCTGAAGTATTTGTCTTCATTTTTTATTGAGGTTTAGTTATTAGTTAGTTTTTCCTGGCCCGATAGGGGACCAAAAAGAACTAACTAATGTAAAAAACCGAAATTGTAAAAGTTCTAAATTATTTGTATTATAGCATATTATATAAATATTGTCAATATACCAAAAAAGCCCCGAATTGGGGCTCTTTTGTTCCTTTTCCCCTCTCCAACAGGGTTGGAGAGGGCTAGGGTGAGGTCTTTAAGCTCGTTCTACGTATTCTTCGTTATCAGTGTTAATTTTGATCATATCACCGGTTTCTACAAACATTGGTACGGAGATTACGGCGCCGGTCTCAAGTTCAGCAGTTTTAGTGACATTGCCGGCTGAGTTGCCTCGTACTCCCGGAGGAGCGCTGGTAACTTTTAACTCAACCTTAATCGGCAATTCAACAGTCATAGGTTTAGCTTCAAAATGAAGAACTGTGACTTCGATGCCGTCTTTCATAAAACGTTCTTTACCGCCGAGGTTTTCAATCTCGAGGCTGTATTGTTCAAACGTTTCAGTGTCCATGAAATGGGCAAAGGTTTCATCCTTATACAGGTAAGTTGCTTTACGCTTTTGTACATCGGCTTCTTCCGCGCGATCATTTCCCTGATAGGTACGTTCCATTATATTTCCGGAAATCAGGTTTTTGAGTTTAGTCTTAAGCGTTGCTCCACCGCGAGCTACTTTATGATGTTCTGACTTAACAACAACATACGGTTCGCCGTTAATGGTAATAACGGTGCCGACTTTGATTTCAGTTAAGCTCAACATATTAGCGACGTTGGTTCGGGAAGTGTAAGAGCGCCATAATACGTGCGCGCTTTACGGCTTCAGCAAGTTTGCGCTGATACTTTGCGGAAACGCCGGTACGACGGCTCGGCAAAATTTGTCCGTATGAGTTGATGAACTTTTTCAAAAGATCAACATCCTTATAATCAATTTCTTTGATGTTGTTGCTTTTGAAATAGCATTGTTTTTTTGCTTTAGCTACTGGCATATTATTGAGGGTTAGTTATCCTGCCTACCGGCAGGCAGGTTAAAAAGGAATGTTTTCGACTTTGATCTCGTCGTCAGCCGGAGCGTCAAATCCGCCCATCGCTTCGTCATAGTTGATAACCGGTTCGGCATCAGGAGACTTTTGTGCGTACTGATCAGCTTGCTGTTGTGGCTGGAATGGTTGACGACTGCCGTTTGTGTTTCCAGTACCATTCGCCTTATCCAACATAATCATATTTTCAGCAATGATTTCTGTTGAATAGCGTTTAAGACCGTCTTTGCCGACCCAATCGCGGGTTTGCAAACGACCTTCAATGTAGACCTTTGATCCTTTGCGCAGGTATTGGCCGCAGATTTCTGCGAGCTTGCGCCAAGCGACGATGTTATGGAACTCAACGCGTTCCTGGCGTTGACCGGCCGGGTCGTTCCAGAAAAAGTTGGTGGCGACTGAAAAAGTCGCAACGCTCGCGCCGTTGGCAGTCTGTCTGACTTCCGGATCGCGGGTTACGTTCCCGATGATCATGGCTTTATTAAGATTCATATATTTGTACCGCTTAGAGAGCCAGGCGGCTTAATAATAATTAAAGTAAATTTGCGGCATCAATGATCTTATCAAGATCTTGATCTAAGTCGCCCAACTCTGAACGTTTATCAGCTACAGTGGATTCAGGTTTAACAACAGCGGCTTCTTCAGCCTTTCGTCTGTCAGCAATTTTCTGTTGAATTTTTTCATTCTCAGCAATCTCGGCCGCAGTTTTCTTATGCTTAACTACAACTTGATGACGAACGATTTCATTGGACAAACGCAAGCGGTTAGTAAGTTCTTGCAACTTTGGTCCTTCAATATCAAACTCAACCAGGTAGTAATAACCGTGGCGAAAACCTCCGATCGGATAGGCGAGCTTTTTCTTTCCCCAATTTTCTTGCAGGGTGATTGTGCCGCCGTTGTCGGTGATTAATTTATTGATAGTCGCACGAATCGGTTCAACCTCGGTTTCGCTATACTTGTTCGAAATGAGGCAAAGCAACTCATAATGCGGAATATCAGATGACTTTACTCGTGACATAGGATATATGTTAATAAAAAAACCTCTCGGTATTCTTGTCCAAAGGAAAAACCAATGGAAAACCGTGAGGGTTCAAGATTACCTGTGGTAAAAAGCTCTAGGCCTTTACCTGTCCGCCTTTGCTAAAGCTTCGGCGAGACAATGGAAGAGGTGTTAATTAAATTGTACTGAGACTATATCATGACTTTTTAGCTCAGTCAAGAGCTTGACAGAGATATATTTATAGGTCTAAGCTAAGCTCAAATAAGAGTATTTTAGAACATTTAAAACAGAAAAGGAGTCCGTATGACTACGGCAAAACCAAACAGACCGTTTCCAGAAATGGTACTTACAAAACTCAGTGAATTGGGTTTGGGCACCGAAGATATAGAGTTGGCTATTTATGCTAGGCTGCCAAAGAATCTCAAATGGTTCGAATACAAAAAACTTTTAGACGCTCATGGCAGGGTTGATGCAGTATGGCACGAACAGATTCTTGAGCTCTTGTCCAAAGCGGCTGTCAACAAAAGAGAATATATGCTGACGCTCGAAGTTTTGGGCAAACAGCTCGATATTAAGACCGTCCTAAAGCATACCAATCTGACGCGGAACATGCTCGATAAATACCGCTCATGTTTCATTCGGGCTAAAGATGGCGTTGTCATGGAAAGTGAATTAGCTGTTTTCGCTGCAGCGCGTTATGACGTATTTACAGACGAGGGATTGCTCAATGATCTGATTTACTCTTGCATACACAAAGTTTCGGTTGATGAGCTCGATGTGCTGTATGCCGATTGTCCGCCTGTCTGCAAGGCAGAAGATGAAATACTGAAATACTGGCGAGTATTCATGCTCGGTAACATCCCGGCGAAACCTCGTACTGAAGGTCATACAGTAGACATAATGGCACTATGCGAGAAAGAGAATAAGGAACTATCGGATGTCCGTGAGAATTTGTTAGCTTCCCTTGGAAAGGACGGTTTGGATTCAGTACCAAGATTACTTGATCGCTATAAGATCTTAAGAAAAATTGTTTACACATATTACGAGAAATAATGGCATTATCTCAATGCATTGAATTAGTTCTTTTAAAGAAGCCGCAGGCAAAAAGCTTGCGGTTTTCTTTTTGGCATGAACTTGACAGGGACAGCTTGAGAGGACTAAGCTAAAGAAAAATTTAGAACATTTACATAATAATAAATAATAGAACAGGAGGCCGCATGGCCGTAGCAGATCCAATTACAAAATTTCCGGAAAAAGTATTGAAATCTTTAAGGAAGTTAAAAATTTCCGATACTGATATTGATTTTGTTTTACATGGTACAATACCGCCGAAGATAAGCTGGGTTGAAATTAAAAAAATGCTCAGCGCAAGTGATTATGATAAACAGTGGTTGCCGACATTACGTGACAAGTTAGTAGAAAGGGCTGAAACCAAGGGTGAGCTTGAGCAGACCTTCCGCATTATAAAAGAAGACTCGAATTTAAGGTTTCGACTCTTTGTGAAATATTCAGAATATATAACCAAGCACCCTAAAGAAGTATCAATTGCCACGGAGTATGCTTTATTCGGCGAATATATTTTTTCTTACGACTCTCTGTTTTATACCATCCTCAATAATGTTTGTGCGAAAAAGAAAACAACTGATGAGTTGGGCAGACTCTACGAGCTGTGTCCGGCCGGCAGTGAGTATGAACACGCTTCGTTGCTTGTTTGGAGAGATTTTCAATTGGGGAAGGTTCCCTATAAAAAGAGCTTCAAACGTCCCAAGGTTGTTGATATGGCCTTAAAAGGAACGGAAGAAGATAAAAAGCTTGAACCGGTTAGAATGAATTTGTTGAAAGAATTTTCACGAATGTATACTAATAGATCATATGAATTAATGCGTATGAGATATAAGTTGTTACGTAAAATCTTATATACATATCATGAAACCGTTTGGTATTATTAAAAGTACATTTTTTAAGAAGCCGCAGGCAAAAAGCTTGCGGTTTTCTTTTTGGCAAAATGGGTATAGTATGGATATATGAACCACTTCTTTATTTTAGGAAATCACAGAGAACTTTCCGTCGCCGAACTCACGGCGTGTTTTGATTTTAAAAAAATGAAACTCTTGGACGAGGTATTACTTGGCAATCTTGAAATGCCCGATCCTCAAAAAGTTATAAAAAATCTCGGCGGAACGATTAAAATCGGTAAGATACTCGCCCGTATTACTAAAGCCGAATTGCGCGAAACGATATTACAAGAATTAGAGTCAGCGCCGAAAACAAGCAAATTTAATTTTGGTATCTCTCTCTACGGAAAATCCGGCATTAACACTCATAAATTAGGTCTTGAACTAAAAACCGCTCTAAAACAAAAAGGCGTCAGTTGCCGTTTTGTAACAAGCCGCGAAAAAACGTTATCCAGCGTAGTAGTCGAACAAAATAAATTAGTGGCCGGCGGTCGGGAAATTGTTTTAATTATGGAGGATCAATGGATTGTTGTCGGTGTGACTGAAGCCGTTCAAGATTTCAAACAATTATCTCATCGCGATTTCGGCCGTCCGGCGCGCGACGACTATTCCGGAATGTTACCTCCGAAATTGGCGCAGATTATGATTAACCTGGCACGAGCGAAAAAATCAGAAATACTACTTGATCCTTTTTGCGGTTCAGGCACGATTATTACTGAGGCAATGCTCATGGGGTATACAAAAATTTACGGCAGTGACCTGTCTTCTAAAGCGCGCAGTGATTCTAAAATAAATCTTGATTGGATTAATAATGAGTATGGACTTGATATCCATCCTGAATTAAAAGTAATTGACGCTCGAACCTTAGTCGAGAATTATAAAAAAGATTCAATTGGCGCGATCGTCACTGAAACTTATCTTGGTCCGCAACGAGGCGCAGTACATATTGATAGCGTAGTCAAAGAATTAGAAACACTGTATACGGAAGTGTTTAAACAAATGCAAATGATTTTAAAAATAAATGCGCAAGCCGTTGTTGCCCTGCCTTATTTTACTAAAGTTGATATTCATATCAAGCCGAAATTGCCGCAAGGATTAATTAAAAAAGATTCTTATATCTACGGACGCGAAGGACAAAAGGTCTGGAGAGAAATACTTATTTTGCAAAAAAAATAGGCGCCGGAAAAAAATTCCAGCGCCCGGTAATTTACTTGCTCCCGAGGTAGCCTCAACCATATTTTTACTCGGCCCGAGTTTTTGTTGTTATAACGGAGGAAAAAAAGGAAGTGCACCTATACAAGTAAATATACCAAAGAACTATTTTTTATAGAATAAATAAAATAAATACTTTTGTCAAGGGTTTCCTGATTAATTGTTAATCAGGAAATTACAGACGTCGCCATCCTTGATAATATATTCTTTTCCCTCAGTTTTAATTAAACCTTTAGCGCGTGCTTCGGATTCAGATCCTGCCTCGACAAACTTTTCCCAATTAATAACCTCGGCTCTGACAAAGCCTTTTATAAAATCAGTATGAATGACGCCGGCCGCAAGTGGTGCAGTTGTGCCTTTGTGTACGGTCCAAGCGCGAGTTTCATCAATGCCTGTTGTAAAAAAAGTAATAAGTCCTAAGAGTTCATAACCCGAACGAATTAAGCGATCAAGTCCCGATTCCTTTAAACCAAGTTCTTGAATATACGAAGCTTGTTCTTCTTCCGGTAAGCTTGCAATTTCTGCCTCAAGTTTAGCATCAATCGCAATTACTGAACCGTCTTGCCAGGCATGATTAACTTCTGAATCTTTGTCATTGACGTTAATAACATACATTAACGGTTTAGCTGTGATGAGGCAAAGACTTTTTACAAAAAGTTTTTCGTCGTCATTGAATTCCAGATTACGCGCTGCGCCGCCTTTTTCCAATTCAGTTTTAATCCGCTCTAAAACATCTTTCATTAAGAGAACTTCTTTATTGGCGCCGGCTTTGGCTTCACGGACAACTGTATCCAGTCGCTTGGTGACTGTTCCTAAATCTGCCAAGGCCAGTTCAATATGAATTGTGTCTCGGTCAGAATCAGGATCGACTTTATTATTAACGTGAATAATATTAGTGTCTTCAAATTGTCTGACAACTTCGCAAATCGCGTCGCATTCTCTGATATGGGATAAAAATTTATTTCCAAGTCCCTCACCTTCCGAGGCACCCTTAACTAAGCCGGCAATATCAACAAACTCAATAACGGTCGGAATGATTTTTTCAGGCTTAGAAACTTCTGCCAAGGCAGCCAAACGATGATCCGGTACTTTAACCAAACCGACATTCGGTTCAATCGTGCAAAACGGATAGTTTGCGGCTTCAGCTTGTTTTTTAGTTAATGCGGTAAACAAAGTAGATTTACCGACGTTGGGTAGACCAACGATTCCAATGGATAGAGGCATATTAGATTACCCTACCAGAAAAGAGTATAATTGTTAATAGCTATATATTACACATATGAAACATCCCGCATCACCTTTAGTAAAAACAGAGTGGCCAGCCTTGGTGCTTATCGCCATCTCGATCGTCGCCGCGTTTTATTTTTACGCGAATTTTCCTGAACAAGTCCCGACACATTGGAATTTTAACGGAGAAGTGGACGGTTATTCGGGTCGCGCTTTCGGCGCTTGGTTTGGGCCCGTTATGCTCATCGGTTTATACCTATTATTTTTCTTGTTGCCATATATTGATCCAAAGCACGGACATTATGCCGGTTTTCGCGATTCATATCATGGCATTAAAAACCTGATCGTCGCGTTTATGTTTGTCGTGTTTATGCTGGCGGGTTTTGCCGGGCTTGGTTACGATATTCCGGTCGGCGGCATTATCCCGATCTTAGTCGGTCTGCTCTTTGTCGGGCTTGGTTATTTTATTAAATCCGTAAAACAGAATTGGGCGATGGGCGTGAGAACGCCGTGGACGATGGAGAGTGCGGTTGTGTGGAAGAAGACAAATCATTTGATGGCGCGCTTAATGATGTTGGCGGGAGTAATGATTGCGTCATGTGCTTATCCTTTTGTAGATATGGTTAAAGCGATTATTTTTATCAGTGCTCTTGCTTTGATTATTATTGTGCCGATTGTCTATTCGTATTTTGCATATCAGAAGGAACAAAAACAGGGTAGATAACCCATATTGACTGTTTCGCTTTCTCATAGTATTATTCAATCCCGAAGGGGCTTCGCGCCCTTTTGTGTGTTACATTATATATACCACTCGGAGTGGTAGCTCAGTTGGTTAGAGCGCTGCCCTGTCACGGCAGAGGTCGCGGGTTCGAGCCCCGTTCACTCCGCAC